>CAIZFH010000179.1 GCA_903932155.1 uncultured Granulicella sp. | reverse complement strand
GCCAGGGACGCACCTGCGCCGCTACGGGGCTCACCAACAGCACCGATACGAGGATGTACTTAATTGCTTTCATGGGGACCCTTATCCGGGGTTTCAATTTTGAACTTCTGTGTCACGAAACTATACACCCACACCAAACCCAATTGCCAGGGACGCCTATGCTGTTTACTGGGAAAATGGTGAATCGTGATTACGCGTTTCGCTTCCGCGGTCAAGACGTGCCATTCTCAGCTCTCTCCGATGGATTCCTGCCTGGTTGATGGGGGGGGCAAACATCGGGCGCGCAAATGGTCGCTCCGATTAATGTACGCTGTCCACTGCCCTGATGGATGTATGCAAGGCCCTCGCGGCAAACACTACTGTACCCATTGCCGCGACGGCGACCGCCAGCATGACCTCGCGATGGAAGTTCGGGCGCGAGATCACGACGTAGGCGAATCCGGCGAGCGCGAGCAGCGGGGGTAGCGGGTAGAGCCCCATCCGGAAGGGCCTGGCAAGATCGGGGCGGCGGGCGCGGAGAACCATGGCGCCGACGTGCTGCAGCGCGAACTGGAGCAGAATGCGCAGGACTACCAGCGCGGCGATGACGTCTCCCAGCGAAAAGAAGCAGAAGAGGCACGCCATGCCGGCCAGCGCCAGAAGACTGACGTAAGGGAAGTTTTTGACTGGATGCAGTCTGCCGAAGACGCGCAGGAAGTTGCCGTCGCGCGCGGCGGCGAAGGGGATGCGCGAGTAGCCGAGCAACAGCGAGAAGACGCTTGCGAAGGCGGTAACCATCACCATCACGGCGGCGAGTTTGCCCAGCAGCGCGCCGATGTTGGCGCCGAAGACTGGGCTCCATGCGGTTTGCATGAAGGTGGAGAGCAGCGCGCGGCGGGCGTCGAGGTTTTGCGCGGCCAGGATGGCGGGTGTACCCATGACGGCGAGAACGCTGGCGTTCAGTCCTAGGTAGAGCACAGCAACGATGGCTATGGAGAGCAGCACAGCGCGGGGGATGGTGCGGCCCGGATCGCGGGTTTCGCCGCCGAGGAAGGTGACATTGTAGTAGCCCCAGTAGTCGTAGGTGGCGATGAGCATGGCCGAGCCCAGGCCAGCGAAGAAGCCGCTATCGAGCCTCCAGGCTCCCGGAGGGAATGCGAAGACCTGAGCGATATGGCCGCGCAGCAAGCCGGTGAGGATGGCCCATCCCAGCGTGGCAATAACGATGACTAACATGCCGGTGGCGAGCCAGCGCATCTCGCTCAGACGCCGGTAAAGCAGCACCACTGCGACGACAACGACGGCGATGGCCAACCAGGACGCACGGCCCGCGCTGACGCCGAAGCTGTACTGGCCAATGTGGAGCGCATGGACCTTTGCCGAGCTAACCAAGCCCGGCGAGAGAAAGCCTGCGTATTGCGCGAGGCCGATGCAGCCACTGGCCACACTGAGCGGAGCGGAGAACATTAGCTGGAAGACGAAGAGGAAGCTGAGCCAGCGGCCCCAACGCCCGGGAAACATCTTGCCGAGGTAGGCGTAGGTGCCGCCGGCTTCAGGCATCGCCGCGCCGAGTTCGGCCCAGACGAGGCCGTCGCAGGCAGCCAGCAACGCGCCAAGCAACCAACCGAGCATGGCTTGCGGGCCCCCCATAGCGGCCAGCAGCAGCGGCAGGGTGAGGAATGGGCCGACGCCGATCATGTCCAGCAGGTTGAGGGTGACGGCTCCGCGGAGGGTGAGCGACCGCTCCAAGCCCCTCTGCGTCGTCTGCTCCGGCCCGCGCTCGTATGTATTGATTGCCACGTCTCTGCTAGTCTATGCGAGGTATGTGAGACATTTACAACATGAAGCTCCCCGCGACCCTTATCGCCGCGCTCTGCCTCACCGCCAGCCTCTCCGCGCAAACCGCTGCCTTCACCGACCCCGCCAACCTGCGCGGGGAGCGCGTCGCGCCGCGTGACGGCCGCGAGTTGCCTGTCGACCAGGGTGCACTCGGGTTACAGCAGCTTCTGCGCAAGCTGAGCACGCGTGCGTCGTTAATGCTCATCGTTGCCCATCCGGATGATGAAGACAGCGGGATGTTGACACTCTACTCCCGCGGCCTGGGGGCACGTGCGGCGATCCTCACGCTGAATCGCGGCGAAGGCGGGCAGAACGCCATGACCGGCGACTTCGAGGACGCGCTTGGCTTGCTGCGCACGCAGGAGTTGCTCTCCGCCGACCGCTACTCCGGTGTGACGCAGATGTTCGGCACAGAGGTTGATTTTGGCTTCTCGAAGACGAAGGAAGAGGCCTTTGCCAAGTGGACGCACGAGCGCGTGCTCTATGACGCTGTGCGCGCGGTGCGGCTCTACCGGCCGCTGGTGATTGCCAGCGTGTTCGTCGGTGGCGTAACAGACGGCCACGGGCATCACCAGGTGTCGGGCGAGATTGCACAGGAGGTCTTCAAGGCAGCGGGCGACCCCAAGGTCTTCCCTGAGCTGACGACCGAGGGGATTCTGCCGTGGCAGCCGCTGAAGGTCTATGCGCGCGTTCCAATGCAGCGGATTACTCCGCAGGGGCTGTTCGACTCTGCTACGGGGCAGTACACGCCGGCCAGGTTCACCAACTATGTGACCGGCGAGGTGACGTCGACGCAGCCCTCAGCCGATGTCGTCGTACACGAGGGCAGCATCGACCCGCTGCTTGGGCCCTATCCAGCCAAGGAACCTTTCGTCTCCTACGTTCAGTTCGCGCGCCAGGGCCTGGGCTTGCAGCAATCGCAGATTGGGCCTGGGATGCGTGTTCCCGGGCCCGGCGTCTTCGACGTGAGCTATCACCGTTACGGCTCGCAGTTGCCGAGCGGTCGCCAAATGCTCAAGGAAGTGAGTTTTTTCGACGGAATCGATATCTCGCTCGAAGGCATAGCCGACCTCGCGCCAAATGGCCCGCTCCCGCTTCGCACCTCGCTCGCGAAGATTGCCTCACAGATTCACCTTGCCACCGAGCAGCTCAATCCGGAGAACCTGCTTGCCTCCGCGCCGTATCTGGCAACTGCGCTGGACGAGATAGATGCGCTGATCACTTCGATCGACAACGCCGCGATCGACAACGCTGAGCAAAAGGCCGACGTTCTGCATGAGCTGCGCATCAAGCGCGTGCAGCTCAATGATGCACTGGTTCTGGCGCTGGGCCTGACGATGGACGCTACTGCCCACGGCGCCAATCAGATTGCCGGCTCGGCCATTCAGGTGCTGGCTCAGGTTCGCACCGCATCGTCGCAGCATCTTGCGGTGAGCAGCGTCCATCTGGCCACCGCTGTGGGCCAGGTTGCAGCCAAAGGTTCCGACCATGCGGAGGCGCCCGACCTGACCGCAGACCACTCCGATACTCGTACGCTCACGGCTACACCCGCGTTCACGCTGGTTGTGACGCGCCCCTACTTCTATCGCGACAGCATTGAAGATCCCGTTTACCAACTGAAGGTGCCCGCACTACGCAATGCACCGCAGACACCTCCCGCCATGGTCGCATGGGCCCGGATTGACTATCGCGGTACTGCGATCGAACTTGGCCGGGTTGTGCACGATGAAGCGCAGGCCGTTCAGATTGTGCCGGCCGCAAGCCTTTCGCTCTCGCAACATGCGCAGGTTCTGCCCAACGACGCGAGCGCGCTGACTCTTGGGACGATGCTTTCTCCGGTAGAGAAGCCCGCGAAGGAACCGAAGCTTGCGGTTCCGGCTGGCTGGAAGATCCGCCCCGCCATGTCCGATACGACCGGCCCGGGAGAGATGGGCTTCACGGTCGAAGCTCAATCGTCCCATCGGGTCGCCATCACGATCAAGGCCTCAGTCGTGCTGCCGAACCACGAGACGGTCTCTGAAGGTTACCGCTCCATCGGCTACGGAAACCTCCAGCGGACGCATTACTACACCCCGGCCACTGATCGCATCGCCCCCGTTGACCTTAAGCTGCCGGCCAAGACCCGTATTGGCTACCTTCCCGGCACGGGCGATGACGTTCCTGCCGCACTCACCTCAGTCGGCCTCAAGCCTGACACCCTGACCGTTGCCGATCTTACACCGGCGAAGCTCGCAAATTATGACACGGTAATCCTTGGTGTGCGCACCTATAACGCGCACCCGGAGCTGCACGGTGCGGCCACGCAGGCACTCTTCGACTACGCAAAGGAGGGTGGCAATGTGGTGGTCCAGTACCAGACCGCCGAGTTTACCGGCGAAGATGCGCCGTATCCTCTGACGCTGGGGCGCGACGCCGAGAAGGTGGTTGATGAGACCGACCCGGTGCAGCTACTCGATGCAAAGGCGCCGCTACTGAGCACGCCGAATGCGATTACGCCCGCGGACTTCAACGGGTGGGTTGAGGAGCGTGGGCATGGTTTTCTGCGCACGTGGGACGCGCACTATACCGTGCTCACGGAGGTCCATGACCCCGGCGAGGAGCCGCAGCGTGGTGGGCTGGTTACCGTGTCTCTGGGGAAAGGCCGATGGACCTATGTGGCGTTTGCGCTTTATCGGCAGCTTCCGGAGGCTGTGCCGGGGGCGTATCGGCTGTTTGTGAACCTGCTGAATCCATAGCCGTTTGAGAGGCTGACCCTAGTAAAATAGTGATCTGATTTTGAATCAGTTACATGAGATCAGTCCAGATTCGCCCTGCGCTTCCGTGTAAGTATGAGCGCCGGAGTAAAAGCAGGCCACCGTCGGATTCTGGTTTCGTGAGCTGTTGCTTTGTCGCCCTGGCTCATGGGACACCGGAGGGATGTTCCAGATAGAGATTTACGGACGTGTACGGCGAGCGGTTCGTGTCGAAGGCCGGGGCCAGTGTGCGGTGGCTAGGGAGTTTGGGCTGTCGCGAGAGACGGTGCGCAAGATGTTGCAGTTTGCGGTACCGCCAGGTTATCAGCGTCAGCAACCGATCAAACGGCCCAAGCTGGATCCGTGGTTGGGCAGTCATTTAATTTGCCCATAAAGTCCGCTTAGCTAGCACCGCTTCAAGCCGCCAACTCTTCAGCCGAATCATGCCACCGCCCGAGAGTCAAATTCCTCCAGTTACAATGCGCATCGAAACGGAACTGCCAGTTTGGTCAACAGAGAAGTACCGGCAAAACGGCGCACACCTCCACTATCGGAGAAGGCTCTCCAGTTCCATCCCGACCGAGGATCTGGCGAAATCGCCGGCAAATCGGAGGTTTTAATGTCTATTTTCTAGTAAGTTGTTGATTCTAAAGATAGATGGCGGAGAGTGAGGGATTCGAACCCCCGATAGCCTTGCGACTATGTCTGATTTCGAGTCAGGTGCATTCAACCGGGCTCTGCCAACTCTCCTGCATTGCAAGTTTACGCGAAAGTGGCTGATCCGAACAGGCCGTGAAGGCATTTGGCGCAACTGACAGCTATGGGGTGTGCATGTGCTTGGTGGGTAAAGTACCGGGCAAGCGTGGCTGCAATTATCATGTGCATAGAACCTTGGTAGCGCAGGGCGCGGAGACAGGATGTCCGTTTCAAGCCGAAGTACTGCCTCTGGCAAAGGCGCATCGGGGCCAACGATTGCAGCGAACACCCAACCCGACTCCTCCATGCTTGCAGTACCCCAGGAATTACCACACGCGGTAAAGGTCCAGCGTTGGATCGTTGCCATAGCGGTGATGTCCAGCGCTGTGCTGGAAGTGCTGGACACCTCGGTGGTGAATGTCAGTCTGCCCCATATTGCAGGCTCTCTTTCCTCCACCGTGGAAGAGGCGACCTGGGTGCTGACGTCCTATATCGTGGCCAACGCCATCGTCCTGCCTGTCACCGGGTGGCTGGCCAACTACATGGGGCGCAAGCGGCTGTTGATGACCGTTGTGACTGGATTTACTGTGTCCAGTATCCTGTGCGGCCTTGCTCCGAACCTGCCCATGCTGATCTTCTTTCGCGTGCTTCAGGGAACCACGGGCGGCGGGCTGCAACCACTGTCGCAGGCGGTCCTGCTGGAGGAGTTCCCGGGCCGCGAGCGCGGCAAGGCGATGGCTTACTGGGGCATGGGGATTGTGGCGGCACCGGTGCTGGGCCCTACCATCGGCGGCTGGATTACCGATTCCTACTCCTGGCGCTGGGTCTTCTACATCAATGTGCCGGTCGGCATTCTCAGCTTGATTCTGATCTACCTCTTCGTTCGCGATCCCCACTACATCAAGCGCGGATCGCTGCGCGCCGATTTCTGGGGACTTGGCATGCTGGCGCTGGGCATGGGCGCTTTACAGATCATGCTGGACAAGGGGCAGGAGAAAGACTGGTTCAGCTCTCAGATGATCTGCGTGCTGGCGGTAATGGCCGCGGTCTTCCTCACGGCCTTTATCATTCGCGAGCTCACCGTCAAGGAACCCATCGTCCACTTCCATCTGCTTCGATTCCGTTCCTTTGCCACCGGCATTGGTCTGGCGGCCGTACTCGGATTTGTGCTATATGGAGGGCTTATCCTGCTGCCGCTCTTCATGCAGACGCTGTTGGGCTGGTCGGCGGCCACGGCAGGCCTATGGACCAGTCCGCGCGGCATCGGGACGGCGCTCTGCATGCCCGTGGTCGGTTATCTGCTGGGCAAGGGCTGGGACGGGCGACGCATGCTGGCCTTTGGATTCGCCGTGGCCGGCGTGTCGTTCTTCGGCTTCGCGCATATGACGCTGCAATCCGGCACATGGGACATCTTCTGGATCCAGATCACGCAGGGTGCAGCGCTGGGACTGCTATTTGTGCCTCTTACGACCCTGACCATGGCCTCGATTCCGCCGCAGGAGATGGGCTACGCCACCAGTCTGAACAGCGTGACGCGCAATATCGGCTCCAGCATGGGGATCTCTTTTGTCACAACTTGGATCACGCGCCGCTCCCAGTTTCATCAATCCATTCTGGCGTCCCAAATTACGGCTTCCAGCCGGAAGAGCCAGGAAGCGATGCAGCAGCTTACAGGCGTAATCCAGCACAGCGGCGTCGACCGCGCAACCGCCAGCCACAGGGCGGGTGCTCTGATCTATCGGACGATGCAACAGCAGGCGGCGTTGTTGAGCTATGTGGATGTGTTTCAGATTATGGGGATTTTATTTCTGGCGGTAATTCCCCTGGTCTTCCTGATGCGACGGCCCTCCCACTCCATTGCGCGATAAGAGAGGCGCAAGGACTATTCCGTGGCGAAAATCGCTCGTGAATCAAGGTGGTAGTCAGCCTGCGATTCCTTCTGTTAGCGTGTTGCGGTCAGCTAAATCTGAGCCTAGAGGGACGCGAACATGAAGCCCACCTTCACTCGCCGCCATTTCACCAGGACGGCTGCAGCCGCCGTTGCAACGGGATTAAGCAAGCCGCGCCTTGCCGCTACACTGCTGGCACAGACTCCATTAGGCGTTGAAGAACCCGGCGCGGTCGCCCCCGCAGCCGGTAGACGGTCGAATACGCCCGCCTCCAATGACCCAGCCGCGCCCTGGTCAAGAGACACGCCGGAACTGGTGGCCAAAGCTCTTGATAACCTGCCCCCCACACCGGCTGGTCCCTTTCAGGACTCGTGGGACTCCATCGAGAAGAACTATAAGGACCCTGACTGGTTTCGCGATGCCAAGTTCGGCATCATGATGCACTGGGGCATCTACTCCGTTCCTGCGCACGCCAGCGAGTGGTATGTCCGCTACATGTATGGCGGCAACAAGGACGTGATGCAGTGGCACACGGAACACTTCGGGCCCCCCACCAAGTTCGGATACAAGGACTTCCTGCCCATGTACACCGCGGCCAAGTGGGACCCCGACGCCTGGGCCGATCTGTTCAAGAAGGCCGGCGCCAGGTACGTTCTTGCACCAGGAGAGCACCACGATGGTTTCTCCAACTGGGACAGCGCCATCAATCCCTACAACGCGGTGAACTATGGGCCACATCGCGACCTGGACGGCGACCTGATAAAAGCGGTGCGTAAGGCTGGCCTCAAGACAGGTATCTCCGACCATTCCTTCTTCCACTTCGAATTCATCCCCGCCCTTGCCGGCAGCGATGAATATGATCCCAAGTGGGCCGCGTTTTATACCGTTGCGGACCGCAGCAACGCGGCGCGGGTCAAATTCATGCACGACTGGGTGGCCAAGAGAATCGAAACCATCGATAAGTACCAGCCCGACATGCTCTGGTTCGACATGAACACCGACCACATGACCGATCCGCTCAAGATCCGGGTCTCCGATTACTACTTCAATCGCGCCAAACAATGGGGCAAGCAGGTAGGCATCAGTGCGAAGGGAGCCGCATGGGTCAGCGGCCAGATTATGGATTACGAGCGCGAAGGCCGTGCGCCGTTGGAGCTGACCGACTGGATCTGGCAGCCCGACGATCCCATCACCGACAAGTTTGGCTACGTTACTGAACAGAAGCCATACAAGCCCGACCAATTCGTCTGGAAGATCGTTGAAAACAGCAGCAAGAATGGCAATTTGCTGCTGAACATCTCCCCACGGGCGGATGGAACCATTCCCCAAGAGCAGCAGGACGTGTTACTGGCGATCGGGAAGTGGCTCGAAGTGAACGGAGAGGCGATCTACAGCACGCGCCCATGGATTAAATACGGAGAAGGCCCTGTGGCCGACGCGGCGGCTGCGGCGATGGTGACGATACGCGCTACCGGGAAGTTCGCGGGCCGCATCAATGGGGACAACCAGGGCGGCGGCACAGCGGTCAGCGGCGGCGGCATCTCGCGTAACGGCTACACGCCCGCGGACATCCGCTTCAATGCCCACGGCGACACGCTGTACGCGAACGTGATGAGCTGGCCGGGAGACGCACCCGTCACCATTACGTCGCTGGCAACCGGACAGCCGGTGAAAGGCAAGGTAAAGAAGGTCGAACTGCTCGGACATCCCGGAGACCTCAAGTTCACCCAGGGCACGGATGGATTGAAGGTGACCTTCCCGACCGAAAAGCCCTGCGACTTTGTTTACTCCCTGAAGATCACCGGACTTAAACTGACGTAGGTCAACGGACAGGAGACCCTGCATGAAACGCACACTCACTCGCCGCAAATTTCTGGAAACATCCGCATTGGCGGTCGCCGCCGGCGTCGGCTCGCCATTGTGGCAATCGCGCATGCGCGCTCAGGTTGCATCTTCCGCTTCTGTCGTCTCCCCCATCGCACGCGGCCCGTTCAAAGGGGCCCGCGATTCCTTCTCTGCGTACCACATGCCGGATTGGTTTGCCGACGCCAAGTTCGGCATGTGGAACCACTGGGGGCCGCAATCCGCGGCAGAGTATGGCGACTGGTATGCCCGCCGCATGTATGTGCAGGGAGAGCCGCAGTACCAGCACCACTTGGAACATTATGGCCACCCATCCAAGACAGGCTTTGTAGATGTCATCAAGTCCTGGAAGGCCGATAAGTTCGACGCGGATTATCTGATCGGCCTCTATAAAAAGGCCGGAGCAAAGTATTACGTTGCCATGGGTTGCCATCACGACAACTTCGACATGTGGAACTCGAAGTACCAACCTGTATGGAATGCCGCGAACAGCGGTCCGAAGAAGGACATCCTTGGCAGCTTTGCCATCGCGGCACGCAAGCAAGGCCTGCGGTTCGGCGTCAGCGAGCACCTGTCCAACAGCTTCTGCTGGTTCGGCACGGCGCACGGCAGCGACAAGACCGGCCCGCTGGCGGGCGTCGCCTACGATGGCATCGATCCGCAGTATGCCGGCCTCTACCACGACTACAGCCAGATGCCGAAGGACTTCGTCGATAAGGTGGTGAACGCGCCCGCCAAGGGAGCGATTGCGATGAGCCGCGAAGGCCCTGATTCATGGCGCATCAACTATCTGAATCGCATCATGGATGTGGTCAGCCAGCACCAGCCCGATCTGCTGTATACCGATGGCGGCATTCCCTTCGGCGATGATGGCCTGGGCATCGTCGCCCACCTGTACAACACAAGCATGAGCCGTCACGCGGGCAAGGTGGAAGCGATCTACACCAGCAAGAGCCGTCCCGATGCGGAGTCTGGCATGTGCCTGCTGGATGTGGAGCGCGGCGTGGTGGATTCCATCTGGCCGCGCCCCTGGCAGACGGATACCTGCATCGGCAACTGGCACTACGATACGCGCGCCCGATACAAGACCCCCAAGCGCGTGATCGACATGATGGTGGACATTGTCAGCCGCAACGGCAATCTCCTTCTCAACATTCCGCTGCCCAATAGCGGCATTCCCGACGATAAGGAGATGGCCATCATCCAGAGCATCACCGCATGGATGGCGGTGAACAGCGAAGGAATTCATGGCACGCGTCCGTGGAAGATCTTCGGCGCAGGGCCGGGTGCGGACTTCAAGCCGCCCGCCGGCACGCAGTTCAACGAGAATACGCGGCAGGACCTCACCTTCACGGATGTTCGCTATACCACCAAGGGCAAAGCGCTCTATGCGTTCATGATGGGCTGGCCGGGCAAGGAAGCGGTCATCCCATCGTTGGCAACCACCGCTAAACAGGGCGTTGGCAGGATCAAGAACGTGGAACTGCTGGGGATTGGCAAAGTCTCGTTCAAGCAGAATGAAACTGCATTGACTGTGCAGCTACCAGAAAAGCAACCCAGCGATTTTGCCATCGCGTTCAAAATTATGGGCGCATGAGGTACGCATAGCACTAATCATAAGATCGCAAGCTATCTACATATAACAAACCGACAACCTTCAGTCCCAAATAGGTTCCCATGCAAAGCACATTTACTCGTCGCCAATTCGCTAAGATGACGGCTGCCATCGCGGCCGCTACAGGTCTACCCCGGGCGTTCGCGCAACGCGCTACCAAGCCGTCGCACGCAATTGCTCCAGGCCCGTTCAAGCCGACATGGGAATCGTTGGTGGCCAACTACAAAACACCCGACTGGTTTCGCGACGCCAAGTTCGGCATGTGGGCGCACTGGACCGCGCAGTGCGTGCCCGAGCAGGGCGACTGGTATGCGCGCCGCATGTACATCCAGGGCGAGAAGGACTACGACTACCACGTCAAGAACTACGGACATCCCTCCAAGGTCGGCTTCATGGAGATCGACCATCTATGGAAGGCGGAGAAGTGGGACCCGGAACGACTCATCGGTCTCTACAAAAAGGCAGGCGCGAAGTACTTCTTCGCCATGGCCACGCATCACGACAATCTCGACATGTATGACTCCACGCATCACGACTGGAACACTGTGAAGGTTGGGCCAAAGAAGGACCTCGTCGCCACGTGGGCGAAGATTGTGCGCGAGAATGGCCTGCGGCTCGGCGTCACCAATCACAACTCATGGGCGGCGCGATGGCTGCAGCCTGCCTATGGCTACGACGGCGAAGGCCCGCTGGAGGGCGTGCGCTACGACGCGTACACGCTGACCAAAGCAGACGGTAAGGGTAAATGGTGGGAGGGTCTCGATCCGCAGGACCTCTACACCGGCAACAGCGTCAGGATGCCGAACGGGATTCATGGCATCGCAGCCGTTCAGGCTTGGTACAACCAGTACACCAGTCTGGCGAAAGAGAACCCCATGCCGTCGGAGGCGTTTTGCGAGGACTGGTATCTGCGCTGCAAGGACCTTGTGGATAAATATCAGCCGGACGTACTGTACTTCGACACCAACGAACTGCCCCTCGGCCAGGCAGGGCTGGATATCGTCGCACATCTCTACAACCTGAGCGCCGCGCGCAATGGCGGACGCACGGAGGCCGTCGTCAACGGCAAGCACATCCAGCCGAACCACGTTGGCGCTTTTGTCGAGGACATTGAACGCAGCACGGCCAACGCCATCCGACCCGATCCCTGGCAGACCGACACCTGCATCGGCGACTGGCACTACAGCCGCGCCATCTACGACGAAAATCGTTATGCCACGGTCCCCACCATCGTCTCCATGCTCACCGACATCGTCAGCAAGAATGGCAACCTGATGCTCAATATTCCGCTGCGCGGTGACGGATCGATCGACGAGAAAGAAGAAGCCTTCATCGCCGGTTTCACGGCATGGATGGAGGTGAACTCCGAGGGCATCTTCGCTACGCGGCCCTGGAAGATCTACGGCGAAGGCCCTTCCACCACTGCTCCTCCCGCGCGCGCCTACGGTCCTCCCGGCCTGGCCTACACATCGGAGGACATCCGCTTCACCACCAAGGGCGACGCTCTGTACGCGTTCGTGGGCGCGTGGCCGGAGTCGCGTGTGGCAAAGATCAAGAGCCTGGCATCGAGTTCGCCGCAGTTGGCCGGCGCCAAGGCTACCAACATTACGCTGCTTGGCTATGACGGCAAACTCACCTGGATGCAGGATTCGCAAGGTCTGTCAGTGAATCTTCCGGCAAAACCGCCCAGTCAACAGGCTGTCACACTGAAGATCCACGGCATCCCGACGG
Source organism: uncultured Granulicella sp. (assembly GCA_903932155.1). GTDB lineage: Bacteria > Acidobacteriota > Terriglobia > Terriglobales > Acidobacteriaceae > Edaphobacter. The sequence continues at coordinate 8,498 of CAIZFH010000179.1, read as the reverse complement.
CCTGATTGCGCAACAGAATCGGCGGCCAATATATGGATAGAAGCTAAGTCTCCAATGAGGAACATAATGATTTCAATCAAGACACGCTCACTCATCGCATCCTTCGGCGTTATGCTTTGTTTCACAGCGGCGGCACGCGCCGAGGTAAAACCCTCCACGCTGTTTAGCGATCACATGGTATTGCAGAGCGGCATGTCCGTGCCGGTGTGGGGGACGGCCGATCCTGCCGAGAAGATCACTATTAAATTCAATGGCCAAACCAGGTCCGCAACCGCCGACGCATCCGGCAAGTGGATGGTCCACCTGACAAAGCTGAAAGCCGGCGGTCCGTTTGAGATGACGATCGCAGGTAACAAGGTCGGCGACACGCCGATCTTGGTGAAGGACGTTTTGGTGGGCGAGGTGTGGCTCGGGTCAGGCCAGTCGAACATGGACTTCACCGTCGCCACCACAACGCGTCACTATTTTGCCGGAGTCGCCAACGAAGCGCAGGAGATTGCGGCCGCCAACTATCCCAACATCCGCATGTTCACCGGAGGATCGAAGAACACAACCGAGCCGCAGTCCACTGTCTCCGGAAGCTGGCTTGTGGTTACTCCAGAGAACGTGAAGGAGATGTCCGCAATCGGATATCTTTTCGCGCGCGACATGCAGAAGGAATTGAAGGTTCCCTTCGGCATCATTACGGAAGCCGTCGGCGGCAGCATCGCCGACGCGTGGATCAGCAGGGAGGCGATGGCGACAGTGCCGCAGTTGAACCAGCTACTTGTCGCGTTCGATGCCAGTGTGGACGCATACAAGGCGCATCCTCCGGACATGACCGCAGCCTTGAAAACATGGCAAGTGTCTGCGGATGCGGCCACGGCTGCCGGCAGAGCGGCCCCTCGAAGGCCCAACAGTGGAAACCCCGCGCAAAGCCAGCACAGCCCAAACGTGTTGTACAACGGCATGATCAATCCAGTGATTCCATACGCTATTCGCGGCGTGCTCTGGTATCAGGGCGAAGCCATCAACGGCGGAGCAACGGGTTACAAACTTTATCCGCTGCTGCAATCCACTCTGATCAAGGACTGGCGCCAGCGTTGGGGTGAGGGCAATTTCCCGTTCTACATCTGCCAGCTTGCCCCGCTGAAACCGTGGCCCAATCGAGCGGACACCTGGTACAACAATCCCGCCGTCCGCGAAGCTCAGGCCACGGTTCTTTCCCTTCCCAACACCGGCATGGCCGTCACCATCGACATCGGCGATCCCAGCAACATCCATCCCAAGGACAAGCAGGACGTGGCCGACCGGCTGACACGCATTGCGTTGGCCAACACCTACGGCCACAAGATGGAGTACTCCGGTCCGAGGTACGATTCCATGGCGATTGAGGGCAACGCGATCCGACTCAAGTTTACCCATGTCACTGGAGGGCTTATGGCGAAGGGCGGCGACCTGAAGACATTCACGATCGCGGGCAAGGACGGCAAGTTTGTTCCCGCATCCGCACGCATCGAGCACGATACGTTGGTTGTCTCCAGCCCGGACGTTGCCGATCCTGCCGCGGTCCGCTATGCCTGGGACAACTATCCCGAGGGCGCGAATTTCTTCAACGGGGATGGCCTGCCCGCTGCGCCATTCCGCACCGATCACTGGGAATACGAGCCGCCAGCGCTCCCTGCACAGAGGCTCCCATAAAATCACACAATGCAATGGGTGGGTCACTCGGCTGACGGGAACGATACAATCGTATCGAAACAGAGACGTATAACCAGATGCGGAATCAGACAGTTTTGTGCGTTCACTGTTCCGCGGATTGATGCGAGGGTGTGACTGTATGAAGGACGGACGCAAGGATGCTTTTCGCCAGCAGGAAAAGCAATCGTTCTCCTCGCAACCGCCAAGCTTCGGTCTTTCCGCTGTGGATTTACTGCTCCAGAGAGCTGCAGCCCACCACAATGCAGGGCAATTGCCCCAGGCGGAAGCCTTCTATCGACAGGTATTGGAGATCTCTCCTCAGCATTCGGTCGCGTTGCATCTGTTGGGACTGATTGCCACTGAGGCTGGACAGCATGATAGGGCGCTTGAACTGATCGAGCGCGCGATACAAGCCAATCCAGAGTATGCGGAGGCCTGTTGCAGCCGGGGCAATATCCAGTTTCAACTGTTGCGTTATCCTGCGGCTTTGGAGAGCTACGACCAGGCCATCCGGCTGAATTCGACGCTTTCGGAAGCGCACAACAACCGCGGCTCTGCGTTGAATGCCATGGGTCGGCAGAAGGAGGCGCTACAGAGTTATGAAGAGGCCATCCGGCTCAATTCGGATTATGTGGAAGCCTACTGTAACCGAGGCAATATATTGCTGGCCCTCAAGCAGTATCAATTGGCTGTCGAGAGTTATGACAAGGCCATCCGTCTCAATCCGAATTACGCGGAAGCACACAACAATCGAGGCAGTGCATTGCACGATATGTTGCAGTACGAGGCGGCAGTACAGAGCTACGACAAGGCCCTTCTTCTCAAACCGGACTATGCGGACGCGCACTGCAACAGAGAAGTGGCTCGCTCTTCTTTAAATATGGTTCAGGCGGCTATCAAGAGCTATGAGAAGGCCGTACATAGCAGCCCCGATTATGAATATAAAATAGGCTCCGCGGCCTACCAGTCTGTGATGAAAAAGGTGGAACAGATTGCGAAGTTGACTGGTAAAACAAGAATCAAGAAGGAGCTGGATGCGCTACCGCTCGCCATACGGACGCATCCTGCGGCATGTAATCTGCGCAATGCAAACTTTGCAAAGTCAGAATCGAGCGGCAGGGATCTGGTGTTCTATTGCTTCGATGCTGTCGAAATCTGGAACCCCGATACAGCCAGAAAAAAAGGCATTGGAGGATCGGAAGAAGCCGTCCTATGGCTCTCCAGGCTCTTGCATCAGCGCGGCTGGAATGTCACGGTCTACGCAAGTTGCGGCCTGCAGGAGAAAGACTACGACGGCGTTTCATGGAAGCCATACTGGATGTGGAACTATAGCGATAAGCAGGACATTACTGTGCTATGGCGGCATCCCCAACTCGCGGCGTACAACATCCAGTCCGATGTCGTGATTGTAGATATGCATGATGTCATCCCCGAGGAAGAGTTCTCTCGGGACAGGCTGCATAAAATCGATCGAATCTTCGTCAAATCCAGGTTTCACCGTTCCCTGTATCCACAGGTTCCCGACGAGAAGTTCGTCATCCTGCCCAACGGCATTGACGCACGGGTTTTTGAGAATAACTGCGATCGGGATCCCCTCCTAATGATCAATACCTCTTCCGCCGATCGAAGCCTCGAAGCCTATCTCGACTGCTTCGAAGAGATCAAGAAGCAGGTCCCGCATGCCAAGGCGCAGTGGGCCTATGGCTGGGGCGCATGGGATTCCATCCAGTCTATGAACGCGCAGAGGGTGGAATGGAAGGCAAAATTGCAGCGACGCATGAAGGAACTCGGCGTCGACGAACTGGGAAGAATCAACCACGACGAAATCGCCAAACTCTATCGCAAGGCAAACGTCTTCGCCTATCCGTCTGAGATGGCGGAGATCGACTGCATCTCGCTCACTAAGGCGATGGCTGCCGGAGCCATACCCGTTACCACCGATTTCGCCGCCATGGGCGAGAAATCGCAACACGGCGGAGTGTTTATCCACTCCACCAAAAACAAAAGCAATTGGGTGCGATCAGACCAGTTCCATTACGAGATCACAGATCCCAAACAGAAAGCAGAGTTTGTTCAAGAAACAGTCAAGCTGCTCCTCCATCCGCCAAGCGAGAATCAGCGCGAGCCTATGCGTGATTGGGCCAGGTCTACCTTCGATTGGAATAAGATTGCCGAATCTTGGCATTCCATTCTTACAGCCCGCCTGCAAGAACGTGCGCTCGCCTTGGCCTCCAGCGATCCATCGGTACAGGCAACCACGCAGCAGGCAGATGATGAACTCAACCGGGGCAATGTACTCTATCTTGCCGGACAGTACAAGGCGGCCTTGGCCAGCTACGACAAAGTTATTCAGCTAAATCCGGATTACGCAGAGGCTTATTGCAATCGTGCTAGCGTCCATTACTTTCAAAAGAATTTTCAGGCGGCCCTGGAGAACTTCGACAAAGCCATCCTTCTCAAGCCGGATTTTGTGCAGGCGTACAACAATCGAGGCAATGTACTGCTTTCCCTAAAGCAAGTCCAGGCGGCGCTGGAGAACTATGACCAGGCCATTCTTCTCAAACCGGATTTTGCGGAGGCCTATAACAATCGCGGCAACGCGCTGCATGCACTGCAGCAAAACCAGGCGGCGCTGGAGAGCTACGACAAGGCTGTCTATTTCAACCCGGATTTTGCGGAGGCATACAACAATCGAGGCAATGTACTGAATGCTGTTCAACAGTTCCAGGCGGCTGTGGAGAGTTATGACAAGGCCATCTTTCTGGTCCCGGAGTTTGCAGGCGCCTACAACAACCGTGGCAATGCGCTGCACGCACTCGAACAGTACCAGGCGGCGGTGGAGAGCTATGACAAATCGATCCTTCTGAAGCCGGATGTTGTGGATGTCCACAATAACCGAGGTAGTGCAATGCATTTATTAGGACAGTATCAGGCGGCCCTTGAGTGCTATGAAAAGGCACTCCTCCTGAATCCAAATTATGCGCAGACTTATAGCAATCGAGGCAATACGCTGAATTCTGTTCAGCAATATCAGTTAGCTCTGGAAAATTGCGACAAGGCTATCCAACTCAGTCCGGAGTTAGCGGAGGCCTACAACAATCGAGGCAACGCACTGAAGTATCTTCATCAAAATCAGGAGGCCCTGGAGAGTTATGAAAAGGCCATCCAACTGAATCCGGAGTTTGCGGATGCCTACTGCAACCGAGCCAACACTCTTCAGGTACTGGAACAGTATCAGGCGGCACTGGACAGCTATGACAAGGTACTTCAGCTGAAGCCGGGTTATGCCTATGCATACGGATTACGGCTATATATGCGGAGGTTCCTATGCAACTGGGTTGCTACAGATATAGATACTGACAGCGAGTGCCAGCTGTTGGAAGCCGCCATCGATCATGGGGAGAGAGCAGCGATCCCGTTCACAGTGCTGGCTGTCAGCGGCTCTTTGGAGCTGCAACGCAAGATTGCCGAGATCTTTGTGCGCGACAAGGTCCCATCGCGTTCCACCGCGGCGATTCCACCCCGGGCCAAACCAGACAAGATTCGCATCGGCTATTTCTCGGCGGATTTTTACAACCATGCCACCAGCTATTTGATGGCGGAGTTATTTGAGCGGCACGATCGAAGCAAGTTCGAAGTCCTTGGATTCTCCTTTGGCCCCGATGCGGTGGATGAGATGAGCAAGCGGGTGTCGTCGGCGATGGACAGGTTTCTGGATATCCGGTCCATGCCCGATCGAGAGGTCGCCGAACTTTGTCGAAGACTCGAACTGGATATTGCAGTGGATTTGAAGGGGTTCACCAGAGACGGCCGCACTGGTATCTTTGCCGAGCGCGCCGCGCCGATCCAGGTCAGTTATCTCGGCTATCCCGGCACCATGGGCACCGATTACATCGACTATCTGATTGCGGACCCTACGCTGATTCCCGAGGCCAGCCAGCGCTACTATTCGGAGAAGATTGTCTATCTGCCGGACAGCTATCAGGTCAATGATTCCCAGCGTCCCATCTCCGCAAAGCCTTGCACACGGGCAGATGAGGGACTTCCGGATACGGCATTCGTCTTCTGCTGCTTCAATCTCTCTTATAAGATTACGCCGCCTGTATTCAGCAGTTGGATGAGGATACTTGGGCAGGTAGAGGGAAGTGTTCTCTGGTTTCTGGAAAATGGGCCAGTGACTGCCAGCAATTTACGCAAGGAAGCTGCGCGACGAGGGATCTCACCGGACCGGTTGATCTTTGCCAAGCGTCTTCCCCTGGCGGAGCATCTTGCAAGGCAAAAACTTGCGGACCTGTTTCTGGATACGTCTCCCTACAACGCACACACCACGGCCAGCGACGCACTATGGGGCGGGTTGCCTGTGTTGACCTGCATGGGAGATACCTTTGCTAGCCGGGTCGCGGCCAGTCTGCTGCGCGCCGTGGATCTGCCTGAACTTGTCGCAGAGTCGCAGGCGGAGTTTGAGAAGCTGGCGGTGGAACTGGCGCACGACACGCAACGCCTTCAGGCGCTCCGGCAGCGGCTGCAACAAAATCGTCTGACCGCTCCGCTCTTCGATACGCACCTCTTTACACGCCATCTGGAGGCTGCCTACAGCGCAATGGTAGAGCGGTATCAAGCAGGCCTTCCATCCGATCACATCCATGTTGTCAGGCTGTCGCGTTGACCTTGACGCGCCGTTGCATACAGTCCGAATGGCCGCAGATAGTACCAAGGAATATGCACTAATTCACCTGTGACATCTGTGCATGGCCACCAGGCTTTGCAGTTACAGGCGAAACAGGAAGTAGGTTCCCAGGCCAGTCAGGGCAAGCCCATACCATCGCTCCAGCTTTGTCGCGCGTGTCTTGATCGCAAGTCGCGCGCCAAGAAACGAGAATGGGATCGATCCCAGCGCCACCAGACATGTAACCATCCACGAAATATGCCCGAGAGCTGCATGGACTACGGTGCCTGGCACAGCAAGTACGGAAGAGACTGCCAGGGAGCACGCGAAGGCCTTCTTCATGGGCTGCTTTAGAAACATGGTGTAGCAGGGAACCAGCAGAAATCCGCCGGCATTTGCCATCAGTCCCGAGATCAATCCCACTACGGTTGCCACCGCAACCAGGCGCACGCGCCAGTGGGATGGCCGCAGCCCCTGCGGGTTCACCGAGGCCTCCGTGGCCAGGGACCGGTCCTTGGGAAAAAACAGAAAGGAAACGCCGAAGGCCAGCACCATAAGGCCCGTGACAACCAGCAGCGGCTTGGGCCCGACATAGGGTGACAAATAGGAACCGGCCACAATGGCTGGGATTCCGATGCTAATACTCCAACCCACAACCTCCCAGTCCAGTAGATGGGATCGCCAGTACTCCGCGGACGCGACCAAAGTGCTCGGCACAGCGGCAGGAAGAGGGGAAGCAACCGCGACGAAGCCGGGATAGCCCAGCATGCTGAGCAGCGGCGTGGCCACCGCGCTGCCTCCCTTGCCGAACAGGCCGCCCAGAAAGCCAATCACCACGCCTGTCAGAACAGCACCAGCATGTTGCCAGGTCAATAGAACCTCCTCTACCCACTACCCACTACTCACTTTTTCTTGTCAAGACCCTCACCCCTCCAAAACCAATCTAAACTGCTCCATCTAAATCACTTAATAGTTGAAAATAGTTGGCATAGTAGTTTCGCTCCACGGCGTATAATTAAGGTAGTAGAGATGAAAAAGAAGCCCGGCGTTCGCGTCGGGCTTCTTCTGTTTCTCTGCTCAATAATCCAGCAAATGTACAGCTCACCCAAATTCGTCGTCATCCCGACCGGAGGCGGCGCACTGTGCCGCCGTAGCGCAGGGACCCCCGCATTTTGTCTTTGATTGTTCTAGCTCGTCATTCTGCCCTGAACGCAGTCGAAGGGCAGAATCTCTGTCGTTGTCGTTGCCGTTTTTTTTGTTTGTCATTCCCGTAGGGAATCTGCTTGTGCACTTGCATTTGCCTTTGTTCCTCTTTTGTCTTGATCCGTGCTTCTATCGATACTGATCGGTGTTAAGTATGTTCTTTAGAGATCGACATTATGTCCAGCAAGTGACTTGTTTTGTCTAATTTAGCAGTAACTCTTTTAGAATGAAAATTATGCGGTTGTTAGCCACCCGCAAGTCTCAGATTCCACAAGAGTTGTATCCAAGATACCCTGGGGAGGGGGGGGAGTTACTAACTGATTAACGATCATGCGATTGCCCGGGGGAGTGATACCTCGACAATGCTTATTGATGGATTCGGCGGATTTGGCACCAGGTGAGGACGCTATTCACACTGTAGTTCCAGACCGAGCTGAAGAATATGCCGGCCATTCCAGCCACATACCAGGGAATTCCCCATTGTATGAGCATACTGGCGAAAGTGACGTTGACGATGGCGCAAACCACCAGAGCCGCCAAATGGCTTCTGGTGTAGCGGATTTAGATTCGATCAACCAGTTTCAGTTCAGGTTGCGGCATGGGCTTTAGTTTATGTATCTCATCAGGATCGTTCAGTTCACAACGGCAGGCGCGCTGTGGTGAACAGTATGCGAGATAAACCGGTAAAGGACGATGGCATGAAAGAATGGAGGTGAATCAATATGTTACCCATTCATAACTACACACTTCAGGATGTGTCAGGCAGTCTAGTGGCTGTGCTGGCCTTCTCTTTTGTGCTGTATGCGCCTGGCTACCTCGTGGCCTATGCAACGGACCTTTTCGGTTTCAGGCAGATGGGCTTCACGGAGCGCTCAATGTGGGCGATTGCGTGCTCGTTCAGCGTTGTGCCGATCGTCTCGTATCTGGTGGGGCGCAGTGCAGGCCTGGG
>CAIZFH010000178.1 GCA_903932155.1 uncultured Granulicella sp. | reverse complement strand
GACCATCTGGTATGCCAACCGCGGAGGCTATCTGATGGCGATTGGACGGCCTGCGGCGCAGGTGGCTTTATACCATCCGGGCAACACCATCTGGCTGGGCGGCGATGCCGCGACCGAGGCCGACCAGAGCACGACGAAGCTAGGCTGGCAGTTGTTCGAACATCAGGTGGATTGGGACTACTTCGACGATCAGTCGCTGAGTTCGGTGGCAACGATCTCGAACGGCGGGTTCACGAACCTGAGCGGACAGACTTATAAAGCGATCGTGTTTCCTTCGATGACGGTGATTACTCGGGCGAGCCTCACTCGGCTGCAGGCGTTCGCCAAACAGGGCGGCAAGGTGATCTTCGTCGGCAAGACGCCGAGCCTGATTCTGGATAAGACATTCCTGGATGCGAAGGAGAAGCCGGATCTGAGCTTCGCTACACTGATCGAGTCGTCGGGCGACATTACTCCTGCGGTGATCGCAGCGCTTCCCAAGCCGGACGTAAAGCTGGACTCCGCGTTCCAGAGACTTACCTACACGCATCGCCAATTTACCGATGGCGACATGTACTTCTTCTTCAATGAGAGCACAGCGACGGAGAAGCGCATGGCGACGATTGCGGGACACGGCACGGCGCAGGACTGGGACCTGGTGACAGGCGAGATCCATCCCATGACAGATGCAAAGGCAGCGGGCGATTCGGTAACTGTTCCACTGGTGCTGGGGCCGTATGAGGCGAAAGTGATAGTGGTGGGACCGCTGGCCAAGGCTGTTGCCGGCGCACCGGAGCCGTCGTTCGTATCGGGCGAAGCGTTTGCGGACCTGAGCGGCGACTGGAAGCTGGACCTGAACGGCAAGCAGTTGACCACGCCGATCAAGCCGTGGGAGGAGCTGGGCTCGGCGCCGTTTGCCGGACCAGCGACGTACAGCATGCAGTTCACCGCAGCCGCCGCGCCGCCCAAGGGCAAGCATGTGTATCTGGAGATCGCCGATGTGCATGACTTTGCGCACGTGACGCTGAATGGAAAAGAGGTGGGCGCGCGGTCGTTCCAGCCGTATCGCTGGGATGTGACCGGCGATCTACAGAAGGGCGCGAACGATTTGAAGATCGAGGTATACGCTAATGTCGCCGGAGGTCGAGGTGGTGGCGCGCAACCCGCAGCGGCTCCGGGTCTTGCAACGCTGCCCGCTGGCGGCCAGGCAACTGGCACTGCTAGCGCTGCAGCCGCAACTGGCGCAGGACGTGGCGGACGGGGCGGACGTGGCGGGGCTGCTGGGGCAGGAGCAGTTGCGGGTGCGCCCGCTACAGGATCTCCTACAGCCGGTGGCGGGGGTGGTGGAGGCCGTGGCGCTCCCGCTGCGCCTGCCACATCCGGTCTGCTGGGCGGAGTCAAGCTGGTGGCCTACTAGGGAGGCATTGAATTCGGCGCATCTGCCGATCTTATGATTTTTCCAGAACAGACCATCGTTGATTTGTTAGAACCCGAAATGGATAGGGTAGACCGTTCCTTTCAGGCTCTGACCTCTCATAGAAAGTTTGAATAACCACGGCGAGCGCGGACATAGTAACAAGACTTCGCGGAAGTAATTGCAGGGTCTTATTTTTGCAAAAAACCGCAGCTTGCTACTTGCCGAGACGGGTGAGTATACTCCGGGGCGAACAAATTTCAGCGTTCCGGAGTTGATGTAATGAAGGCCACCCACAGGTATTTTCTCGTCTCGCTCTTACTCCTACCAAGTATGTTCCTCTCACTTTCGTCAACCGTGGCGCAGGCACAGGCAGCGCGTCCATGGCAACAGATTACAGTTCCGACGATAAGCGAGGCAGCGGCTAATTTGAAATCTCCGCCGCGCGAGTATGGGGCGATACAGCAATTCCAAAGCTGGAATGGTACGGACCCGGCAGAGGTGCGGGCGAGGATCTCGCGCGACCTGGACCAAATGTCCGCGGCTGGCATATACATCATTAATCTGTCGCCCGGACGACGCGATATGGCCAACGGTGAACCGGCGTACCTATCGCCGGGGCATATGGACCAGGTGAAGTACACCGTGGCCGAGTTGGCGAAGCGCAATATGCGTATGTGGATTCAGGACGAGAGCGACTATCCGAGCGGGTTCGCGGGTGGGTATATCACGGAGCGATACCCCCAGTTGGGGATGCAGGACATTGTTGCGGACATTACGGTGCATGTAGCACCTGGTCAGACCCTACAAATGCCCGTGCCAGCAGACACGCTTGCGATCTGGGCGACAGAGACGGACCAGACGGGAGCGATCAAGCAGGTGATTCCGATCCCGGTGCCGGCAGATATGCAGTTGAAATATCTGACGCCGGCCGAAGGCACGACACCGAACGAGCCACGCTATACCTGGCAGGTGCAGTTCCTTCGGCATGTGTACCTAAGCTCGCCGACGCGCAACTTCAATCGCGCAGATGGGACGCGTGCGAAGGATGGGACCTACTCGATCATTGACTACCTGGATTCCAAGGCGACCGATGCGTACCTGCATACCGTGCATGAGACGTATTACAACGCGGTGGGCGACCAGTTCGGCAAGATTGTGCTGGGCACGTTCGGCGATGAGCCGGACTACAGCAGCGGGATTCCGTGGACTCCTAAGCTCCTGGAGGAGTTCAAGGCGCAGAAGGGCTATGATCTGGCCCCGTATCTACCTTCGTGGTTCGATCGCGCGCCGATCAAGGGGTCGGACCTGGCGCGGGCGGATTACGACGATGTGTGGAGCAGCATCTTCCGCGATTCGTTCTTTGGCGAGCAGGCGAACTGGGCGAAGGCTCACAACGTGGAGTATCTGGTTCATCTGAACCACGAAGAGACGATACAGGCGCTGGAGCGCAGTGAGGGCGACTTCTTCCGCGATGAGCGGTATGTGGAGGTCCCGGGCATCGACAATCTGAGCCAGCTTCTTCCGAGCGTGATGCATCGTCCAGACGGGACATGGAACATTAACAACAATTTCCCCAAGCTAGCCAGTTCGGCTGCGCATCTGTTCGGCAAGCCGAAGGTGTGGACGGAAGATGGTGGTGGTCCGGGCATCGACGGCAAGTACCAGATCGATTTCCAATTCGTGCGCGGGGTAACCACGCTGGCGATTCGCGTGCCGTGGCAACAACGCAGCGGTGCCGATGCTGCGGCCGCAGGGACAACCCCTGCCGCAGCAACACCAACCGTGGCGCAGCCACAGGCCCGGATGATTGCGATGTACACCAACCGCGGCGGCTACTTGATGTCGGTGGGCCGTCCCGCGGCGCAGGTTGGTCTGTACCATCCGGGCAACAGTATCTGGATGGGCGGCACTTCAGCGTCGGAGGCCGACCAGAGCACCACGAAGCTGGGATGGCAGTTGTTCGAGCACCAGGTAGACTGGGACTACTTCGATGAGCAGTCGCTGAGTTCGGTGGCCACGCTCGCAGATGGCGGCTTTACCAACCTGAGCGGCCAGACCTACAAGGCGATTGTGTTTCCGTCGATGACGGTGATTACTCGAACCGGACTGCAGCGCTTGCAGGCGTTTGCGAAACAGGGCGGCAAGGTGATCTTCGTGGGTAAGACGCCGAGCCTGATTCTGGACAAGACGTTCATGGATGCGAAGGAGAAGCCAGACCTGAGCTTTGCTACGTTGGTCGAGTCGTCGGGCGACATCACGCCGGCGGTGCTTGCGGCACTGCCCAAGCCGGATGTGAAGTTGGACTCTGAGTTCGTAAGACTAACCTATAACCATCGCAAGTATGCCGACGGCGACTTGTACTACTTCTTCAATGAGAGCGACAAGTCGGAGTTTCGCAAGGCAACCATCGCGGGACACGGCACGGCGCAGGATTGGGACCTGGCGACCGGCGACATCCATTCCATTGCGGGCGCGACGGCGGTGGGAGATTCTGTTACAGTTCCGCTGTCGCTGGGGCCATACGAGGCAAAGGTGATTGTGGTGGGGCCGCTGTCCAAGGGCATTGCCGCCGCGGAGCCGTCCTTTGCATCCGGCGATACACTGATGACGCTGGACGGCAACTGGAAACTGGATCTGAAGGGCCAGCAGATGACGACGGCACTGAAGTCGTGGGAGGACCTGGGTACGAAGTCGTTTGCCGGACCAGCAACCTATACCATGCAGTTCACCTCAGCCGCCGCAGCGCCCAAGGGAAAGCGTGTGTATCTGGAGATTGCCGATGTGCATGACTACGCGAAGGTGACGCTCAACGGGAAAGATGTGGGAGCGCAGGGATGGAAGCCGTATCGCTGGGATGTAACCGATGCTCTGAAGAAAGGCGCGAATAATCTGGTGATTGAGGCGTATGCCGCGCAGGCGGGTGGCCGAGGAGGGCCTCCTGCCGCTGGTGCAACTCCTGCAGCTACAGCACCGGCTCTTGCAACGTTACCAGCCGGCGCAGGAGCGCCAGTTGCCGCTGGCACAGGCGGAGGGCGTGGTGGCCGTGGCGGACGTGGAGGGGCTGCTGGAGCACCTGGCGCTGGAGTTCCACCTGCCGGCACCGGAGGCGGAGGCCGCGGAGCTGCTCCGATAGTGCCGCCTACTTCAGGGCTGCTAGGCAGCGTCAAGTTGGTGACGTACTAGCCAAAACGAGCTATACACAATCCCCACCTCACTCCATATGAATGAGGTGGGGGTTGTGCGTTATCCCCCATTCAAATTCGTAACGAACTCCATCGACAGCAAAAGCAAATAGGATAGAAGAGTCTGCGCAGAGGGGATGCGGCGGGCTAGGAGGGTGTGACCGATGTTGAGTGAGGTATTGGCGATACAGGTGGAGTCGGCGGCGCAGTCGGCTGGGCTGGTGGTGGTTTCGAGCGAGGCGGGGGACAAGTACTCTGGCGGGGGGACGGCGAAGTACCTGTTGGCGCTGGCGGTGGATGCGGCCTCGGAGAACAAGAAGACGCAACTTCTGGAGTTGAGCGAACGGTTCGAGTTTGGGCGACCCGACCTGAAGGACGGGGTGCGCTTGTTCATGGAAGAAACTGCCAAGCGTCTACACAATCCGCGGCCGGACTGCTATCTCACACTGCATGGGCTACCGCTGAGCTTTGGGCAATTTGGCTGGCCGTTCCACGAGTCAACCTCGGGTGCGGACACGTCGCTGGTGCATGGCGAGGTGCGGCTGGAAGACGGTGGAGAGAGTGTGCTGCATGCAAAGATCGCCGCATCGATGACGGTGACCTTCCGCGATGTAGTGGCAGCACCAGAGCAGCCGTTCGCCGAGGGATTTGTGTATAACGCGGTGCGCAAGACGATGGACCAGGGACAGTTGGAGCTAGTGAAGAGTGGAAACCGGCAGCCGGTTCCTTTGACCACGCGCTTTTACAGTCCTAGACATAAGACGTTCAGCTTCAACGATACGAGCGAGGACCAGAGAAAGGGATTTATGGCGGGGAAGGCTTACTGGCTCTCCGGGGTGCTGGGTGGGAATGATCCGGTGTGGCTGCTGGATCCGAGGGACGCGCAGTATCTGAATACGACGGTCGAGGAGTTGCGCACGGCGGCGGAAGCGCTTGCGGAGGAGGGATTGCTACAGTTGGCGGACACAGGGTACGGAGTTGCGACGGCGAAGCTGATGGAGCGGCGGGAGGCGTATGCTGCTCAGTTGACCTGGATGCTGCAGTTCATCCGGCCATCGTTCAACGAGGAGATGCGCCACGGCATGACGAATATGTGAGCGGGAGTAGGCGGACTCGAGCGTGGAGGTTGTGGATGGTTGGCAGGTTCTTGACCGTAATTGCGCTGGGTCTGACGCTAGGGATAGGGCATGTGGTGGCGCAGGATGTGGATGCGGAAGATCTACCGGGAGCGGCGCGTGTGGTTCGCGCGCCGGAGATTGCGGTGGATGGGCTGGTGCGGCGGGACGCGGACACAGTGGCGTGGACGCTGGTGGGCAAAACGGGACCGGCAGGTGCGAGTGATGTGAGCGCGCCTGGTGCGGAGGAGTTGTTGGTACACGACTTCGACTTCAACGGCGAGCCGGTGACGACGGACAAGGTGCATCTGCGGCAGGTGGCTTCAGGAGTGGTGGAGATCACCAGCGTGGCATGGGAGGTTGGTTACTGGCGCTTTGCGGTGCGTGATGCAGCGAGCTACTACGGACTGGGCGAACGGTTCGACGCGCTAGACCACGCGCATACGGTGGTGAAGAACCTGTCGGTGGACAACAACGGAGTAAAGGGGAGTTCGAGCTACAAGCCGATTCCGTTTTTCATGAGTACGACGGGTTACGGGCTGTGGGTGGATACGACCGGTGAGGCCACGTTCGACATGAATGCGAGCGACCGGAACGAGATTGTTGTGGATGTGACGGCGCAGAAGCTACGGATTGTTCTATTTTCCGGACCGGAGTTTCCGGGGATTATCGAGCGGTTCACGGCACTCGTTGGCCGGGCTGTGGTTCCTCCGTACTGGGCGTTTGCGCCATGGAAGGCGAGGGACTACCACCAGAATGCGGCGCAGGTTGCAGAGGATGTGGACAAGACGCGGGAGCTGGGTTTGCCGGCGAGCGTAATTCTGATCGACTCACCGTGGGCGACGACCTATAACGACTACAAGTTCAACCCGAAGCAATTCGACGACGCGCCGGCGATGGTGAAGCATATCCACGAAGCGGGGTTCAAACTGGTGCTGTGGCATACTTCGTGGATCAATTCCAAGAGCGATCCGCCGAAGGAGGTTGGCTTCGAGGGCAAGATTGCGCCACTGGCAGAGAGCTATCAGCAGGCAGCGGACCAGGGGCTATTTGTCAAAAATCCGAACGGGAGTCCCTATGTTGGGCGGTGGTGGAAGGGCGAGGGCTCGCTGATCGACTTCACCAATCCGAGGGCGAAGAGTTGGTGGCAGGATCAAGTACGGCAGGCGATTGCGGAGGGCGCGGATGGTTTCAAAGACGACGACGCGGAGGGAAGCTTTCTGGGCGACGTGAAGTTTGCCGACGGCACAGACCAGCGACTGATGCGCAATCGCTACGCAGTGCTGTACAACAACGCGGTGGAGGAGCTGATCCAGAAGGACATGAAGGGGAATGGGGTGTTGTTTGCGCGCAGTGTGACGGTAGGTGCGAACGGGATTGGATTTCTGT
Organism: uncultured Granulicella sp.; assembly: GCA_903932155.1. Classification (GTDB taxonomy): domain Bacteria; phylum Acidobacteriota; class Terriglobia; order Terriglobales; family Acidobacteriaceae; genus Edaphobacter. The sequence goes on along the minus strand of CAIZFH010000178.1, from coordinate 8,844 downwards.
GGGGCGGTGACAATGAGGCGAGTTTCTCGCCGTTGAACGGGCTGCCAACTGTGGTGACAGCAGGGTTGGGCGCTGGGTTGAGCGGGATGCCGCTGTGGACGGCGGACCTGGGCGGCTACGAGGCGACGGCGACAACTCCCGATGCGCGGCTGCTGGAGCGGTGGACAGAGTACGCGGCCTTCTCTCCGGTGATGGAGGTGATGTCGTCGAAAAATATATCTCCATGGAACTTCGATGCCAACGGACCTGCTGGGAGCCATGCCGCGCTGGACGTCTATCGCAAGTACGCAGTGCTGCACATGAGCCTGTTTCCCTATCGCTATGCGGCTGCGCAGGAGGCGGCGAAGACGGGGATGCCGATAATGCGTGCGCTGGTATTGAAATATCAGGACGACGCGCAGGCGCGGGCGGCCAAGGACGAGTATCTGTTTGGACCAGACTTTCTTGTGGCTCCGGTGATCGACGAGGGTACGCAGAGGCCGGTGTATCTGCCCGCGGGCGAATGGGTGAACTACTGGACGGGCGCGGAGGTTGCGGGGGGAAAGGTTGTGGTGATGGATGCGCCTCTGGATGCGATTCCGGTGTGGGCGCGCGCCGGGGCGGTGATCGCGAAGATTCCTGAGGACGTGATGACGCTGGTGCCGCAGAATGAGAGCGGAAATACGACAGTGAAGTCGTTGGACAACCGGCGCGTGTATGAGTTGATTGGAGGCTCGGGTGAGAGTTCGATTACGGACTTTGAGGGACGTGTTGTGGCGCGAGCAGCGAAGTCGCTGAATATTAGCGGAGGTCCGGCGGCGCGGGTGATTGTGCGCTGGAGATTTGGGACTGTAGTGAACGCGACGGTGAACGGAGTTGCGGTGCCGGTGCGGGTCGGAGAGGATGGGCCGTATGTGGAGTTCGATCATACGGCGGCAAGTTTGCTGGAGTGGCAGTAAGGGCAGGCGCGGCTGTGGTTTCCCTGCTTGCAATGTGGAGCAGTCGCGGGTAGCATCCAAGCTAGAAACCGGCCTGCAAAGCAGGTGCGGGGGACAACGCTGGTTGAACCAACATTCAAATGAACAGGGATCTTGCTCGTATACATGGCTCGGTGTGCTGTCCGCCAGTTCGGAATGCCTGAAGAGCCACGGCAGGATCCCGCCGTCTAGGACGGGTTCACCAGCGCTTCGCCGCACGGCCCAGCGGGTCGGTTTTCTATTGTTTAAACGCAGACGCGACGTTGTAGAAGGACGTGGGTGATGCCGTCTAAGAACATGTTGCGCAAGGGTGGTCGACGACAGTCGGTGCGTGCCGAGTACAGAGCCACGCGCGGGGTGGAGACGGAGCCGGCAGCGATTGTGCCAGTACTCGATCTGGACGAAGACACGGAGATCGAGGACGGCGTACGCAGCTTTGAGGCGGACGCGGCGGCTGCTGGGCTGCGGCTGGACGTTTACCTGGCGCAGGCGATTCCGGAGATCAGCCGGTCGCGGGTGCAGATGCTGATTGAGGCCGGACAAGTACGCGTGGATGGCGCGGCGGCGAAGACCAGGCAGAAGCTGCACGGCGGCGAGGCCATCGAGATCGAAGGTGAACCGCATCCGGCACCGCTGCACGCTGTTGCGGAGGAGATTCCTCTGGACATACTGTATGAGGACAAGTTTCTGGCCGTGGTGAACAAGCCGGCAGGAATGATGGTGCATGCCGGTGCAGGAAGCACGGACGACGCGCGCAATCGCGGCACGCTGGTGAACGCGCTGCTGTTCCACATGGCGAAGCTGTCGGAAGCTGGCGGCGAGCTGCGGCCGGGGATCGTGCATCGGCTGGACAAGCAGACCAGCGGGGCGATTGTGGTGGCCAAGGACGACGCTACGCATCGCAAGCTGGGTGAGATGTTCTCTATGCGGCGGGTGACGAAGACTTACATTGCGTTGTTGCATGGGACGCTGGCGAAGGACAATGTGACGGTGGACCTGCCGATTGCGCGCGATATGGTGCGAAGGACGCGGATGACGACGCGCCGCGCGGATGGACGCAGCGCCGTATCTCACATCCATGTGGTGGAGCGGCTGGCGACGCGTTATGGCGCATTCACGCTGGTGGAGGTGCGGATTGAGACGGGACGGACGCACCAGATCCGGGTCCATGCGCAGTCGCTGGGGCATCCTGTGGTGGGCGATACGCTGTATGGCGCGCCGCGGATGATGCATCTTGTTGCGTCGAAGAAAGACGCGGAACTACCAACGGATGAGGCGAGTATCGGCCTGGAGAGGAACTTTCTTCATGCGGCGCACCTGGAGTTTGCCCACCCACAGACAGGCAAAGCGTTGCTGGTTGAGGCTCCGCTGGCGCAGGAACTAGAAGAGTTACTGGCGCGGCTGAGGACGGAGCGGGCTTGAGTTGGTAGAATCATGCAAGTGAAGACAATGAACGAAATCGGCTGCGGCATTGCGCGGTACAGGAATCTTTTACTGGTTGCCTGCGCGGGAATCGCTATGGCGGCTGCCGTACCGCTCGCACAGGCGCAAGCGACGACAGCACCGGCGACGACAAAGCAAACACCGGCGAATCCACCGGCGAACCCAACTGTGACACCGGACCAGGACCAGGCGACTCCAGTGCTCAAGGCGTTCGCCAACGAAGTGGATCTGGTGTTTACCGTAACGGACAAGAACGGCTTGTTTGTCACAGGCCTTCACTCACAGGACTTTGGGCTGCTGGATGATGGAAGGAAACCGGAGCAGGTGTTTCACTTCCAACAGCAGACGAGCCTTCCATTGCGGGTTGGGATCATGCTGGACACGAGCAGTTCAATTCGGCAACGGTTTCAGTTTGAGCAAGATTCGGCGATCACGTTTCTGCTGAAGGTGCTGCATCGCAACGACCGCGCGTTCGTGGAGGGCTTCGACGTGCAGACAGACGTGGAGCAGGGCTTCACGAACAACATCGACCTGCTGAACCAGGGCATCCACAAACTGCGTCCAGGCGGCGGGACGGCACTGTTCGATGCGCTTTACGCGACTTGCAAGGACCAGATGCTGACGTTGCGCGAAACAGGGCCTGTGCGCAAGGCGATCGTACTGGTGTCGGACGGCGTGGACAACTACAGCCACGCGCTGGAGGAAGATGCGATCAAGGAGTGCCAGCGGGCAGACACGATCGTGTATGCAATCAGCACCGATGTGAGCCCGACCAAGGACAAGGATGGCGTCGATACGTTGCACAAAATTGCGGAGACGACTGGTGGGCGATCCTTTTTCCCCGTTAAGATTGAGGACGTTGCAACAGACTTTAACAGCATCGAGGAAGAGCTGCGCAGCCAGTACCTGCTGGAATACCGGCCAGCGAACTTCAAGCAGGATGGGTCTTTCCGGACTATCTATCTACAGGCCAACGATCCGCGGTACCACGTTAGGGCTCATACGGGTTATTTCGCGCCTAAGGCTGCGGATTAGTCGCGCGGCAGTCACCACAACATTCATCTATATTATTTTCCATCCCCTCCCCCTCCCCTCGTTTTTCCCAAAGTATTCAAAACAAAGATTAATGTATATGTACCGGTGGTATACGGCATATGGGGGGGTGGTATATGATTCCGGGTCGATCCTTTCACCGTTTTGCGGCTTAAATGCAACGGCCCGACTGCATGTCGGGCCTCTTTGATTTCTCTACTACCTTAATTGTACCGGATGGAGCATAACTAGTATGCCAACTATTTTTGGCTATTTTTTATGGCTAACATGCTTGGTTTGTTATGGATGTGGGATTGATGCCGATTCGAGACTCTTGACAAGGTTTTGGAGAGGTTCGAGGTATGAGCTATGAGGCGTGAGGCATGAGATGCTCAATCCTCCCTAACTTAGAGGAGGCCGATAACACGGCCGGCGATTCCCACGCCGAGCCAGAGCAGCAGGGAGACGGCGGCGGCTAGGCGGCACCTGGGGCATATGGCATCCGCTTCAGGGCTGGTACTCCCACAAATCGTTGAAGTCACCCATCCCTACGCAGTAGACTTGCTCACCACCGAAGAGCCAGAGATTGCCGGAGGTGTCGGCCCAGCCGACAGCGCCGTCGCGGCAGCCTGGGATGTTGGTGATAGCGGGTGTTCCCTGGGTCCCGTAAGTGGTTGTTTGGGCCGGCATGTTCGATCCGCTCATCCACGTCCATTGACCGTTGCTGTACTTCCATAGGTCGTTGAGGTCTCCGTAGACTAACGTTGAACTCATACCGAACCCTCCGAAGAGCCAGAAGTTTCCTGCCGCGTCGGTCCAAGTTGTCGCACTGGTACGTCCGCCTGGGTTGTTGCCGGGAGCGGCCACTCCCTGGGTGCCATAGGTTCCCATCTGGTTGTATGCGCTCGTCCCGCCTATCCACGTCCATCCGGCTGCACTGTATTCCCAGAGATCGTTAAGGGTGCAAGGTTCCGCAGGACAATATATTCCGGCTGAGCTATCTCCCTCTCCGCTGAAGAGCCAGAGATTTCCGTCTGCGTCGGTCCATGTCGCAGCACCGAAGCGTGATCCTGGAGTATTGCCAGGAGCGGCTATTCCCTGGGTTCCGTAAACCCCCGGCTGCCTGGCAAGGTTTGAACCTGCCATCCAGGTCCATTTGCCCGAGCTATATCGCCACAAATCATTGAGCTGTCCGCCAAACATTCCGGTCGAGTCCGAGCCTGCTCCACCGAAGAGCCAGAGGTTTCCGGACGAATCGGTCCAGGACGAAGCGTAGTACCGTGCTCCGGGGACATTGCCAGGAGCGGCAATGCCTTGGGTTCCGTAAACGCCAGATGGAGGTACGCTGGCGGTTGTTGTGTTCGATCCGCTCATCCACGTCCACTGGCCTTCGCTGTATCTCCACAGATCGTTTAGGTCACCTCGTGTGCCGGTCGAGTCGATACCAACGCCGCCGAATATCCAGAGATTTCCAGCGGTGTCGGTCCAACAGAGTGGATACATGTGCCCGCCGGGGAGGTTACCAGGCGCAGGCACTCCCTTGGTTCCGTAGATTCCTGGCTGCTCCCCTTGGTTCGATCCGCTTACCCACGTCCATTCACCGCTGCTGAACTTCCACAAGTCATTGAGATCGCGCGTCGGGCCGAAGCCGCCGAAGAGCCAAAGAACGCCTGACTTGTCTGTTCCCGAGCAAGCGTATACACGTGCTCCCGGAGTATTGCTGGGTGCAGCCATTCCCTGGGTTCCGTAGCTACCGAGCTTGTTTATGGAGCTGGAGCCACTCATCCACGTCCATTTGCCATAGACGGCGGTAGTGGGGGGCGATGAGCTCCCTCCGCCGGATGGGATGGCGCTTCCTCCACAGCCAGCCAATGTGAGAAGCGCTGCTATTGTTGTCAAAACCGTGCAACGTAGAACCGGTTTCCGCATGGGCAATTAATTGTCTGGCGCGCCAGGAGCCAAGGTTTCTTGTACAGGAGAAGTATCCGCCTGTTTAGGGGGGTGTCAAGTAAATTATACGATTTTCGCACAATATGGGCGATAATCGGACACATAAGAATTCAAGATGGAACTTGTTGGCTTCTGCACGGCTAGCGGTATTGCTCAATACGGGAGATATGAACTAGAGGAGGCCGATAACGCGGCCGGCGATTCCCACTCCCAGCCAGAGCAGAAGGGAGACGGCGGCGGCGAGGCGGCACCATAGATTCGGTTTGGCAGAGCCGGTATGGATGAGGGCGCGGTGGTGCAGGGTGAAATAGAAGAGGATGGCGGCGGCGAGGAGGGCCATTTTGCAGCGAAATGCCGGGCTGTAGTAACACTTGCCCGCCTCCTCGGAGAGCAGAGCGATGCCGGAGAGGACCATGACGGTGAGGCTGCCGAGGAGCAGGCGGCCCAGATCGCGGCCTATGTCGCGCGCCGATTCGCCCTTGAGAATGACGCCGAGAAGGCGGAGGTCGATGACGAGGACGGAGCCGCCGAGGACGGCGAGGGCGAGCAGATGCACCATCTCAACCATGGCGAAGTCCCACTTGGAGGCCTGCATAGCATGGCCGAGTGGGGAGTGCGCGAGAGCCATGAAGAGAGCGTGCAGCGACATGAAGCCGGGTCCTTTCAGAAGTAGGCGATGGCGCGGCCCGCGATGATGACTCCGCTCCAGAGGGAGAGGGAAGCGATGGCGGCGGCACGGGCGCGCCAGGGAGAGATGTGGAGCGACTCCCACTGGTGGACTCGGCGGTAGATGGTGGTGTGGAAGATGAGTGGATTAAGGCCGGCGAGGACAAGCAGGATGAGCTTGGCGCGGAAGGCGGGGTTGGAGTAGTTCTTTGCCGCCTCTGCCCAGAAGAGGAGGAATCCGCTGACGAAGCTGACAGCGAAGCCGGACCAGGTGAGGGGGAGGACGGCGCGCGCGACTCGGGTGAGGGGGATGGGGCGCAGAACCAGGCCGAGCATGCGCAGGTCGAGGATGGCGATGGTTCCGAAGAGCAAGGTAATGCTGAGAACGTGGATGGATTCGATGATGGGGAAGGCGTTGTTCGACTCGCGAATCATGGTGCCGAAGGCGGAGTCGTAGAGTAGCTGGCAGAGATGTTGCAGCAGCGGCATGGGCGGGATCTCCTACTGACGGACGTTATTTACTGGTTCCGGGAAGAGAGCCGTGGTCTGTGCCGTCGTCGCCGGGACCTCCGTCTCCGGGGCTGCCACCGTATACCTTGCGTCCATCGGGGAGAGTAACGAGGCGGCCATCGGCGAGGTTGGAGCCGTTTTTTGCGCGATAGCCCTCGACGATAACTTTGCCGCCGATTTTGAGGTCTTCGCGCTTCCAACCACGACGGCTGAGCGCGCCGGGGCTGGCACCTTCGACGCTCCAGTTGGTGACCTTGCCCTGGGCATCGACGACGTCGAGGTAGAAGTAGGTGTGGGGATTGGTCCACTCGACTCGCGTGATCTTGCCGACGAGACGCACAGGCTTGGCACCGTCGAACTCCGCGGCGAAGGAGTGGTGCGCGTAGGCGGGGACGGCGGAGAGGGAGAGTGCGAGGGCGAGCAGGAGGGCGGATGGAGACTTCATTGAGACGACCTTTCCCGGGAGTACATACTCAGGGCTTATTGCGATCGGGGGACGGCGTGATTCCCCACTTGGAGAACTGTTCGGCGATGGCAGGTTGGATGGCTTTGGCGGCGCCGATATCGGCATCGGCGGCGGTGTCACCCTGCATTTGGCGGGCGATTCCACGGCCATAGAGCGAGGATGCCTTGTTGGGGTTGATGGAGAGCGCGGCGTTGTAATCGGCGAGTGCTGCGACGGAATTTTTCATGAGGAGGTAGACAAGGCCGCGGCTATCGAGGGCAGAGGGATCGTTGGCGCGCAGGGCGAGTGCGTGATTGCAATCGTCGAGGGCAACCTGGAGATGGCCGTCGATGGCGCGCGAGACGCAGCGGTTGCGATAAGCGGCGGCGTAGTTGGGTTGGAGGCGGATGGCCTGGTCGAAGTCTGCGACGGCCTGGAGTTCCTGGCCGTTGTTGTGGCGGGCTATGCCGCGATTGTTGAAGGCCTCGGGGAAGTTTGGGCGCAGACGGATGGCGTTGTCGAAGTCTGCGATGGCGGAGTCGAACTGGGCGGTGACGAGGCAGGCCGCTCCACGGTCGAAGAAGGTGTCGGGGTCGGCGGGATTGAGGCGGAGTGCTTCGGTGTAGTCGGCGATGGCGGGTGTGAACTGGCGCTGATCGGCGTAGGCGTTGCCGCGATTGCTGAAGGCATCGGCGAGATCGGGTTTGATCTGGATGGCGCGGCTGAAGTCTGCGATGGCAACGTCGGGCTGGCCTAGGGAGACGTAGGCGTTGCCGCGCAGGTTGAATGCGTCGGCGTCGGCGGGGTTGAGTTGAATGGCCTGGTTGAAGTCGAGGATGGCGAAGTCGAACTCGCCACGAGCGGCGTGGGCGCTGGCGCGATTGCTGAATGCTCCGGCGTAGTCCGGCTTGAGCTGAATGGCGTGGGTGAAGTCGGCGATCGCGAGGTCGTGCTGGCCCTTGACGTCGTATGCGATGCCGCGATTGTTGAGGGCGACGGCGAGATTTTCTTCATCCTGCCCGGCGGACTGGATAAGTGTGGTGCAGGCGGTGATGCTGAGGTCGGGATTCTGTCCCTCGCAGCGGGTCCAGTTCTCGGATTCTGTTTGGGCTGAGGAGGCGGCGGATAAGATGAGGAACAGGCCGCAGAGGGATGCGGCAGTGAGCGCGCAGCGGCGAAGCGAAAGATTGCGTGGGAAAGCTGGAGCGCAGGCCATGCTCTACTCCGCCGAATGCCTGAAAGGCAAGGGATTACGGTCGCAGGAGAATAGATGTTTGTTGGAGTAGAACGATGCGCGCAGATGGAACCAACGAGGTACTAAAACGAGACTGGCGGCCTTAAGCTCCGCTTCAGTTTGCCGGAGTAGTCTGTACTTCGTCTTCTGCTGTTAGGGATTGAAACTATGGCCCATGCGATCGCGACGCTGTATACCGAGGAACTGAAGGCGACGATGCGCGGCCGGTTCGCGTGGATTGGCGCAGCGGTGGTGCTGCTGGCGGTGGGAGGGCTGGCGACCGTGGGCACGCAGGACACCTGGCTGGATGGATACGGGATCATTGCGTATGGGCTTGTGCCGCTGGCGTTTCTGCCGGTGGCTGCGGGGATGATCGCGAGTCCGCGGGCCAATCGATTTGTGGAGTGCGTGTTTACAGCGCCGGTGAACCGGGGCGACTGGCTGGCGGCGAAGTTCCTGGTGCTGGTAACGATGGCCGCGGCCTATTACGCATCTCTTGTTCCCATGATGCTGGTGTATGTGGGGCATGTGGGTCTGCCGCCGCTGCTGCACAAATTTTTGATCTGGACGCCTGGCCTGCTGATGGTGAGCCTCGTGGTTGGCACGCT
>CAIZFH010000177.1 GCA_903932155.1 uncultured Granulicella sp. | reverse complement strand
GATTTCCTTTGCGAGCACGCGTTCGACGGCTGCGGGCCACGTTGCAGCCAGATCTCCAACCCATATTGGGAAACCATTGATTTCAAGCGTCGCGTACTCGGCAGCGCGAACGGCTTGTATCTCGGTAAGCTGCAATGCCCAGTTCCGCCGCGATGATGCTTCGATGGAGATACCTACGAGGCACATGCAGTCGATGGTGCGGACTTGATTTCGCTCGTTCGGCGGGCGTGCACTACGAAGAGTTGGCTTCCATGCTCGCCAAATTTCGGCAAGCCCATCGGTAAATGCTGCTGCAACCTCATCACCGACGATTCCGACAATTTGCTCAGCGTTGTCGGCGGCGTAGTGCAGTCTGCCGTGAGTGGCCTGGCGGAGCAGTTGCCATAGTTGGTAGATCCGGCTGTCAACTGCTTCCGTCGTTGTGGGAGTGAGCTTTCGCAGCTGTGTAGGATTGGCGCGCATGTCCGCGACGAATTTAATCCATGCTTGCTCTTGCTTGGATCGCTCGTTTTCGGCCGCGCGAATGGACTCCGCCAGCTCCTCTTCGCTCTGAATTTCCACCGCTGACTTGACCTGTGGCGCCATCCACTCCGAATAAGCTGCCTGCATATCGCTGTCAACGGAGGCGACAGCGGCAATTCGGGCCTTCAATGCCTCATCTTGCGCACCTTTACTGGACCAGAGTTCGAGCGCCGTATTTACCGCTAGCTGCCGTTCAGTATCGATTTCTCTCCTGAGGCCATCGGCCAGTATCCAGTCGATGTCATCAACGGCAAGCCCGGGCGGCCAGCCGAGAAATTGCATTTGGAACGTGTGCAGGAGTGGTCGACCGGACAGCAGTCCATGCTTGCCAAAATGATTAGCAGCCCGCCAGAACGCGGCTCGCCGGCGCTCAGGCGTCTGGTGCAACCGTTCAATTGCATCGGCTGCTGCTCTGACGCGTTGCTGCATCCTGTCACGGCGACGATCGCAGACACGTAGGACGGCGTCAATTGCGGCTTCGGGTGCAATATTCGGTGGTGACCTGTCAAGAAGGAGCTTCGCCGCCGCCCCAAGGGTGGTTGCATACTGCGCATCTCTCGATGAACTGTCATCCGTATCCGGCTCGTAAGTTTCCGGTTCAAGTTGACTCAAGAGCCCGACTATGAAGCGGGTTAAATCGGCAGCACTTGTCAGTTTCGCGGCTATTTCACCGCCGTGCCAATCCAGATTAAATCCGCCACCATCATCCTGGCCAAGACGTATGGTTTCTAGGATGGCGAGGATGTCGTCAATATCAATCAGTCGCGGGAACAGGTTCTCCACCGCGTCCCAGACGACGGTCGGTGGTAGCGATGCGCTGTTTTGTTTGATGTAGTTGGCGTAGTCCCTTTGTTGGCGGTCGTCGCCCGCTGCAAGCAATGCCCGACCCGCTGTGATTACGGTGTATAGGTCTGGATACCGGCCGAACGATGCGGCTTCAGCCAGGTCGGCGCAATCCCGGCGCTTGCCCAGCCATATCAACCGAAGCACGAAACGGCGGATGTCAGCATTGCTTCGGTCGGTCTCCCAAATGGTGCGCAGTGTTGGCGCGATATCCGATTGGGCAAATCGTGCCAATCTGCTGAGGTCGAGCAGTGGCGTCACTTCTTCCCGACGCATCCGCCCAATCAGCGCCATCAGTACTGCTTGGCGGGTCGCAGGGGAAAGACTTGCAGGGTCACCTGCGGTAAAGAGCAGAAACGGCGCGCGCCGGATGACCTCGGCCGCCACACTCTCATCCCATAAACTCAGCCAAGCTGCTGTTTCAAGCATGGAAGGCTTGATCAGCTCGATTTCATATGTTCGAGAGAACAGAAGATCGTTCAGCCGACGTTGTGGCAGATTCGATTGTCTCAGCCGTTGTAGCCACCGCGCTGTCAGATAGGCGCGTACGACACCTTCGTTGTCGTTATGCAACCTGGCGCGGCCGAAGGTTGCAGGGTCAAATGCCGGGCGCGTTAGCAATTGCAGGCGGTCTTCGCTCGCCCAGTCCGGCAAAACGTCGTCGAGCTTGACCGCCACTCGAGGGTCTTCGATGGGCGCATCTTTGTCTGGTATCGCGATGGTGGTCTGCCGACCAAATACCAGCGCGGAGCCGATTCGCTCCAGCCCTCGCTGCGCTCGCTCTGCGTCTAGACGATCACGGCGAGCCCGGCTTGGATCAGTTTCTTGCACGCGCTCGCGCAGGCTGGCCTCGATCATCGCCGTGAAACTGCCGAGGCAGCCGTGGCTGCGCCAGTAGCGCACGACCCAGTCAAGATCCAGAGGTCGTTGCGCGAATTCCCACATATTTGCCTCCTCAATCGCAGCGATGAGGCCATCAAGCTCCGGAGCGTTCTTGGCAGCGGCATATGCGCGCATCTTTTCAGCATTGAGCGGGGCCATTACTACGATCAACGGCATCTCTGCAGGAGCCGGTTCTGGACCCTTTTCGTGGCGCAGTAGGCTCCGGATCAGCGTTTCGACTGATGGGACACGTTCTGCCGGATTCTCACGCGGGATTGGCAACTCCTCGTTTAGTCGGTGTGCGTCGCGGACGAACTCCCAATCTGTGTGGCGGCCAGACAGGACGATATGTGCACGGCCCTCTCCACCGGCTATCCCATTTGCAATTTGCCCTAGTGCCCTTTCCAGCCGAACGTTGTCCAGCTTTGCCTCGTCGATCGAATCGATGAAGAACCATCCCGGTTCGCCACTGGATAGCCAAGCATTAAGTCGCGCTCGAGCGGAGTGGCGAAGAGCATTCACAAGCCCGTCTCGGCCAACATCCTGAACGGTCGCATAGAAGGCGAACTTGCCTGCTGCGGTTTGCAGGCGCGCTTGCTCCATCAACTCTTCAGTCTTGCCGCTACCAGCTTCCGCCAAAACCACGACGCGACGCTTGGCGAGCAGATCCTGCCATCCAAGCATGTCTACCGAGATGCCATGCATTGACCGGTGTCGGGAATGGGCAAGCCCCTCGGCATCTTCGCGCCATTCGTAGAATTGACGATCAAGAGCAACGGTAGTCACTCCGCAGTCCGCCCCGGCGAGTCCGAACCGGCGGGGCGCCGGGTGGTGTAATGGAGTGCGTGGTGCGGTGACATAGTCTATAGCAGCGGATTAGTAGTATCTAGAATATAGGTACCAATATTGTCTGTTATGTGGCGGATTGCCGCCACTCGTTTTGGTGGGAACTGCCGCGTTTTACCAGTCAACCGCCAAAATCTCAAAACGTCCGCTTTGGGCCTCGGATTCGACGGATCAGTCTTCAATCCCGACCGGCCAGTGACGGTCTTGAGTAGGATTCAGTGGATAAACATTTGTCTGCATCTGCGTAATGGGTGGAATTTTGACCATCACGAGCGTCACCACCACCAAGGTAGCCGGAATCAGGTGACGCTCATGATGGTTGTGACGGTGGTCCTCTAATGTTTTCCTTCGCAGTGACGTGGATGCACCTAGACACCGGCGACCGTCACCCCGCCCCACCCTAGGGGGAGGGGGGG
>CAIZFH010000176.1 GCA_903932155.1 uncultured Granulicella sp. | reverse complement strand
TACCGTTACCTGTCTGCGAGGGCCAGTGGCGGTAGAATCGGCAATTTCGAGGATGTAAGGTAGGTAGTCTGCACGCAGCATGGGCTGATTGGCCATAATTGCGTATTCCGCTGATGCCGACCGCTGTTCCGGAGTGATGCCGACCGCGAGTCCGCTGCGATGCCGACCGGAGGTCGGCTGATGGCGACCGCCTGATGATGTAGTCCGAGGTGGGACCCCTAATTTGTCATGCCGTCGGCTTGTTGGTCAAGTGATCTTTGCCTTTTTCTCATCGAGTCTCCTTTCACGTCCATCTCGATCTTGTAGGCATTGTGTACCAGCCTGTCCAGAATGGCGTCGGCCAGCGTCGGATCCTGCATGGCGTCATGCCAGGACTTGACCGGCAACTGGCTGGTGATGATAGTGGACTTCCTGTCATAGCGCTCCTCGATGATCTCCAGCAGTTCCCGCTGGTCGTCTCTCGATATCGGGGAGATCAGCAGGTCATCCAGTATGAGCACCTCGCACTTCACGATGCTTGCCATCAACTTCGGGTAGCGCCCGTCGTGCCGGGCAAGCGCAAGGTCCTGAAGCAGGCGCGGGAACCGCTGGTACAACGTGCCGTGGCCGTCCCGGCAGGCCTTTTGGGCGAGGGCGCAGGCGAGATAACTCTTGCCGGCGCCGGTCGGTCCTGTGATCAGGATGTTGAGGCGCCGCCGCACCCACTGGTTGCCGCTGAGCGACATGACCAGCGAGCGGTCGAGCCCTCTATCTTTGCGGAAGTCGATGTCCTCGATGCAGGCGGACAGCCGCAGCTTCGCTGATTTGAGGCGATTCTTCATGCGCCGGTTTTCCAACTCGGTCATTTGCTGGTCCACGATCAGGCCGAAGCGTTCCTCGAAGCTGAGATTGGCCATTTCCGGGTTGGCGGTTTGCTCCACAAAGGAGCGGGCCATGGCATTAAGGCGCATGGCGTTGAGTTTGTCTACTGTGGGCTGTGTCAGCATTCGGATCTCCTTTTCAATGGTAGTAGGTGGTGCCTCTGATGTTCCGATGGGTCACCAGCGGCAGTTGCGGTTGCTCAGTCAGTGGTTTGCGGTCGAGGTTGTTCTCTAGGGTGGCCTTGATGCTTTTGTAATTGAGCCCCTTGATGGCGATCGCTCTCTGGCACGCCGCCTCAAGCCGCTCGTTGCCATAGCGTTTCCCCAGAGACAGGATGCCCATGCAGGACTTGAAGCCCTGTTCGGGATGGGGCTTGGTGACGAGGACGGTTTCGATGGTCTGCTTGGTTGCGGCGCCGATGCCGGCGGCCCATGAGATGAAGCGCTCCGGCGACCACTCGGCGTACTCGCGGTGTGCCTTCGGCATGTGCTCTGGATCCGTCGTGTATTTCCCCTTGGCCATCGACCTGGGGTGTGACGCCACCCGGACCCCTTTGCAGAAGCACTCCACGACGGACTCGGTGTAGCGGATCAGCAACTCTTCGCGGCGCAGTTTGTGCGGTGCGCTGTAATGGTGACCTTCCAGCTCGAAGTGATAGTTGATGCCCAGTCGCGCCTTCTTCCAGTCGGAGTACTCGTAGGGTGCTGGCGGCAGGGGAAGCATCGCCGGACGATCGATTTCCTCGAAGCGGCTCTTCCTGCACCCCGGCAGCTTCCTGAACGGGCGGTTGTTCAGCATCTCCAGGCGCTTGTGGATGGCGGCGTTGGCCTCGGCGAGCGAGAAGAAGGTCATCTTCCTGAGAGCGGCCAGGATGAAGCGCTGGACGATCTGTACTCCAACTTCCGCCTTCGCCTTGTCTTTGGGACGGCGGACCCGGGCGGGAATGATGGCGGTGTGATAGTGATCCGCCATGTAACCGTAGGTGGTGTTTATTTCTGGCTCGTAGCGGCAGGGCTTGGTCACCCCCGAGCGCAAATTGTCCGGAACGACGGCCTTGGGAACGGCTTGGAGAAAGGTGAAGGTCCTGACGTGGGAGCCGATCCAGTCCGGCAGCGATTGGGTCCAGGTGGCTTCGGCGTAGGTGTAGTTGCTGGCGCCAAGGACGGCCACGAAGACCTGGGCGTCGCGTATCTCGCCGGTTGCGGGATCGACGATGGGAAGCGTCTGGCCGCAGTAGTCGACGAAGAGTTTGTCGCCGGCGCGATGTTCCTGACGCATGGAGATGTCGAGCTTCTTGTGCCAGAGCGAATATCGCTCGCAGAAGTAGCTGTACTGATAGCCGTCGGGCTGGCGCTCCTTGTACTCCAGCCACAGGAGCATAAGGGTCAGGTTCTTATGGGAAACCAGTTCATCGTGAAGCGACTGCCACTCGGGCTGAATGAGATTGCGGACTAAAGGATGGAGGACGGGTGGGTAGAGAAGCCGTTCCAGGGCTTCGTCGTCGAGGGGGGGGAGGGGCCATTTGAGCCCGGCGGCGGTAGCGCGTGCGACGGTGTCGGTGACCGTGGTCTTGCCGACGCCGCAGGCGATCGCCGTGTTCTTCCTGCTCTGACCGCAAGACCAGGCAAGGCGCAGAATCTCTCTAATTTGTCGCATGGTAACTCTCTCCTGTGGCATCCAGCCCTCCTCGATCGTTTTGTGAGGGGGGCAGAATACCTGTTGAGTTACCTCGCGACTACATCAAATAAGCGGTCGGCATGCTCCGGAACGCCGGTCGGCTTGCCAGCGGAATGCCGGTCGGCATCGTTCCGGAATGCCGGTCGGCATCACAGCGGAATCGTGGTCGGCATCGACCGGAATACGCATCGATGCCCCCTGCAAAAGCGGGATGCCCTTCGGTCAGAGCTGTGGCTGTCGGCGCCGACCTGAATCTGGGAAGCAGCGACCTTGATGATTCATTCGAGAAATTTTAGTTGGCAGTCCCGCAGGCACCGTACGAAGAGGCAATTACGCCCACAACATACCGACCCGCGCAGCGTTTATGTTTTCACTGGATTGTTAGAGGATTTTGTGTGATAGTTCACCCATGTGCTTACATTTAATGAGTCGAACGGGAGCGTGTATGCTGAATGGAGATCCTGAGCTGTCTGCGCGTCACATGATACTTCCATTGGTTGTAGGCTCGTTACTCTTCAGCAACATCTGTGTTGCCGCTGAACAAATGATTGTATGGGAACCCCACTCGTACACCCTGCGAGGAAAGACAACAGAGGAAAAATGCCAGCGTGCTTGTAATTTGGCCAGATTCAATGCAGGCAAAATAGCACCGCTGATGGCGAGTGGTTGGAAAATAGTAAGTTCGGCGTCCAAAGAAATCGTGTGCATGGATACTTGGGCCGGTTCTCCCCGTGACCCGATAGTCATGGGCTGCTCCGGAACGGGGACACAATATGTACTTCAAAAAGAGGAACCTGCCCCTGTTGCCAAAGCAGTGGTGCCAGGTAAGGAAGTGGAGTCACTTAAAAGCGAGATGGATTTACTGAAGCGCGAAAATG
>CAIZFH010000175.1 GCA_903932155.1 uncultured Granulicella sp. | reverse complement strand
GGCCGTGGCAGTCCCATCCGGGGACGTAGGGGGCGTCGAAGCCAGCCATGGTTTTCGTCTTCACGACGAAATCTTTCAATGTTTTGTTGAGGGCATGGCCGAGGTGGATGGCCCCATTGGCGTAGGGCGGGCCATCGTGCAGAATGTAGCGCGGGGAGCCGACGCGGGCTGCGCGAATTTGCTCGTAGAGGGATGAATCCTCCCAGGACTTGAGGCAGAGCGGCTCGTTGACGGGCAGATTGGCCTTCATGGGGAAGGCGGTCTGCGGGAGGTTCAGCGTGGATTTGAGCGGCTTGAGAGCTTTATCGGCTGTAGGGTAGGCTGCGGGTTGGGGGTCGGGTGCTTCGGACATACTTTCCTCTGGGTGCGGTTTTTGCCGTCTGTGCAAGCGGTTTGGCTGGCAGAGTAGTGCAGGCTGGGGAATAATCCTGGCCAAAGGTCTATTGTATCTGGGAGTGGGAGGGGGACAGGGCGCAGATGGTGTTATGGGCGAGACTTCCTGAGGCCAATGTGCGTCAAAGAGAGAGGAGCCCGTGGAAGGGGCCAAATTTTTGTAGAATGTCCTGTGGGGCCAAAAGCCGCGCCAATTATGAAACAAAACGGGCGAAAGACCCGTAGTTAGATGGCGAAGATATCAGGCGCGCGCCAAATCCGAGAGGGAAGGCAGAGTGGCTGCGACCGGGCCCTGCTGTAGAGGCACATCGACTTGTCTGAATATGGTTTTATACCGAAGGATGATCCGAATAAACCGGCTCCTGTATTGCGTGCTGGTGTGGAGTCTTCCCTAGCCGAAGGCAACATGATGCTGCAAGAGGAAGGCGTACTCGCCTCCCTGTGGGAGAGTCTGCGGGACACTTTTTTCCCGGTGAAGCTGCCGCCGCTGGTGTTGGAGTCAAAGCCGATACCGGTGATCGACCGGATGGCGACCAAGCAGAACCCGAAGGCGACAGCCGCCGCGATTGCCGTCTATGTGACGCTGATCCTGCTGTTCGCATGGATAGTCAAGATGAAGATCCAGCAGATGACGGCGGCGAAGACGGAGCAGACCCAGATTGTATTGCCGCCCGCGCCGGACATAGGCAAGATGGGCGGAGGCGGCGGACAGAAGGGGCTGACTGCCGTGACCAAGGGCAAGATGCCGAAGGTAGCCGACCTGCAGAAGCCGAAGATCTCGATGCCCGATCCGACGGTGAATGTGCAGAAGGACCTGAAGATGACGGACAACAATATGCCAAACTTCGGCGATCCGAATTCTCCTCTGGTTGGCAACTCGATGGGGCGAGGCAGCGGCACGGGAATGGGGAACGGCACCGGCTCTGGGATTGGATCGGGGTCGGGTGGTGGCGCAGGCGGCGGGGTGCGACAGGTTGGCGGCGGAGTGAAGGGCCCGGTGATTATCTATCAGCCGGAACCTGAGTTCAGCGAAGAGGCGCGCAAGGCGAAGTTCATGGGAGTGGTGACGGTGAGCATCGTTGTGGATGCGACCGGGAAGCCGCAGAACATAAGAGTAACGCGCGGCGTGGGCATGGGTCTGGACGAGAAGGCAATGGAGGCGGTGAAGCAGTACCGCTTCAAACCGGCGACTGAGAATGGCAAGCCCGTTGCGGTGTATTTGAACGTCGAGGTGAACTTCGAGATATTTTAAGAACAGCAAGTTAGCGAGTCGGCTAGACAGCGACGTAGCAAGACAGCGAGGCTACGAATCAGCGAGTCAGCGTTTGAGCCGAGAGGTTTGAGCGCTGATTTTTTTGCTGCGGGCGCAAGAATATTGTTGGGAGCGGCGCTGCCGGGGGGGAAGGTCTTCCAGGGAGATCGAGGCGGAATTGGTCGACCTGGTGTTCGAGGGCGGCAGCGGTGACGCGGAGGCTCTCGATGCCGGCGGTGGTGGTGGCCATCTCGGTGAGGTTTTCGTGGCTGAGGGCATGGATGGAGTCGAGCGAGGAGCTGGACTGGTTGGCGGCTGCGGCCTGCTGCGAGGCAGCGATGGCGATCTGGGCGATCATACGGTCGACTCGTTCTGCCATGCCGATGATGCGAGTGAGGGCTTCTCCGGCCTGGTTGGTGGTGACGACTCCCTGCTCGACGGTGAGGTTGCCGGAGGCCATGCTGACGATGGCGGTGCGGGTACGGTTCTGTATGTCCTGGATCATGGTGGAGATTTCGCCGGTGGCCTGAGCAGTGGATTCGGCGAGGCGGCGGACCTCGCCAGCGACGACGGCAAAGCCACGGCCCTGTTCGCCCGCACGGGCGGCCTCGATGGCGGCATTGAGGGCTAGCAGGTTGGTCTTGCGGGCGATCTCGTCGATGACGGTAACGATCTGCGAGATGCGATGGGAGTCTTCTCCAAGCAGGCCGACGGCGGAGGATGTGTCGTTGACGGCGGTGGCGATGGAGTGCATGGAGTCGAGCATCTGCTTGACGATGGTGTCACCCTCGTGGGCGGTTTGGGCGGCGGAGCGGGCGGCCTCTGCGGCGGACTGGGTGTGTCGGGAGACTTCCGCGATGGAGGCGGACATCTGCTGCATGGCGGTGGCAGCCTGCTGTGTCTGCTGGGTCTGCTCGTCCACGCGACTGTGGATATGGTCCGAAGCGGTGCTCATGGATCCAGCACTTGCGGTGAGCGAACCGGCGGTTTGGGCAATTGTACGGATAATACCGCCAAGACTGTTTTGCATCTGTTGCATGGCGCAGGCGAGCGATCCGACCTGGTCGGAGGAATGGATATCGAGTTCGACACCGGTGAGGTCTCCAGATGCAATGGCGTTGGCGCGAGCGGCGACGAGACCGATACGGCGAGTGATGCGTCGAGCGAGGACGAACGAGATCAGGCCGCCAGCGAGTATACCGAAGAAGGTGGCCGTCCAAAGGGTAACGAGGACTGCGTCATTGGCCTCCCGTAGGTTGAGCAACTCTTTATCGCGCTGGGCTTCCTCGGACAGCACGAACGGTCTTAGAGAGTCGAAGAGCGCGGCATCCTGCGGAAGTATCTGGTCATGCAGTAGAGCGATGGCCTGACGAGTGGCCTGGGGGGTGTGGAGTGAGTTAAGACGCTCGGCTTCCACCTCCATGGCGTATTGGTTGGCGAGCTTTATCTCATACTCGTGTAGTGGGGCTGCTTCGACATCGAGATTGTATTTCTGAACGAGGTTGCGAATATTGACAGCAGCCGCATCGCTGTTAGCGAGGTGTGCGCGACGTTCCTGAAGGTATCGAGCGGAAGACTCGGGGTCGGTGCCAAACAGCATATAGGACTCTAGCGACCGAACGCTCATCAGGGGCGCGAACCGGAGGTCCCGGGTGAATCGAATGAGATTGAGGCGTTTGTCGATGAGGGTCGCGGCGATCTGGTTGGCCTCTTGGATGCGCAGGTGCGCGACGGAGGCGCTGACCAGCATGGCCAGGATGAGGACACCCGTGCTGATACCGAGCTTGGATTCGAGTTTCATGCACTCCTCTGATTCAACGCGGCCCGATTGAGGGCGTCAGAGGGTGTATCGGCGGGGCGGGAGCGATGCGTTAGGGAAGCACAGGCTGGAGGAGCGGGGCAGGAATCAGGTCGAAGGTAAGATGTTCTGCGAGGCTGCCGGTGCGCTGCTTCCAATCGAGGAACAGGCTGCCGTAACTTTTGGTGAGGCAGGTGGCGGGATCGACCTCGAGCTTGGCCAGTGTGTCGTCAATCCATGCGGGCGGGCCTTCCAGCTCGGCGTAGTCTCCGATGGGCGTCTCGTCGAGGACGAGATGGAGGGTGGGATTGACGGAGAATGGTTCGGAGGGATGGACTGGGTTGGTAAAGAGCGGGCCATCGATGATTGGGGTGGCAAGCAACCACTGGGTGCGGTACTTTTCGTAGCGGAAGACAGGCTCGTATCCCATTTGATGGAAGATGGCGGCAAGCGCAGGGCCATCTTCGATCTGGGTCTCGCTCTCGATGCGGACTTTATAGCGGGTTGGCTCTTCCTGCTCGGATGGGTCGGAGGGACGCTTGTGGGTGACGGTCCATAGATCGCCGTAACGGCGGATGCGGAGGATCTGCCTGGCTGCGCGGAGGGTGCGATCGGTTGTGTCGTAGAGGGTGTTCTGCTCGAAGGTGCGGGGTGTGTCGAGCAGGAAGCCAAGGGAGGGAAGGCTCGCTTGCAGGCGAGCGAGATCGTGGACAGGAAATTTGAGTTCGATCTCGGCGCTCTGCATTGGTTGAGTATACGGTGAGGGCGGTAGCATGAGGGAGTGAGGCAAGGCTTTCGATGAGGGATGAGCAGGGGCGAGAACGCGAGTTGGACTTGAAGACGGAACGGCTGCGGGCCGAGGAGGCATGCGGTGTTGAGCGTGCGGCGGAGTTGCTGCGCAGCGGCGGAACCGTCGCGTTCCCCACCGAGACGGTGTACGGGCTGGGAGCGAATGCGCTGGATTCCGCGGTGGTTGCGAAGATTTTTGTAGCGAAGCAGAGGCCCAGTTGGGACCCGATGATTGTGCATGTGGAGGGCCGCGCGATGCTGGAGCGCGTGGCTGTGGTTCCGGCGGGAGACGAGGGGCTGGTGGTGGCGAAGCTGATCGATGCCTTCTGGCCGGGGCCGCTGACACTGCTGCTGCCCAGGACGGCTATGGTTCCAGACGCGGTGACGGCTGGACGCGCGCTGGTGGGCGTGCGCTGGCCAGCGCATCCCGTGGCTCGGGAGCTGATTCGGCTAGCTGGCATTCCGGTGGCCGCGCCGAGCGCGAACCGGTTTGGACATACGAGCCCGACGACAGCGGCGCATGTGCTGGCCGATCTGGATGGGAGGATCGATGCGGTGCTGGACGGCGGAGCGACGAATGTTGGCGTGGAATCGACCGTGCTGGATGTGGCGGCGCGGGCGATCTACAGGCCGGGAGCGGTGACGGCGGCGATGATTGCGCAGGTGATTGGGGAGGAGGTGCGGGTGGTTGTCGCTGCGATTGTGGAAGAGAGCGAGCCGAAGGCTTTGGCATCACCGGGGATGGGGATGCGGCACTACGCTCCGCGGGCCCGGCTGGTGCTGGTGGAGGGGCAGAAGGAACTGCTGCGCGAGGTTGCGAAGTATCCTGCTGCGGAGGTTGGAGTGATGCTGCCGGATGGGTGGAAGGCTGGTGTCGCGGGGGCTGTGTTTTGCTGGGGAGCTTGGAATGATTCGGAGACTTTAGCGCAGAGGTTGTTTGCTGGTCTGCGGGATTTGGATGCGCGCGACGTGAAGACAATCATCTGCCCGCTACCGGCGATGAATGGGCTGGGCGAGGCTCTGCGCGACCGGCTGGGGAAGGCCGCGCGGGCAACTTAAGGCTGTCAGCGAGTGACTTGGGTCTGGGCGATTGGCACGTCTTCTGCAACTTTGACTACGGTAACTGTCCCGATGCCGCGATCCGGATCCTTGCTGGAGCCGCCTAATGGGTGCGCGATGAAGTGTCCTGTCTCACCAACGGCGAACGCCCCGAGGAGGATGGTTCCTCCCACGACATTACCTGCGTTCTCTCCGGCGCTTGTCTTGTCGGTGGGGTGCAAGTGATGGGCTGGCGGGGGTGGGAAGTCTTTGCCGTAGCCAAGAACCTCAAACGGGTGGCCCGCGAACTTTACTGTTCCAGTAGGCAGGGGGAGGGGATCGAGCGTGACTTCGACCATTGGCTTCAGGGAAGTGACCGTGCCGTTGACGGGATGGTTGGAGTGCCAGACGTGAGTGGAGCCAACATCGAGTGGCCAGACGGTGGTGAAGGCAACTCGATCTCCAAGCTTCGCGTGCTTGGGAGAGAAGGGCGCACTCAATCTCAGGGTGACGTCGGTGCCTGCCTTGAGAGTCGGTGGCTGCGGCGTCGCTTGGGTGGCGTCCTGTGCGCTGGCTGGGGAGGAGATTGTCGAGATCAGAAGAAGCAGTAAGAAGGGGATTCGTTGGAACATTCAAACCTCCGCGCTTGAGCCCAGCATCAGCGCAATCATACGCGAGACTTGCTCTCCAGTGTGGGCAGGGGGACGGGCTGGAGAAGGCAACGTGAGCGAAGTAGAGGCAAGTCGAGAGCAAGAACAAAGACAAAGGAAAATACTGAGATTCTGGCTACGCCAGAATGACGAGATTCAAGCTGGCGTGGCGAGTTGGGCGGCGAAGGCGTCTAGCGAGAGGGAGCGGAGGAGGTTGCGGCGGAGGCCGGAGTGGACCTGGTCGAGGGCGTGGCTGGCGGATTCGATCCAGGCGAAGGGGAGGGCGGCGGCCAAACGCTCGAGCTCGGCGCGGAGGTCAGTGTTGCGCACTAGGTCGGGCGTGCCGCTGTCGATCAGCAGGAGGTCTTCGAGTAGCAAAGCGAGGGCGCGCAGCAGGGCGAGAGTCTTGGTTTGGCCGTCGGCCCCGGCGCGGTAGGTCTCGGTCATCTTGAAGAGGGCGGTGTGGTCGGGGTCGGATTGTGTCGAGATTGCAGCGGCATTGCGCAGGAAGATGAGTGCGTCTGCGCGGGCGGCGGTGTAGGTTTCCAGGTCGAAGGCTATGGCGCGACCAGCTGCTCCCTGGGCAAGACGGGCGATGAGCGAGCGCTGCTTGGCGGGGACATCTGGACGGCGGGCGGCGATCAGGGCTTCGATCTCTTCGACCGGTAGCGCGCCGAGACGGACGGTGGCGCAGCGGGATCGGATAGTGGGAAGCAGCTCGCCGGGATTCTCCGCGAGGATGAGGATGAGGACGGTGTCGGGTGGCTCCTCGAGAACCTTGAGCAGGGAGTTGGCGGCCTCCTTCATCATGCTGGCAGAGGTGAGGATAAAGATTTTGCAGGGGGCCTCGCTGGGCAGGTAGTGGGCGCGCTGGATGAGGGTGCGGACCTGGCCGAGCTTGATGAGGAGCTGGGGCGGGTCTGGCGGCAGGATGAGGACGTCTGGGTGGGGCTGGATGAGGACGCGTGTCTCTTTCTTGTCGGTCTCGCGGAGATCTTCGCGGGCAAGGACGGCGGCGGCGACCTGGGCTTCTAAATCCACGGCGGAAGCGATGTGTGTGCAGTTGGAGCATGTGCCGCAGAAGCTGGCCAGCTCCTGTCCGCTGGATGAGGACTCGCGTGGCTGGCGCTGGCACTCCACGGCCATGGTGAGCATAAGGGCCAGGGTGTACTTCCCTGCCCCGGCGGGGCCAGCGAGGATGAGCGAGTGGGGAAGCCTGCCGGCACTGATGCCGGCACGCAGGCCTTCGACGGCGGTCTGGTTGCCGAGGAATTCGTGGAAGCTGGCGGGAAGTGCGGGTGCTGAATCCATGGGGTGGTTATCTCTTATCGAGCATATATTGCGATTGTGCAGGGAGCTATTGGAAAGCAATTGGTTGTCGATTTTCGGGTGCAACAGCCTAAAGCGGTTCACCGATTTTAGGAAGTGTTTATGATAATCGGTAGGAATCGCTTATCTCATGGGTTGCATCTCATGGAATCAGTGACTTTCCCTTTTGGCGACTGATGTGCTTAACCTTAACTATCTATTAAGCGGGGGGATTTGCCTGCATAGTTGAACTTTTGCATAGGGCTTACGTAGTTTGCGGTACGCAAGATGAGAGACGCTTTTCAGACGCGAATTCTCGCCGTCGCCTTGGCCATTGCGACGCTGGGGGTGTGCATTCTGGCGGGTTTCAACCTGTCGCAGGAGCTTGGCACGGAGTTTCCCACGGATGGGGTGACGTGGGTCGAGGTACAGGGCGGCTTGCGGGCGGACCGGGTGCCGGCAGATTCGCCTGCATACAAATTCGGGATTCGCACCGGGGATGTTCTGGAGGGGATCAACGGCGAACCTACGCCGCGGGTGGCATCGCAGGAGCGAGCGATGTCGAACAACGGAATCTACTACCACGCGGCGACGTATTCAATTGTTCGCCCACGGGCGGGATCGCGTGGGCTGGCTGGTGGTGCGGCGAGAGTTGAAGTCCAGGTGTATCTGGAAGCCGCGGACCGCAGCACGGCACAGGGATCGCGTCTGATTGCGCTGGTGTATCTGCTGATCGGACTGTATGTGCTGTTTCGCCGTTGGACGGCGCCCAAGTCGCTGCATTTTTATGTTTTCTGCCTGGTGTCGTTCGTGCTGTATGCGTTCCGGTCGACGGGGGAACCGGGTACGTTCGATCTGGTGATCCGTTGGGGCAATTTGCTGGCGACCATGTTGCAGCCGGCGTTATTCCTGCATTTTGCCGTGAGCTTCTATGGCGCGGCACGGGCGGATGCGGGTGCATCGGCGAGGATACGGAGCAGGCTTGAGCGGCATCTGCTACCCGCACTGCTGTATATGCCGGGCGCCTACCTGGCGTGTCTACAGGTGTGGGCGGAGCTGCGCTGGAGCGCGACCGGGGTGTTGAGCCACCGGCTGGACCAGATCAGCGTGGGTTACATGGCGGGTTACTATACCGTTGCCGCGGTAGTTTTCTACGCGCGCTACCGGCGCGCCGCGTCGCCCCTGGAGCGGCAGCAGTTGAAGTGGCTGACGCGTGGAACCTTGCTGGCGGTGGGGCCGTTTACCGTGATGTATGCAATCCCGTATTTGATGGGCTACGCGGTGCCGTCCCTACTCTCGAAGTTTGTGCTGCTGTTCCTGGCATTTCTACCACTGACGTTCAGTTGGGCGATTGTGCGCTATCGGCTGATGGATGTGGACCTGATCTTCAAGCGCGGCGTGACCTACACGCTGGCCACGGCGGCGATTGTAGGACTCTACTTCGGATTGATCGCACTGGGTGGCGAGTTCGTTCATTCGCGTTTGCCGATTCTGGGCACGAGCGGACTACTGTTGGCCATCATGGTGACGGGGGTGGTATTCGATCCGCTGAAACGCGCGATTCAGGCCAAGGTGGACCGCGTCTTCGACCAGAAGAGCTTCGACTATCGGGAGACGCTGATCGACTTTGGCCGCAGCCTGAACTCGCAGACCGACCTGCGCGCTCTGGTGGATTCGATTGTTAAGCGCCTGCCGGAGACCCTGCTTGTAACACGCATGGCGGTGTTTCTGGCGACGGAGGGCGACGCAAACGCCGCCTCGGACGGCGGTGGAAACGGCAAGTCTAGATTGCATGGTCTGGCTCAAGCGAGCGATACGGCTACTCTATGCGCCCGTTTTGAACTGGCTGCCTCGCACGGGCTTACCAATCTGGAGGCAGAGGAGCTGCGCGAGTTGGATGTGCGCTTTCTGGATTTCGATCGCAGGGGCGCGGATGACCACATCTTTCTGGAAAATCCGCAGCAGGTGCTGCGTCTTCCGGATGCGCAACAGAAGAGCGCGGGACTGCTGGACCTGAACTACTACCTACCCTGCCGGGTGGCCAACCGCGAGGGCGGGGGCACGCGCACGGTGGCGATCCTGGGTCTGGGACGCACGGACGACGGCGATTTTCTATCCAGCGAAGACGTGGAGGTGCTTGGGTCACTGGCCGGGTACATCGGCATTGCGATCCAGAACGCGCAACTGTATCGGCGGCTGGAGCAGAAGATCGGCGAATTCGAACGGCTGAAGGAGTTCCACGAAAACATTGTGGAGTCGATCCACATTGGGGTGTTCGCTGTGGACCTGGAGGACCGGATCGAGAGTTGGAACGCGCAGATGGAGGCTATGTACGCCCGCTCGCGGGGCGAGGCACTGGGACAAGGACTGGCGGCGATCTTTCCGCCGGAGTTCATGACCCACTTCGATAGCGTGCGCGGTGAACAAGGCACGCATACGTTCTACAAGGTCCGGCTGGCTCTGCCAACAGGCGAGACGCGCGTGGCAAACATTGCGATAGCGCCGCTGTTAACACGCGACTTCGCGGTAGTAGGACGGATTGTGCTGGTAGACGACATCACCGACCGGCTGGAGTTGGAAGCGCAACTGACGCAGGCCGAGAAGCTGTCGTCGATTGGGCTGCTGGCGGCGGGCGTGGCGCATGAGGTGAACACCCCGCTGGCCGTGATCAGCAGCTACACCCAGATGCTGGCCAAGCAGATGCGCCCGATGATGGAACAGGACAAGCGACTGGCTCCGGTGCTGGACAAGATCACGCAGCAGACCTTCCGCGCGTCGGAGATTGTGAACGGGCTGCTGAATTTTTCGCGTACAGGAAGCAGCGAGTTCAGCTCGATCGACATGAACCGGCTGCTGCTGGACACACTGACGCTGGTTGACCACCAGTTCAAGACGGGGCAGATACGTGTGGAGACGGAGCTGGATGCAGAGCTGCCGCGCATTCAGGGCAACGAGGGCAAGCTGCAGCAGGTGGTGTTAAACCTGCTGTTGAACGCGCGGGACGCCATGCATGGTTCCAGCAACGGACGCATACGGATTGCCACCCAGCAGAGGGCGGGCCGCGTGACAGCCGTGGTGCAGGACTACGGCGACGGGATCGAACCGGAGCATCTGCATCGCATCTTCGACCCGTTCTTTACAACCAAATCCAAGCCGGGCAATGGACAGCACAAGGGCACCGGGTTGGGCCTGGCGGTGAGCTACGGCATCATGCAGGAGCACGGCGGCAAGATGCAGGTGGAGAGCAAGGTGGGGGTGGGAACTACCTTCCGGCTTGAGTTTCCGGCGGCGGGAACGAGCAGGATGGTTGCTGTTCCGGCGGATACGGAGATTGCAGCAAGCACGGATGAGATTGTCGGCGAGGCAAAGAGTACGGTGCCAGTATAGAACGGTGAATCGAGATGAATCTGAATCCGGAATTGGGATCGGATGTACGCGCAGAGGAAAGAGTACCCATGGCTGAAGCGACTGTAGCGGTGAACGAGGCGGCGATTGAGCCACGACTGGTGGGCGCCGATGCGCGAGTAGTTGGCCCAGCGCGCGTGCTGATTGTGGATGACGAGCTGGCGATCCGCGAATCTCTGGAAGCCCTGCTGAGCCTGGAGGGCTTCGAGGTGACGCTGGCGGTGGACGGGCCGACTGGCCTGGAACAACTGGCGGCCAATGAGTTCGACCTGCTGCTGCTGGACCTGGCGCTGCCCGGAGAGAGCGGCATCGATCTGTTGCCACGCATTCTGGAGATGCAGCCGCAGTTGCCGGTGATCATGATTACGGCGTATGGCAAGGTGTCGAACGTGGTGGACGCGATTCGCGCTGGCGCGGAGAACTTTGTCCAGAAGCCGTGGGACAACGAGAAGCTGCTGGCGGACATACGCGCCGCCATTGGGCGGCATCGCGCGGAAGAAGAGCTGGTGCAACTGAAGCGCGCACTGAAACAGCGCTACAACTTCGAGAATATCGTGGGCAAGAGCGAGCCGATGTTACGCCTGTTCGACCTGGTGGCGCAGGTAGCGCCTAGCCGCTCCACGGTGCTTGTGCAAGGCGAAAGCGGCACGGGCAAGGAACTGATCGCCAAGGCACTGCACGCCAACTCGCCACGCAGGAACAAACCGTTTGTGCCTGTGAATACAGGCTCGGTGCCGTCGGAGCTGCTGGAGTCGACGCTGTTCGGCCACGTACGCGGGGCGTTCACGTCGGCGGTAGCAGCCAAGAAGGGCTTGTTTGAGGTAGCCAACGGAGGCACGCTCTTTCTGGACGAGATCGGTACGATGGGTATGGACATGCAAGCCAAGATTCTGCGCGTGTTGCAGGACAGGCGCTTCATGCATCTGGGTGGGACCGAGGAGATCCAGGTGGACGTGCGTATTATCGCAGCCACTAATGTCGACCTGAAACTGGCCGTGCAGGAGGGCAGATTTCGTGAAGATCTTTTCTACCGGCTGAACGTGATCTGCCTGGAGCTGCCGCCGCTGCGCGCGCGCAGGCAGGACATTCCGCTGCTGGCTGCGCATTTCCTGAAATTTTATGCGGACGAGAACGATGTGCCGGCACCAACGCTTGCGCCCGAGGCGATGCGCATCCTGATGGACTACGAGTGGCCCGGCAACGTACGCGAGCTGGAAAATGCGATGGAGCGTGGCGTAGTGCTGGCAACCACGCGCACGATCACCAGCGACCTGCTGCCGGCGTCGCTGACCGGCAACACCTACTCGGCGAGTCTGTTGGACCACAGGCCAGATGCCAGCCTCTTCGATTTGATGGAGGAGATTGAGCGGCGCATTATTGCCGACCGGCTGGAGCGCTGCCACTGGAACCAGACTGAGGCGGCGGAGTACTTCAGGATCCCGCTGAGCACTCTGAACCAGAAGATCAAGCGGCTGAACGTGGAGATTAAGAAGCGCGCGCGTGAGTAGCTAACGTCCGCTATATGCAGCGGGATTCTATCCTCAGCTAGCTACCCACTAGGTCCGCGAGTAGACGATACACCTCTCACACACTGCTACAATCGTACTGCGCCGGGATGGCGGAACTGGCAGACGCAGCGGACTCAAAATCCGCCGATCGCAAGGTCGTGGGGGTTCGACCCCCCCTCCCGGCACCAATATAAATCATTATTTTACAATAGTTTACGTTTTATGTTGAACTTTCGTACCTTATATGTACTAGAATATTGCCATGCTCAATCTGTATCGGAGGCATCGGGCGAACTGTAAGAGCACGGTACGCCGCGCGAAATGCTTCTGCCCTATATGGGTGCAAGGGGTTCTTCGGGGCGAGAGCATCAGGAAGTCGCTTGATCTGACGAACTGGGAAGCGGCGAACCGTCTTGTGAGGGAATGGGAAGCGAGCGGGACGACGCCGGCAGTGACCGTAAAAGAGGCCACGGAACGGTTCATTAGCGACCGACAATCCATGCAATTGAGCGACGCGATGATGAGCAAATATCGGAACGTCGCCGCTGAACTTGAGCGTGAGTTCGGGGATAGTCCCATGCGTTCCGTCACGACCGATGGTCTGCGCCGGTTGCGCGAGTCCTGGACGCTAGCGCCGATCACCATGCAAAAGCGCCTGGAGATGGTGCGGAAGTTCTTCACGTTCTGCATGGACTCGGATTGGATAGAAAAGAATCCGGCACGGGGCGTTGAAGCGCCAGCCGTGAAATACGATCCGACGCTTCCATTCACCGATGAGGAGATGGAAAAAATATTGTGGGCGGCGGAATCAATCCGTGAAGCGCATCCGAAAATCCCCAAAGGAACGGAGAAGAAGCTCAAAGCCCTCATCCTGCTCATGCGTTATTC
Source organism: uncultured Granulicella sp. (assembly GCA_903932155.1). Classification (GTDB taxonomy): domain Bacteria; phylum Acidobacteriota; class Terriglobia; order Terriglobales; family Acidobacteriaceae; genus Edaphobacter. The sequence continues at coordinate 23,969 of CAIZFH010000175.1, read as the reverse complement.
GGGAATCAGGATCTCGGATGCGGTGATGTTCCGGCGCGACAAATTGAAGAATGGGAAGCTGTTCTTGAAACAGGAAAAAACGAAACATCCCGTATGGGTCCCGCTCCCGAAGGATGTCATTGAAGCGATTGCGGAGTGTGACGAGGGGAACGAGTATTATTTCTATCGGAATATTGGGAAACCCAAGAGCGCGATAACGGAGTGGCAGCAGCGGCTAAAGCTTGTGTATACGATGGCCGGGGTTGTGGACGGCCATTCGCACCGGCTGCGAGACACTTTCTCCGTAGAACTCTTGCAAAAAGGTATTTCGCTCGAAACTGTTTCAATGTTGTTGGGGCATACATCTATCAAGACTACCCAGCGTCACTACGCGCCATGGGTAAAGTCGCGCCAGGACGCTCTGGAAACTGCCGTGAAATTGTCTTGGACTTCCTAGGCGCGGCGTCAAACGAGAGCCTTTAGGTAGTATTTGCTCACGCCTCCCGAAAATCTTTCAACCTCAAGATATCCGTAATGCTCAAGTTCTTTGATGGCCTTTATTACAGTAGGGCGGGATGAGTGCGCTTCCCTGGCTATCGTCGTAGTCGAGGGAAAGCAGAATTTCTTTCCGCGAAATATATGCACCGTCAGAACCCAAAATACCACGAGACAGGACCGAGACAAACGCTCGTCCATGAGGATCTGAGTTGGGATAATCGAAAAACCCATCTTCCATTTCATGGGAGAGTTTCGTATGTATTTTTTCAATAATCCACTCTTATTCCATTTTTCTGATTCCATTCTTCTTCTTTGTGTAAAGTTTCTTTACAGGTACCAGTAAAGATATTTTACAGGTGGGTGTAAAGTTTCTTTACTGGCAGCCGAATCGACCTTTTACGAAAAAACCCTTTAGCCGGAGCACCTACAGATTTCTCCGTGGATGCCACCGCTAAAGGGTTCTATATTCTTCGGTGTATCCTCCGGCTATCCATTTCTGGATATCCTAAGTATAAGGCGCCTACAGCGTGCGTAAAGGGTAAGCTGGGGATAACAAATCGGTACAACTTTGAGACAATCCAGCAAAACCACCTAAGCTCGGAGCGCCGTCAGTTCGGCGATGAGCATCGCTAGATTATTGGTGAAACTAGCTACCATCGCAGGCAAGAAAGTCTCCTGCTTGATTCTGTCTAAACGGAGTGGATGCTCAACATGGACGGCTACCAGTCCTAAGAAAGCCAATTGGGTACGTCCATTTCCTTCTCGGAAGGGATGGATCGCATTCAGATTGCCTAAGAAACTTGCGGCACGATCTGCGAAGAGCGGAAATTCGGCGGTCCTTAGCAGATCACCGTGGTTCAGTCGTTCAAAGAGTTTGTCCATCTGAGCCGAAATGTGTTCTGGGTAGCAGAAAACATTTTGGTCTTTTGCAATGCGGACTGTGCGGTAGCGGCCTGCCCACCTGTACACATCCTGAAATAGAAAACGGTGAATCTTGCGGTAATGAGCGGCGTCGAAAAGTCCGATGGGCAATGGCTCTTCGGCGCGAAGCGTAGACATCTCGACCTCGAACGCTTCAAGCGTCTTCTGATCGCGAATTCCTATTCGGTTCTTGAGGACAGTCGTGCCATTGTAGACATAGGGATCGTTGAAGGCTTCATAACCTTCCAACATCATTAGCGTCCCTTACGACCGCGCATAGGCGCGGATGACTTCTGCGCGGCGTTGATCCGGCGTAAGATGCCCCGTCTTCTTCATGCGCCGCGAGCCGGAAGGACTCAGCTTCAAGCCCTCAACGGCTGAAATCGCAGCGAAGGTCTTCCGTCCCAGAACATAGGAACGGGCAGTCGCGGTCACTCTCATTGTACGAACAGCCATAGGGATATTTTAACATATTAGGGCAGTCAGGGCGACCTCCGTCGGAAGTGCTCGCCGTCAATCCGTAGACGACTTTTTCGGCCTGGTACGGAGCTTTGGCCTGACCTCAACCGTTTCCGGTGGGCTGGTTTCGGCCTTGTCCTCAAGCTCCTGAAAAAGCGTGGACAACGATATGCCTAGGGTCGTTGTCACCTTGAGGATGTTTTTGAAGCTCAGGTTGCTCTCGCCGCGTTCAATCGTTCCCATAAACGTCCGGTGAACACCGCATTTGTCGGCAAAAGCCTCTTGCGAATAGCCTTGGTCTTTCCGCAACTCTCTGATTCTTTGACCCAAGGCCTTCAGGAGTGGATTGGGAAGTCGTTCTTCCATGTCCGAGAGTGTTCTCTATTTGACCCATTTACGTCTACACTATTTACATATCCACTGTATGAGTGGTATTCTGGGTTGAGTAAAGGCGGCTCTTTCGGAACCGGAAAGGAGGCCCAGAATGATGCATCCTACAGCCTTGACTGGCGGTGGAGGCGGGGGCGGCGGTATTCACGGCAATCCCCCAATTCAATGACCGGATAAATGGCAAGCCAGCATCTTGCATTGCAGGTTTGCTCTCACACACCTGCAATTTTCTCTTGAGGCCATCGTTGCCCTGGCAACCATTGTCGGGACGGCAACCAGCGTCCTTGCTGTCATACAATCCCGCGCTTGGCTTGTCTTTACGAGTCTGTGTTTCGTAGTTCTCTCGATCATCGCTGGCCTATACGCCCGCAAGAAGCGCCTCGCCCTCGATGCTGCTTCGACCGAAATCGAAGGTCACAGCATCGATTCCCTGAACATCGCAAACCTCAAGCGGCGTGTGAACCGGACCCTTGTCATTCAAGAGGCCCATCACACGGCGCGAATTGAAGGCGAGGATCTGGAAATCACCTGGCAGTATTCGGGATACTGCAAATCCGACAGCGAGACTTCAATCGACTTCAGCATTGACTCGGATGACAGCACTGCATTTGATAATCTGAAATGCGTTGCGTTTGACCTTGCTCATGATCCCGGCATGGTCCAGCCGATTCGACCGTTCCTTGTGGGTTCAGAAGGAATTTCCCGAAAGCTCTCGGTGCCATTCCTGGAACCGCTCAAATCGAACGATTCTTTCGCAGTGCTCTTGAAATGTGCTTTGCCTCGGTGCGTAAAGGCTGGGTTTGGCTACTACACGTCAACGCTCTCTTTCACTCAGGATCGGGTCCGCCAATGTGAGGTTCGCCTGATATTCTTAGGCCCCGCGCCAAGCTGGCTGCGTGTCTATGAATGTTCTGCTCAGCACCAGCCCGTGCTGCTGAAGGCACTGCCGCCCATCCGTCAGACAAGCGATTCTTGTGAATACCTCGATGTTGAAGAGGAAAGGCCGGGGCAATCGGCGAGAATATACATCTTTTGGCGTGACGCTGCGTAGGAATCTGGCAGTCGGTGGATTGTCACTCAAGGCCAATCAGATTCGCGCGTGCCCCATGTGAGCGACTGTAAAGTGTCGAGTCCGAATCCAAGCCAGACAAGAATCGCGGGGTGCTTTCGAAAAGCCGTCTCGGGGTCAGTTGCACTACTTGTCAAATAAGTAATTTGTTTCCAACGAGTTACATCCATTCCTGTAGCGACTATGGTTGCATTTTGCCGAACTCGATCTGCGAGAATTTTTGCGCTAAGCCCGTCAGTACAGTGCGGCTCTACCTCCTCGTGATATATTGTCTGGATTCCAAAAGTCTACCTTCAGGAGCGCGAAAATGGCAAAAACGGTGCAGTGCGTGCCCGGCGGCCACCAGATCCCGATTGAGAAGGCCTACTGGTGTAATGAATGTAACTTTTACCTCTGCGATCATGAAGTGACGTGGCGTCCCGGCAATTACTTTATTTGCAAAAAAGGTCACAAAGTAAGCAAAGCCACGTAAGCTTTCCAGCAGTGGTAGACGCGGTCAATACGGAATGGCTAACGTCGGCCTTATTTAGGGCAAGTTGCCGGTTCGGGGATTGACTTTTGGTTCTACCGCCAAAGAAATGCTACCGATTTCGGCGTGGATGATGCCATGCCTTGAATGGAGGGTCAGACTCCAAATCTATGTTCGGCCCGTTCAAACTCATGGCTCGACTGATGCTCTTGCTTTTCAAGATCACAGGCTATTCGCTTGCTTGCGGGGCACAGGCGTTGTGGTACGTAACGCACGGGAAGCCTGAATTGGTAGGCGACGCCATAGGTTACCTGGGACGAGATATCACCAATGCAATTGCGGAGGTATTCCGGCGATGATTTCATTGCTACTGTTCTCATTCTCAAATCGCTGTGTTCATTCCGCTCTTCATCTGGCCTACAACGGTATAAGAAGCAGCGGTTGATTCTATGATGCGTGGTTGAGGCGTTTATACCGAGTCGCGCAATGTTCGATTGGATCATGCAGGGCATTGCGTCAGATTGATTCGCACTACACAGCAAATGACGAGAAGGAGAAAGACATGGGGCTATTAGATCAAGTTGAAATTGGCAATCCAACACAGCCGCACTGCGCAACCGTTCTTTTACTGGATACCTCGGGGTCGATGGATGGGGAGAAGATCGCGAATCTAAATAAGGCATTGATAAGTTTCAAAGAGGAAACGCTCAAGGACGATATTGCTCGCAAGAGAGTGGATCTGGCTGTGCTTGCATTTGGCGGAACAGTTCATCTCGTACAGGACTTCTGCTCGATCGAAGATTTTGAACCACCTGCTTTATCGGCTGGTGGCGGTACTCCGCTGGGAGAGGCGATTCTAAAGGCCGCGGATATGCTGGAGGTGCGGAAGCAGCAGTACAAACAACAGGGCATTGACTACTACCGCCCATGGTTGTTTCTGATTACAGATGGCGAACCTACCGATATGGAACCGGGAGACGCAACTTGGAACCAGGTTGTGACGCGTGTGCATACCGGTGAGGCGGAGAAGAAATTCCTGTTTTTTGCCGTAGCTGTGGAACCGGCCAACCTCGGCACGCTGGCACAAATCGCTCGGGACCGTCAGCCCCTAAAACTCATCGGCACCAAGTTCGCTGAGTTGTTCAAGTGGGTATCCAATAGCCAGGCGAAGGTCTCCTCAACCAAGATCAGCGATAGTGTCCAGCTCCCCGACCCGGTGGCCGCCGGCTGGTGCGAAGTCCCCACATAGAACGAGGGTACTGCATGGACGCGACGCCACAAAACCCAAAAAGTGCGGGAAGATCCCGCGTCTTTGGGTCATCAGTTATCGGGCCGATGCATCTTCAAGGTGAGATTCCTTGTCAGGATGCCTGCGCCTACGCAGCTACCGCTGCTGATGCAATTGTAATCGCCGTTGCGGATGGCTTAGGAAGCGCGAAGAGAAGCGATGCGGGAGCGTCCCTGGCCGTTGCGTCGGCGTTCCGTTTCTGCATGACCGCGCTGGACTCGGAATCGGATGAAGAGCGGAAGATTGAGGAGCTTGTCCGGGACGCCGCCGCCCATGCTCGAAAAGAGCTTGAACTGCTCGCTCAAGAAGAATCCTGCAACCTGCGCGACTTAGCCTGTACCCTGATTATTGCCATCGCAACGGGGCGGCAGTTTGCTGTCGCTCATATCGGCGATGGAGCGGTAGTGGGGGAAATCGAAGGCATCCTGTCTCTCATCTCCAGTCCGGGAGAGTCGGAATACACAAACGAAGTGGTGCCGCTTACGAGCAGTGAGTGGAGAAATTCCCTTCGCATCTCCTCGGGTGAATCTTCCATCCGCGGAATTGCTGTCTTTACCGATGGCTGCCAACGCGCCGCGTTTCGCAAAGTGGAAGACGCGCTTGTTCCCTTTGAGAGATTTTTCACCCCCGTATTTAACTACGCGCGCGAAGTCACTGATGTGGTGGCCGGAGCAAGCGAGATTGCGGAATTGCTGGCCTCCGTCAAGCTCTGCGAGCACTCGGACGACGATAAGACGTTCGTGGTTGGTGTGATCGAAACGGACTGAAGTCATGGCTGCAATTGCATACACGGAAAGCGGGCGAAGCGTCTCCCTGGCCATCCAAATTGGCAGCGGTGGCGAGGGTGTGATCTTCAACTCCCCTAACGATCCACTGGAATGCGCAAAGATATACACAAAACCCATTCTTCCGGAGACAATTAAAAAACTATCTTTGATGGTTACCAATCCGCCGTCCGATCCGACTTATCAAGTGCACAAGCACCGGTCGATCTGCTGGCCGACCGCTATCCTGTATAAAGACGCCTTCAGGAACGCACTAGCGGGCTTTTTCATGCCCAAGCTGGATCTCAAGATATTTCAAAAGGCATTTCTATATATCAATAAGGAATATCGCACGGAAAGATTCGGAGGCGGGTTCACCTGGAAGCATCTGGTTACCGCTGCAACGAATATCTCCAGCGCGGTTGCCGCTATTCACAATCAGGGTTACTGTATCGGCGACCTGAACGAGAGCAACATCTTGATTGCGCCCAACGCGCTCATCTCGATTATCGATTGTGATTCTTTTCAGGTGCCAGATTCTGTCGCGGGAAAGACCTACCGTTCGCCGGCAGGCAAGGGGGAATATCTGGCGCCTGAACTGATGGGGAAGAATTTCAAAGATGTGGACAGGACGGTTGGCACCGATTCCTTCGCACTTTCGGTGCTGCTTTTCCAGTTGCTCATGCAGGGAACACACCCGTATCAAGCCAAGGGGCGATTGGTAGAAAATGCGCCAAATCCTGAAGCCAAGATCCTGCTCGGTCACTTTCCATATTCCATGCGGAGCAGGGAGATTGCGCCCCCGGATCATGCGCCGCCCTTCGAGATCCTGCATCCGGAGATACGAAAGCTATTCGAGCGGTGCTTCACAAGGGGCCATGGTAGCCCAGATCAGCGTCCCACGGCGCGTGAGTGGTTATCCGTACTCCAAACTCTCAGCAATTCTTACCGGCAATGCGCGGCTAATACGAACCATATTTACTTCGATCATATGCGCTCTTGCCCGTGGTGCCAGATGAAGTCCAGGAGTGGCTGCGATCCATTTCCAAGCCCGGTGGGACAGCAGGTGGCGCTGGATAACAGCGCGAATTTGATGGATAGCCTTGATAAGCGCCTGGAATATCTGCAGCCTTACGTAGTCATGGCGTTTGCCGACGGAATCCTCACCAGCGAAGAAGAAAGCCAGTTAATCGCGTTCGGTAACAATCTTCAGATTCCCCAAAAGGAAATTGAGAAGCTGATTCAAGCCGAAGCCGCGAGGGTGCGGGGAAAAAGAGGCGCGGCTCCGGGGAGCGCCGAGATTTCTCTTTCTCAGACAAGTTTCGAATTCATTAATATTCGTCAGGGAACCCGGTTGAGCGGCCGATACACCATTACAAACACCGGAGGCGGGACGCTCACCGGAACAATTAGGGCAAACAAGCCATGGGTCATTCTTCCACAAGGCTCTATCGATGGAACCCATCATATTCAAGAGCATACCTTCTATCTTGACACCTCCAAACTAACGCTGGGCACCAGAAATCATGCCACGATTGAAATTGCAAGCAATGCAGGTAGTGTGGCGATTGATATTTCGGTGGCGGTCGAAATGGAGAAGACTGCTCTCTCACGCTTCCGAAAGCAAATGTTTTGGTTTGGTCTGCTAGGCGGGCTCATCTTTGGACTCCTCTTATTCTCCCTAGTTCCAGACGTATTCACAGCAGACACCATAGAAGATATTGCAAAACTCGTTGGCCTCATTGCGTTCGTCGTCGTATGTTACAAAGCCGGTTGGTTCAAGGAAAGCCCAATAATTGCATTCTTAGCAGCTATAATTGGGCCTCTATTTGTGGGATATATCCTAAAGCACATATCCGAGGGCGCGTATTCTGGCTTTGTCTGGGCCATAGTCGGTTCCTCATTCTCCTTTTTATCTGCAAGGCGACTGCTCGTTGCGCGCCTAGCCAACGATACTCGGACAAAAATATGGGTGACGATCAGCGGCCTTGGACTCGCAGCGGCAATTGTTCTTATAGGAATTGCGGCAACGCACGATCTACTACCACTAGAGATCGAACGGTTTATAGCGGCGACGACTTCCGGAGACTCAAGAAATCAATCCGCTGTACAAAGGGGTAGTCCTTCGTTTACCTCGCAGTCAGTTATTGGAGGCAATTGGCACGGAACGTATCTTGAATGGGATGCAACTCACACTATTGGTACAAGGGAAACCTTCGACATTCATCTCACTCAGTCTGGGACACGACTGACCGGCTCTATTCGTGAGACGCAAAGTCCGACACACGGGAGTCGGGCTGATCTGACAGGAACGATCGTGGGCACGCACATTCAGTTTCTCAAGAAGTACCGAGGGAATGCCGCCCAGATTTCTTACTGGGGAACACTTGCGGCCGATGGACTACACATGAACGGATCATGGTCCTGGGGTAGGTTGCAAGGAGAGTGGGAAGCAACGCGCGGCCGCACCGCAACACAAGATCAAAACAAAAATCCAGGAAGTTCTGATTCTCAGATTCTACAGAATGAGAATGTGACTTCGTACCAGGACAAAACCGAACAACCTCGCACGCAGAATACGCCGGGGGAGGCTGCTGGGGTCTGGACCGACCCGGCAACGGGACTGATGTGGACGAAGAACGACAACGGCAGCGATGTGAACTGGCAACAGGCGATGGATTATTGCCATAGCCTGCAATTGGCTGATCGCACCGACTGGCGCTTGCCCACTATCGACGAGTTGCAGGGCATCTACGATGCAAGCATCAACGTCCCAGGGCAGTGCTGCGGTGGCCAATCGGTCACCTGGCATGTAAAAGGCAATCTGCAACTCTCCGGCGGGCACTGGAGCAGCTCTCAGGTGACTGCTTATGGGCAGGCGATGCACTTCGAGTTCGGCAGTGGGGAGCGGGGCGCCGAGGTACTCGGCAGCCGCAGCAACGACCGCGCGCTCTGTGTTCGACGTTCCGGAGAATGATCTCAGGGTGTTGATTATTGGGTTTTTCCGGGGCATCTATATTTTCATCAGGCGGTGCGGCCCTTTCATGCATAGTCAAGAAAAGGAGCCTGCTGATTGCCGACTCCTATTGTTTTTTGATGAATGGTTCAAGCCGCAATAGGCTTCTTTGTGCTTTTTGCCGTCGGCTTCGGCGTGGCCGTCTTCGCGGCCTTTGCCTTGTCCTTCGCGGCGAACTCATGCTTGACCTTGGTTGTGATGGCTCCAACGTCCACCTTGTAGAACTCGGCGGCATCGCGCAGGATTTTGCCGGATTCGTTGGGTGAAGCTGCTGCCTGGAGAACGGCGAACTCGACCAACAGACGGCCCAGGGTGCTCTCATCGGCTTTGCGAAGTAATGCTGAGAGCGGCTTGGCCGGAGCTTCGGTGTGGCAATATGACACCTGGTATACCTGGTAGCATCCTATGCCTCATCGCTGTTGCTGCTGTCCGGGTGCATCATCCAGTTTCACTTTGAATTGATCGGCGATGAACTGCGCCACCTGATCGACGAGCAGACTCACACCGCGGTCATAGTCGTTGACATGGAGCAAAGGAGCCGCTTCACGACCAATCTCTGCCGCCTTGGCATCGGTTAAACTACTTTCTAAGCCATAGCCGACTGTGATTCTGTATTTGCGATCATTCACTGCCAGCAACACTAGGACGCCACGGTTTGTACCCTTGTGACCGATTCCCCACTTATTAAAGAGCTCCTTAGCAAAGTCTGCCACGTCTGTTCCGTCCAATGTATGGATGGTCACGACAGCAATTTGCGCTTCAGCTTTGGAATCGAGTTGGCTGCAAATGCGATCCAGCCGTGAGCGTGCATCGGGCGATAGCACTCCGGCAAAGTCGTTGACATAGCCGGTGGGTGGTGGGAAGTTCTTCGGGAGAACCCCGGCAACTGAACCGGATGATATTGAATTCGTATGAGATGAATTCGGGATAAATGTTTCGATTGCTGCTAGGGTCTGAGAACCAGCACCCTTTAAGCGCAACGACTCGACGATTGCCGGTGTGGGAGCAAAGGCCAGCCCTCGCCTCTGGATCTGCGTCTGCATCGTCGAATCTGGAACATGGTTCGACACCAATCCTTCAACCTGACTCAGCGTCAGCTTGGGGACGGCTGGCTGCTGCGCCACCGCGTGTTGCGATACAACCATGGCCGCAACTGCAAGAATGACCAACAAACGCACTGCCTCAAGAAATCGTGATCGGTGCGAACAAAGGAAAAACCGCCTAACCTTCATGATGCAGCCTCCAGAATTCCAATCAGTGACAATCACAATTGCTGAGATTCCTGTCTGTGGATAGTCCTCGTAATTTACGGGGCCTGGTTTTGCTCTGCCCGATCTTTTGTGCCAATTCGTTTGTTAGTGTAGCGCAGCGATTGAAGGGCCTAATTTTCCTGTACCAAGTCGAGTGTTAGTCATCGACCAGTTTAGGTTGCAGCCAGATCGCGGCTAGCCGCGATCTGGCTGGCGAACTCGCTAGGCGTCCTGTCACCGAGAGATCGGTGAGGACGACTCTCATTGTATTCCCTGCGCCAGGCCTCGATCAGATGCCTGGCCTCCTTCAGGTCCATGAACCAGTGAGTGTCCAGGCATTCGCTACGGAACGTACCGTTGAAGCTCTCCACGAAGGCGTTATCGGTCGGTTTCCCTGGTCGAGAGAAGTCGATCTTCGCATTATGGCGATAGGCCCATAGGTCCATCGCCTGACTGGTGAACTCGCTGCCATTGTCGCAGAACAGCACTTTCGGTACACCGCGGCTGAGCTTCAACCGATTCAGTGTACGCACCACATCGTCTCCTTTCAGGCTCTGACCAGCTTCTATGACGACAGCTTCTCTCGTGTACACATCCACGATGGTCAGAGCACGGAACCGCGTACCATCCTGCAACTGGTCCGCTACGAAGTCCATGCTCCAGGCCTGGTTGGGTGCCGTGGCCTTGACCCGATCCTCACGAGTTCGCGCAGCCTTCCGCTTCCCGGCAGGCTTCATCCTCTTCAGCGTTAGCCCTTCTTCCTTGTACAACCGGTACACCAGATACTTGCCCACTTCCCAGCCTTCACGGTTCAACAGCACGCGGATCTTGCGATATCCGTAGCGCACTCTTGCCTGAGCGATCTCGCGGATCCTTGCCCGCAGCTCAGAGCGTGGATCAAGGCAACTTCGATAGCGGTAGGTCGCTCGAGGCACCCGAAGAACCCGGCACGCTCGCCGTTCGCTCACCAGGTAGTTTTCCACTAGCCGCTCCACCATCGGTCCACGCCGTGAAGGCTTCACCATTTTTTTGAGAGCACATCCTGCAACATCGCTTTATCCAGCGTTAGCTCCGCCACCAGTTGCTTCAACCGCAAGTTTTCTTCCTGCAACTGCGCCATCTGACGGACCTGATCGACCTCCAGGCCGGCATACTTCGCCTTCCATCGGTAGAACGTCTGTTCGCTGATCCCAGCCTTGCGGATCACCACTGCTACCGGAACTCCCACTTCTGCCTGCTTCAGGATCCCAATCATCTGTTCCACACTGAATCGCTTCTTCCGCATCCAAATCCTCCTCTTAGTTAGGTCAGATTTGGTCGAAGACTAACATTTCGTCTGGTTCAGGAATACCGGGGCCCATCAGCGATGAAGGGCGGCAAGAAAACGGAGCCTGTGGTTGCAGGCTCCGTTGATCAATGATGTGGTGATTACGCTGCTACGGACTCCTTCGCAGCTTTGCTTGACGGTTTAAGCGCTGGTTTTTTCGCGGCTTTCGCTTTATCCTTTGCCGCGAACTCTTGCTTGACCTTGGTTGTGATGGCTCCTATGTCTACCTTGTAGAACTCGGCGGCATCGCGCAGAGCTTTGCCGGATTCGTTGGGCGAAGCTGCTACCTGGAGAACGGCCAGCTCGACCAACAGACGGCCCAGGGTGCTCTCATCGGCCTTGCGAAGAAATGCTGAGAGCAGCTTGGCCGGGGCGTCGGTGACCTTGTTCGGCTTACCGAGGTTGTGCTGTATCAAGATGATCGCGAGACGGCGTTCGTCCAAGACGGCACTTAGCCGTTCGACCACAAAGAGCAGATCCCGCTTCATCAGCCGGACGGGGACAGCTTCGACAATCGCACCCAACACGCGGAGTCCGGTTGCCTGGGCCAGCGCCTCCTCGCGGCGGCGTTTGTCCTGCTCGGCCTTGAATCCAGCATCGGCTTGCGTCCGTTGTTTCTTTGGATGATGCACGGGGCAATCGGGATTGGCGCAGATTTTGCGGACCTCTCCCTTCTCCGCGCCTTCTGTGACAATGGCCTCGGTGGTGAACTTGCAGGTTTTGTACGCCGGCCAGTCACGCTGTTCTTTCTTCTCCGGCTTGTCCTGCCGGATTTCGACGTACTTGTTGCGTGGCAGTGACGTGCTCCCCTCCTGTTCTCCACCGAAGCGGGTGCTGATTTGCACGATCTTCGGCTTGGTAGCGATGGTCTTCTGCACGTGTGCGCTGACCTTCGCGGAGTAGCAAGTGGGATCAGTGCAAGCATCCTGCCGCACATCGGCAAACAGCAGTTTGTTGTGTCCGGTGCGTTTGGGGCAATCGAGGCAACTTCCGGCAGCGGGGACCAGCTCCGCGTCCTTCGTGTCGAACGGAGCCTCTTTCAGAATGAGCAGGATGTTGTGTTCGATCCACTCCTGCAGATGACGCACGGGCAGTAGGATGGGTTTGGACTTCCGGGTGCCGCCGAATTGCTCCTGATAGCAGTTGGGGAGAGCTTCCTGCTGCTGTTGCGGCTGGAGTTTCGCCAGCAGTAACGCATGGCCGACGCCGATCTCGTCTTTGGCAAAGGCTTCGACCACTGCCGGAACAAGCTCGGTGAGCTTGAGTCGCTGTGCGATGTACGCCGGCGATTTGCCGGTCTTCGCCGCGATTTGTTCGACGTTGTACTTCGGCTCCTCAAGATTCAGCAGAGCACGGAAGCCCTGCGCTTCATCCAGAGGATGAACGTCCTGACGCTGGAGGTTTTCGATCAACTGCGACTCTAGTGCTTCCGCATCGGTGAAGTTCTTGATGCGGACAGGGACGGTATCGGCTTCTGCCAGCTTTGCAGCCCGGAACCGCCGCGCTCCGGCGACGATCTCGAAACTGCGTTCGGTGCGTGGCCGTACCAGTAGAGGTTCCAAGACTCCGTGAGAACGGATGCTGGTGGCGAGTTCTTTCAGCCCCGTCTCATCGAAGATGCGGCGGGGGTTGGTGGTGGATTCAGTGAGTACCCCGAGCGGAAGATCGCGGTACTCGGTGGCTGCTGTATCAATGCTAGACATGACTTGTTCTCCTTGAACGGTTGAGGTTGCACGTTAGAAGTTCGGAGCGGACACACTTGCAGGGTCCGCCCCGATCACAGAGCGGGTTAGCTGGCAACGGCCAGGGCTTCGGGCTGTTCCTGGGCCTCCTCGACGGATTCATCGAGGGGCGACTCCAGGGCACCGAGGATGACCGCAGATGCTTGCTGGATGACCTCAAGGCTTTCGGCCAGCAGAGAGGCATTGCCGTGGTAAAGCTGGATGTAATCGGCGGATGCGGTTCCCGTCTCCAGCCCTACGGCATTGCCCACCACAAACGCGATGGCTTCGGCCTCTGTCTCACGGACAACCTTGGTGGTTGCCGTGCGGCGGTCGGCCTTGTGCAACAGTTCGTGCGCCAGCTCATGCACAAGGGTTGAGAACTCCCCGGCCTTCGATTGGCCCGGCAGCAGAACGATCTTGCCGCCGTAGCTGACGCCCAGGGCAGGAGCAATGCGCTCGTTGAACTCAAGCGCTATGCCCTGCGTTTCGATAAAGGCAATCAGCCGGTCGAGGTTCTCGCCTACATCGCCCATGACCTCGCGCATCGCTGGCAGCTCTGCGCCTTCAGTCTGGCTGATGTCGAAGACATACACCGCACGGAATCCAACCAGTACAGGCTGATTCTGCTTGGTGAGGTCCTTCTCGGCATCTTCCTGCCCCTTGCGCGCGGCACCGATGACGGGAGCGAGAATGCGAATGCCCTTCTCGCCCTTTATCACGCGGCGGCCAAGCTGGTTCCAGGCGAACATGCCGGCTACGCGGGTGGCATCCGGTTTCTGTCGCGCAATTTCGAGGATGTTCCCGAAGCTGTAGTTGTGGAAACGGCTCATGGCGTTTAGGTACACGGTGAGGGCGTCACTTTGCCCTGCCTCGATCTGTTCGATCAGCGCTTTGACGTTGGCTGCTATAGCCTCCTTTGCTGTCAGCCGTTGTGGTGGGTTGGGGGTGGATGGTTGGGCGACGGCTGTATCTGCATTCGTGCTCATGCGTGGTTCCTCCTTTGGTTTTGCACTCGCTTCTGCCGCTGAATTGGCGGCGGCGCGTGCAGGTAGACCTTCCTGATGCGTTTCCTTATTCGGTTTTCAATGTGCAAACAGGGCGGGATAAGCGCCCTGCGCTCCTGACGAATTCATTCGCCAAGAGCACAGGGCGTTCATGGCTACCGGAGGAAGTAGGCGACAGCGAGAAGAATGATGATTAGGAGAACAACTGGCGGGAGCTCCGCGACAATGGCAATCGCTGCGAGAAGAAACACGGCAACGAGCGGATTCGCTAGTACGAAGCCGACGATCGCATGTGCAAAGGCAGCTATCGCCGCTATGATCTGGTCAGGATTGAGTGGGGGTAGTGGAGGCATTGCTGTTGAACGTGCTCCATGCTTTGCGCATGGCCAATGTCGCCCGGCGGCGATCAATTGCTTCCGGCCTGCGGGTGCGCTGGACTATGCGACTGCTGACGGAGCCTGTGTGACTCTTTCTGGCTTATTGCTGTGAACTCTTTCCGGCACTCAGCGCGCTGGGATGCCCTGGCGTGATCGCCGCAATACTTGCTCTTGCGCTCACTGACCCAACCGCACCCCTCGAATTCACAGATATATAGAGTCTTTAGAGGTGGGACCTGATTTGCGATCTGCACTGCTTCTAGGCGCATGGTTCTTGGTGATTTGGTTTGTCTCGACCTTTGATCGAATCACTCTATCGCATCTCTGCAGAATTGCAAGCCCCAAGACTAGGAGCCTGAAGAAGCTGGAAGCCTCTTGACACACATTTCCATTTTGATTCTTGATTCCGCAACTTCAGATTGTTGTCGCTATCATTATTCATGCGGGTGTAAACGCGATGATGATGCTCCGGAGGTCAATACCCGATAGGTGAGACAAAGCCGGCCTTTTCAGCTTTCCTTCAATGCCCCTCTCAAGGTCGGCTTCCAAGGTTGTCGCATTACGTCAGACGGAGGAAAGTTGAAGAAGATGTCCGAGAAAGTGTTTCGAAATGGGGAAAACCTTGGTTTTTTGGTCCCGGCAAAGGTTCTGCCGGGCACGCCCGGGTCTTTGGCCCTGGAAGAAATGCCAAAATGTCGCCAGCGGAGGCAATTGGGCGTATATTGGCCCGTAGCCGAGAGGCATAATGGAAATCCTGTGTATATTGATTACGAACAAAGACTGGTACTTGATCGGTGATCTGCATGGCACTTCTTGATAGGGTCAAGTTTGATGGGCCACCTGATGTCTTGGTCTGGAAATGGCCGCATGATGCGTTAAGTCTTGGAGCGCAGGTGATCGTAAATGAGAGCCAGGAAGCTCTCTTCTACAAGGGCGGACAAGCTCTCGATCTCTTTAGCCCCGGCACACATACACTGACAACCGCCAATCTTCCATTCCTGAAACGGCTGATCAACTTGCCCTTTGGCGGACAGACACCCTTCTCCGCTGAGGTCTATTTTGTAAACAAGTCCGTAGCCCTTGGACAAGACTGGGGAACGAAAACCCCCTTCATGATTCTCGATCCAAGATATCGAGTTACGATTCCTCTTCGAGCGTATGGACAGTTCGGATTGCGAGTTGTAAATGCCCGTGAGTTTGTGACCCAGATTGCGGGCGCGGGCGGCGGCGGCACGCGGGGCAGCGCTTCAGCCGATATGGTCTCGAAGCGATTCGTTGCGCAGATCGCTAACATCTCACAAGACATAGCATTGAATGACAAGGCGTCGAGTGTCGTCGGAACCACCGCCAACGACACTGCGCGCAACCTGCTTGAGTCACTCATCGTTACATGCCTTCAACAATCGGTCGGCAGCCTTTTTACCGAGCAGAAACTCTCCGTATTGGACTTGCCATCGCAGGTGCTTGCGCTCAGTAAGAAGACACATGAACTTCTTCAATCCAACTTTCAGACTTTCGGCCTTGAACTCGTCAATTTTGTTCTTGAGAGCATCAATTTCGACAGTAAAGACGAGAGCGTCCAACGTCTTCGCGCAATGCTCGATGAGGCGGCGCGTCTCGACGTTGTTGGCGATGCATACCGCCGCAATCTGGATTTTTACCGAACTGAGCGGCAGTTCGATGTTTTGGAGGGAGCGGCGGAAACCGGGGGTGCCGCAGGTTCCGTCATGGGCGCTGCGATGGGCATCGGAATGGGATTTGGCATAGCTTCTCCTGCTGGTGCCTTGGCCAAAGAATCAATGGCTGGAACCGCGTCGAAATGCGGCAAATGCGGTGCATCCATAACCCAGTCCTCCAAGTTCTGCCCCTCATGTGGCGAAAGCCTGCAACTGACAACCAGGCCGTGTCCTGAGTGCTCAACCCCAAACCCCGGCCCTTCAAGGTTCTGCTCTAATTGCGGAGCCTCAATGGCGGCACAAAAATGCAGCAAGTGCGGAGCTGAACTCCGGCGAACCTCGAAATTCTGCAATGAATGCGAAGAGAAGATATGACAGGAGACCCACGCATCAAGGGCGTCGCGATTCTCGCTGTCTCCGGTCTGCTACTCGTAGCCGTGGTGCTATTCCTCTTCTATGGAATATCGGAACCGTCCTCCAGGAGTGAAACCTTCCCGTTCACGGCATGGTTGAGCGCAGGCCAGGTGATTCTCCTTTTTGTCGCTCTCATATATACGGCGATCAAGGATGGTCATCCGGGATCGGTGATTCCGGTCAATTCGGCTACGGTGGTTGCAACGTTCCTCTATAACGTGGTTGCTGCTTTGACAGTGCTACTGTTTACTCAGCTTCTTCTTCCGCACCGATCCACCGCTCGAACCTACTATGTGATTTGTATTGCCGAGCTAGGCATCGCTGCGTTTTACGTGGTCATGCTTCAGCTAGTCGCGGTAGTACACCATGCTGGCCATACGGCGGCATTGGAATCCAGAGCGACTATCGACGATCTCCTCAGGAAGTGCGACTCTATCTCCTGCAATGCTGCCAGCGAGGGGTGGACGCTCGATTTCCGGCGCTGCGCCGAGCATATTCGTTTTTCTGAAGGGCTACGACGCGACTCAACTCTTCCGTCAGAGGTAGATCGATTGCTGGGGGAGCTTGAAGTGTTGACGAGATCGGGACCAGATGAATTTACACTTGGCCACGCAAAGAAACTGATGATCGGCATAGAGGCGCTGGCAAAGCACCGGAATTAGGTGACATGCGATGAGTATTGCTGAGACTTGCCCTCAATGTGGCTGGACGTTCGACACCGAAGCCCTTCAGGCAAACGCCTGCAAGAAATGCCGCTCAGCGCTTCTGATTACCTCGGTCGCATATCTTGAGAAATTTGATCGCCCCGCAATTCAGAAGTATGTCGCTCGCAATTCAGAGGTGTTGAAGCGCGACCCAGAGGATCAGGATGCGCTTCTGAGCATGGGACTGTGCTACCTGCGGCTGGGAGTCTACGAGATAGCAGAGAAGTTTTTGGGAAGACTGATTGAGGCGCATCCGGAGGCGGCATCTGGGTATTACTACAAGGCAATTGGATATCTAAGAGGTCGACGCCCCAGGGTACAGACGCTAAACATAATACGCGGTGCAGAGCAGCTTCTGCTGACGGCAATGACACTTGAACCAGACAATGGCCGCTACGATATTGTACTGGCGGCAATACGGCAGGATTACTATTTGATGAATGGTCTTCGAGTGCCCCAACCTTCTCCCGCCGAATTAGTGGAGGGAGCACAAAGCAAGCATCTCGACTTCAACGAAATTGCACAAGGGATGGCTCTTATGAACATTCCTGAGTCCTCCTTCAGTGCTACGAGTGTTGCAAGACAAACCTAACAACAGGAGGAACAAGTGGATCCGAATCGTGCGAGTATTGAGAAGTATTTCATGAGCAAGTTTCCCAAGTGGGCAATATTTCTCATTGTCATCGGTGTACTGGCGCTCTTCATGCCACCAGGCGGGGTAAAGGTCGTGGGCCTGTTAATGGTGATAGGCGGCGGATTTGCAATCTACAAATCGTCTCAAGTCGCCTCTGACGCGGAGATAGACCAATGGACTCAAGAAGACCTGAGTAAGCTGAACAAGCGCTCATTGGAGAAGATGGGAATCGATGCAACCGAACTGGTCAGTGAGGGCGTGATTATTACGGGTCCGCGACTCAGCAACCTGGGGCCGGCAAAGTTCGGCTTTCGGAAGGGAAAGGATAATATCCTTCGCTATACTCCGGTCAATTCAACCATTATCAACTTCACGCAAAGTCAGCTTCTCGTCTATCGATGCGCGCTCGACCTCATCAAAGGTAACCCGGTGAATGAAGCTACAGACGAGTATTTCTATCGCGACGTAGTTTCCGTTCAGACTGCTTCGGAGACAGTCAGTATCAGTCTGCCTGGTACTGAATTCCAAGGTTTGCAGTGCAATGAGACTGAAACCTTCAAGTTGACCACGTCTGGAGGAACCTCTGTAAGCATGGCGCTGCGCGATCCATCCCTCATCCAGAAGATGGGTGGTGGCGAAATGCCCACAACGACAGCAGAGCGTGCAATTCAAACAATCAGAAAGATGCTTCGTGAGAAGAAGGGTGGGCCGACTGGAGCATAGCCAAATACACCATACTTACGGTGTCTTTGCCAGCAAACTGGTGGCCTTGGTTCTTCTTTCCAAGGCCACAACCTGGCCCTACGAGCCGGCGAGGTGGCCGATGCCGACGCCGATGATGTAGGTGACGACGCCTTCCAGCGCCCCGATGCCGGTCATCTCCAAGCCGCTGCTCCATTGCTATCTCTGCGATTTGCGTCGGCGTGGGTCTAACCTCGAATCAAGATGGGGATCGATTGATTCAGGTTTGGCCGACTGACCAGACCCGCTCGCGACTGGAGGGCGTTCCATTGGTGCGGTGCGCTACCCAAGTAGGAATTGTTTAACTGAATCGCGATAGAACGCACCGGTCGGCGTCCGCGGTTCTCCAGTGCGGGTCTGGAACTGACCTCACAGGATGCAGCCCATTCTGCTGCATAATGTCTCAATGGAACCCTCACTGCACAATCCCGGCGAAGTCACCGCATCTGCGAAATCGCTTGACACTGGACCGATGCTTAACGAAGCCCGATGTGACCTCTTCTTGGTTGGGATACCTCATCCCTTGCAAATTTGAATCAATTACCTATGCTGTAGCCAGACCTTTGAAAGCCAATGGTTCGGCGGTTAGCTCTCGCTACGCGCCAGTCTCTCCCTTCTAATCGCTGCCAATACGGCAACGAAAGCCAATAGCGCACCACAAGCCATAGGAAGCCTCTGCCTTGCGCAGGGGCATTCTTATTTGGAGGACACATGCTCGACTTCGAAGCTATCAAGCAGATTCCTGTCGCCGATGTGGCGGCCGTGCATTATCATCTTCATCTCGTATCCAAGGGTGAGTACGCAAACGGTGCCTGCCCATTGCCGACGCACAAACAGGGCGATAGGGCAAAGAGCTTTTCGATCAACGTGAGGGACAACTACTGGAGGTGTTTCTCGGCGTCCTGCAATGAGAACAACGGCGGGAAGAAGGGTGGCGATGTCATCAACTTTGTCGCTTTGATGGAAAGATGCCGAGAGAAGGATGCGGCTGAGAAGCTGACCGATTGGTACGGGCTGAATGGAAATAAAGCCGCCCCTCCTATTGAGAGGCGGCCAGAGGTGCCTCACATAGAGACACATCGGAAGGACTCTCCAGATCATAACCCGTCGGGCGATAGCGTCAAGTACATGCAGGAGGTCGATGCCTGGTTCGATGGACTGATGAGGCGGGGAGAGGGCGAGGATGAGGCCGCGTACTGGAAGCGCTTTCGGAACGGCGTCAAATCGAAGCTGATCGAGAGTTACAAGAACGGAAAGAAAGCAAAATAGTAAAGCCCCTTATTCAGGGGCTTTTTCTTGCTCAGGGGCTTCAGATTTCTTAGGCCGTCCGCGCCTCTTTATGTGGAGTTCCCCATTGCCGAGCTGTGCTAATCTCTGGTCAATCATCTCCCGCTCATTGAGGAGTAGATCGATGGCTTGTTGCTGGAGTTCCGCGGCTTGCGCCAGTGCGTTCATGAAATCTCCTTTGGGTTGCGTTGCAGGGAAAAGGGTTAATTTTATTACTATTCGTCTGATACTGACTTCATTATTTGCTGTGCGTCCTCAAGAGTTGAGGCTGTCAGTATTGCGACCTGTGCCTTATCAAAGCGAGTGTCTATATCACTTTTCTTACCGATGCTCCGTTCAATCTGCTGCTCAATGCGTTCGTTGAGTGACTTGGGAGCGCTCCAACTAATGCTCAGAGCTTTATCGTCAAGTTCAAGGCCGATTCCCGACAGGTTTTCTTTGAGCGAATCGAGTTCTTCCTGGGCTGCGGCAATCTCTGAAATCAGTTGCACACCCTTCTGCTCCTCAGCGTAATCACCTAGCACAGATTGTTCGAGTTCCTTGTATTTGGAGTGATAGTTGTCATATGCTTTGTCGCGCATGGTCCCATATTTCTTCAGTAGATCGGCAAGTTGTTTACGATTCGCCGATGAAAAAGTGGAAGTGTTGTTCATGGTTATAGTGGTTAAGGTTGTCCTTTTCCCTGCTTCCGCAATTGCGAGTCTGCTCGTTATCAGAAAACGGCGCGGGCTCTCGCTCGCGACCTCAATCGAATGTCCTTCCGCACGCGGTGGCATATCGTAGATTCCCATAAGGGATGCTCTCTGGGTTTGTAGCGTCATCACGTTTTCAATTATCGGGAATGGTGCGGTCCGCCGTACAGCCGCTAGAAACGCCTGTTTAGGAAGCGAGAAAGTGATTGATCTTTGCAATCGTATCCTTGCGCTTTGTCCCCCAACGCATGAGAGATTGCTTTATGAGCTTCGTCGGGTTTGCCTCATCTCCGCGCTTGGCAACGCCGCTCCATCCGATGACGCGCTTTGCATTCGGACTGTCGTCCGTGAACGTTCGGCAGAAAAAGACATAACGCGGCAGGCCGGTGATCGCCGTCGCAGAGACATACTGCTCGTTCCAATTCTCCTCGATGGATTTTGCATCCTCACCGGAGACGTTGAAGACGATTTGCGTCGGGCAATTTGAGAATACATCCTTTGCGAACGGAAGCTGGTACATGCCTTGGGATGCGAGTACGAGCGTGATGCCGTACTTGCGAGACTCGGCAAGCAGCGTGCCGAATCTGCCGCCATGAACAAAGTTATGCACCTCGTCGGCCACGAGCATAAAGGGTGGCCGATTTTTTTGTTTCTCACGCCGCAGGGCGGAGATGGAGACCATAGAGACGACAAGCGAGCCGAGGATCTGAGCAACTTCCTCGCCTAACCGTCCCTTTGAGAACCGGCACACGACGATCTTCTTTGAGTTCATAATGTTGAGGAAGTCGAGGGATTTTGTCTGTCCGATGATCGGCATTATCTGTGGACGCAGGAGCTTGCCTACCTTGTTGATCGGCGGTGAGAACTTCGACATCTGTTCGGAGTCCCGTAGCTTCTCGTCGTACTGCTCCTTGAACATCCTGAGCAAAGGGCTTTTGCTAGCGGCCAGCACCTTCTCACGAAACTTGTCGTCGGCCATGAACCGGAAGATGTGGACCGGCGTCGGGTGGTCGAAATACTCGCACACGGCGTCGATGGCGTTCATAATAACGCGGGCGGATTCGTCGCCCCAGGCTGATCCGGCCAGAGATTTGAAGGTGGTGAAGAGCGACTCTTTGGCAAGCTCAAGCTCCTCTGCATTATTGAAATGGAGTGGGTTGAACGGTGGCACAAGCGTTGCA
The DNA here is from genome assembly GCA_903932155.1 of uncultured Granulicella sp. Taxonomy (GTDB): domain Bacteria; phylum Acidobacteriota; class Terriglobia; order Terriglobales; family Acidobacteriaceae; genus Edaphobacter. Next base: position 2,105 of record CAIZFH010000175.1, on the reverse strand, counting down.
TCGGGGTCTATCCAGATGAAGTCTCGCATACGTGACTTCGGGATGAGTTTGGCGATCTGGTCGGCAGTATCGCCGTGGGGATCAATAAAAAGCCCGCCGTTGCCCTGGCGGATGTGCTCGATAAAGAGGTTGACGAGCAGCGTGGATTTCCCCATGCCGCTCATGCCTTCGATGTTGATGTGCTTCGTGGTGTCGATTACGAAGTCCTGCTGGTTGATGTAATCAATGCCAATGGAGGTCATACGGTGGGGGGGTGTCGTCTGCTTCCGCGTCCCCGTCCCCATCTAACCGATGGATTACATCAGGAGAGGACGGGGAGACCGGAGAGTGCTGGATTATCCAGCCCCGCAGATTTCGCTGCGATTGCCCTGAGTGTAGCAATCTGGCGCTATATGTCCAGGAACGAATAGTCTCTTGTGTCGAGGTCTTTCGGCGTCCTGAATATCGATGCGCCGATGTCTTGTTTGTAGAGCGGTTCCGTCGTCAGCCAGAACATCCGATGATTGAATCGCAGGCGAAGCTCCTGCAAGAGATTGTTTCGCCGATCATCGGTCCGTTGCACCACGACCACCCGGAAGTGCTCAAAACTACCCCATTCCTTTTTGCAATTCGTTGAATCGTAATATTCGTAGTATCTGCCCAACTTCCGCATGATTGAGGGTTCGCCGTCTTTATAACTACCCATCTTTGCGCGCTCGATTTCAAGAAAATAGTAAAAAGTGTTCTTCCCATCCGGCAGTGCTGGGTTTGTGATGGCAAACATGGCATCGGGATTTACTGTGCATTTCAAGTCGTCCTGCTGCCAATAAAGTGAAAGGTGTTTCCTCTTGCACAACCCATTGAGCGCGAAATGGAACATCGAAATCTCAAGTTCATGGTCAAGCGTCCGTTGGGAATGATCGTCGAATGTCTTACACCTGCCATCATGATATTGGACATAATGCTTCACGCCCTGATCTGACAGGCCGTAAACATAACTCACCGGGCCGCGCTCACGGTTGAGGTCAAGATATGGGAGTCGATAGACGAATCCAGTTTGATACAGGGAGCCAAGCGTGTGACGGAGTGTACGTTTGTCAGATTCAGTCGGAATTCTGCACCGGAGAATTGCGGCAATGTCATTTGTACGAAGGCAAAAGTACTCACCAAGGGCTGTGAGTGCGTCAAGCCTAATCTTGGTGAGGCGGAATGTCGCCTGGAGCGCTGCCCGGTTCAACCTCTGGCTTTTCCGCACTGGTGTGGAGGTGGTCATCCCTTACATCTTGACGTATCTGCGTGGGATTGCAAGCTGGCAATGGGATTTGGCGAATCGTGCTATATCGTGCGAGGGTACTCTGCCGGATGTAGTCAGCGCGAGCAAGATCGGCATCGGTGGGCTCTGGAAGAGGGAACGGAGCGTGGCCTATCTCCGCGTCATTCCTACCGATCTTAAACATGGCCCAATGGGGAGGAAGATCCGCCAGTTTAATCGGGTCGATATAGCCATAACTATCAGGATCAGAGGGCAAGAGATATTTCCAGTTTGTTACATCCTCATGGCTCAAGCGGAATGCGATCCTGGCTCCCGTGACGTTTGTGAACACCGATTGTTTGATCCGGGTGTCGAGCTGGTAGAGTCCTTGGTTCGCTACCGTTAGGTAGAGCCCAAACCCAGAAGCCTTGGAAAGGATCTTATCGAAACTTGATGTTTGGAAGTCCTCGAACTCGTCGGCGTAGAAAAAATGGTCCACACGGGATTTTTTGGTCTTTCGTCTGAACGCCGCTTGCTGGACGCGAGTTGTGAGTAGTGCTGCCACGAGATTGCCGTTCTCCTCTCCGACACCATACAGATTCGCAATGATGATCTTTCTTTGTTGCATTGCCTCGAAGATGTCGAACGGAGCGTTCGCCGTTCCGAGCATTGTCTTCAGCGGAGGGGTGGTTGTGAAGACAGCCATTCTCGTAAGGATCGGCCCTTCACGCGGAGACTTCAAATGAGGAAACTCGGTTCGCCAGTAATCAAGAATATCGTCGTACTCTGGATTGTTCTTGCGTTCGATGATATTGAGAATCTCCCGCTGCCGGTCGGCGCGGGCGAGGAAATAATAGATGTCGAGAAATGAAGC
>CAIZFH010000174.1 GCA_903932155.1 uncultured Granulicella sp. | reverse complement strand
GGTCCGGCATTGTCCTTTGATAAGGAGCAAATAAATGTGCGGTCCTCTACGCGCGCAACATCGGTCGGTACGGAGCGGGCGTAAAAGCAGCCGGGCCACTTCTTATCGTCCAGCGGGAAGAAGGTTCCGGCCTCAACCAGCCTGTCGCACAGCATTTCGTACTCTTCCTGCGAGCCGTCGACCCAGTGGATGTGGTCTGGCTGGGTCAGTTCGGCCATCTTTTCAACCCAGCGAATGAGGTGAATGTTGGAGGTAGGGGGAGCGGTGGCGGGCCTGGTCGTCATGGGGGTGTACTTATTTTCCTTGGGATTCCATTCAAGTCTTCGCTATTGGGAGTGGGCTGTCAACCGGATTTCGCGTGCCCGGGCGCAAAGATCGCCAAATCGCACGATTCTTGCCGAGAAGAGATCGAAGAGTAACATTCTCCCAGAGGCGCAAACGATGATCTGCAAGATTGGTATCGTCGGATTGATGAGCTGCGGGATGACGATGGGGCAGGCGGCGAGTGGGCCAAAAGCCGTAGCTCCAGTTACTCCGGCGGGTGCGGCGACGGCTGCGGCGGCAACGACAAATGCGGCGGCGGCTATACCGGCGAAGTCGTATGCATTTGATGTGATTTCGATCCGCCAGAACAAGACTCCCATGCAGGGAATGATGATGGGGCAGCAGTCGGGTCCTCCGCCGTTCGGGCCTACAGGGGACGGCTATCACAGTACGAACATGTCGCTGGCGGTGCTGCTAATGACAGCTTACGTCCCGCAGGTGGGCGGCACGGCGTTCTACACGCAAGACCAGATCAAGGGCCTTCCGGACTGGTTCAATTCGGAGCGTTACGACGTTGACGCGCGCATCGCCGACGAGGACCGTGCGGAGTGGCAGAAGCCGGGTGCGCAACTGCCCATGCTGCAGGCCATGCTACAGGCGCTGCTAGCGGAGCGTTGTAAGCTGGCGGTACATCGTGAGGTCAAAGAGGTTGGCGTGAGTTCGCTGGTGGTCGCCAAGGGCGGACCGAAGTTCAAAGTGACGGACCCGTCGGTGGTTCCCCCACCCGGAATCAAGCTGCCGTGGGGTGGTGTAATGGCCTTTGACCCTGGCAAGGGCATGATGAGCTTTTACGGGGCCTCCATGGCGTCGTTCGCTTCCATGATGTCCTCTTCGGTGAATGGTGGGCGCCCTGTCCAAGACAAGACGGGCCTCACCGGCAGGTACGACATCATCATGAAGCTAGGCGAATTGATGATGGGGCCTCAGCAGGGCGAACAGCAGGGTGGTCCGGCCGCTGCCGATCCGGGGATTGCCATGGGTTCGGTGCTCCAGGATCAGCTTGGGTTGAAGCTGGTGTCGGAGAAGGGCCAGGTGGAGACGCTCGTCATCGACCACATGGAGCGCCCTTCGGAGAATTAAGCAAAGACAACAGCAGATTCCTCCGCTGCGTTACGGAATGACAAACACGAATAGGCGGCGGCTAGAAAACGATAGTACTGTAGCTTCAGCTTAATGCGCGGGTCAAATGCTCGAGCACATTCGACGCCCGGAATGGTGATCCTATGAAGCATCTCCTCACGACCGCGTTACTGCTCACAGCGATTCTGTTCGGTCCGCGCCTGTTCGCGCAAGCCTCCAACGCCCCCAGCGCAACGCCGCCAGTTGCCACAACACTCACTGCCACACAGCCCAAGGCAACACCGACCGAACCCACTCTGCCCACCATAAAATTCGATATTGTCTACCTCAAGCGTTGTGCGCCGAACGCGTACGGGATCGCCAGGACGATCGTGACGGGCGACTCCTGGCAGAGGCATTGTCAGCCAATCAAGTCTCTGTTCGACCTGGCGTACGGTGGCGGCTCCACTTACCTGGTGAAGGGAGAGCCGGACTGGGTCGACTCCGATCTGTATGACTTTCAGGCCAAGGTAGCGTCCGAGGACGTCCCTGCATGGCAGAAGATGGACATCCCCACAAAGAGGCTGATGGTCCGCGCCGCGCTTCCCGATGCCCTCAATCTCAAAGTGCATACCGAGATTCAGACTCGCTCTGTATACAATCTTGTGGTCGCTAAGGGCGGCCCTAAGTTGACCCCATCACAGTCCGACCCGAATGCCCCGACCCATCCCCAGAAGCCGGTCCGAGAGGAAGTCGAATGGGTCAGCATGGACGAGGCCGCGTATACATACTGCTCCATGGCAGACCTTGCCGATGCGCTTGCAGCGCGGCTTGACCGCGATGTCATCAACAAGACCGGCATTACCGGCAAATATGATTTCCACGTGAAGCCCCTGCCAGGTGCACACTACGATCCCAAGAGATCCACCGTGGAGAACACCGACTTCGGCGGCATCATCGAGGGCGTCAAGAACCTGGGCTTGAGGTTGGAGTCGGGCAAGGCCGACACAACCGTCATCGTCATCGACCACATCGAGCGTCCCCCCGAGAATTAGAGCGGCGTGCTCCGTATTGGTTCAGATACGCAGCTCGGCATAAATAACGCCAAAGTAGTGCCTCGTTACTTATTAGGAGCGGGAACTCTATGTGCGGACTGCGCGTATGAGATTCTTAGAGTCACTGCAATGTAGCTCTTTGTGTTGCAATCTGGGGCCGCGCGGTCTCAGTCTTTCAATCTGATTATCAAGTTCGGGTCACGGGTAAGGTTCAGTGCGTGTACGTTTTGGATTGAGTTTGCCGATGAAGACGACGGTTTGCGCCGTGTTGTGCTGCGGACTCATGGGTGGAATTGCCAATGGGCAGGGCAACATGCCGTCCCCAATGCCGAATGCTCCGTCGAAGCCTGAGTACACAATGGATAGAGACGTGCCCCTGTTGGAGCACGCCCTTCGTCTGTCGGATTTTGTGGGGATGCAGCCGCCGCCGGAGTTGCGGGGCCGGCTGACCGAAGTCGACGATTTTATCCAGAATTCGCCCGTCGACGGAAAGCCTGCCACCGAGAAGACGGTCGCGTGGTTTGGCTATACATCCAGCACGCTGTACGTTGTATTCGCCTGCTACGACCATACTCCCGCAATGATTCGCGGACACCTGACACGGCGCGAAAATATTATGTCCGACGATAATGTTTCAGTTCTGCTGGATCCCTTTCAGGACCGGCGTCGAGGGATATTGTTTGAGCTGAACCCGGCGAATGTACAGGCCGATGCTGCGTGGACCGAGGGCAACGGGCCGGACTTCAGCTACGACCAGGTATGGGACTCTGAGGCGCACAGAACGGAGCAGGGATGGATGGCGCTGTTTGCTGTCCCGTTTCGTAGCCTGCGGTTCAGACCGGGTACGCAAGGCTGGGGTGTGGTATTGCAGCGCAACCTGCCACGCAATAGCGAATCCGACAATTGGCCGCACATCTCATCCAACATCACGGGGATGTTGCCGCAGGAGGGAACGCTGCATGGGATTCAGGGCGTGACAGGATCGCACAATGTTCAGATCGATCCTTATACTGTGGCGCAGAATGAACATACGCTGATGGATTTGGACCCGCTCAATCCATATTTCAGTTCACGCGCGTTTGAGGGTGCGGCAGGTGGCGAGGCCAAGGCTGTGCTGCACGACAGCATAGTGCTGGATGCCACCATCAATCCCGACTTCAGCGATATTGAGAGCGATCAACCGCAGTTCACCGTGAACCAGCGCTACTCGGTTTACTTTCCGGAGTTGCGTCCTTTCTTTCTAGAAAATGCGAATTACTTTGCAACGCCCATCCCGCTGGTGTACACGCGGAATATTGAGCGGCCTACATTCGGTGTCCGCGTTACGGGCAAGATTGCAGGGACGAACCTGGGGTTCTTTCTGGCTGACGATCGCGGGCCGGGAGAGACGTTTGCTCCTGGTGATCTGAACTATGAGAAGAAGGCGACCTTCGCCGTCGGACGCGTCTCTCAGGACCTGGGCAAAGGGTCCAGCCTCGGTGCAATCTATACCGACCAGGAATTTGCCGGAAGCTGGAGTCGGGTCGGAGGCATCGACTTCACAGCCAGACTTAACGATAAATGGACAGCACAGGGGCAAGCGGTTGAGAGCTCGACCATGACACCCAATAGGACGGCCAATGGAGGCAACTCGCCTGTCTACAAGGCAGGCCCGGCAAGCACCCTGGAGATCACCCACCAGTCGCATACCTGGTTCTTCGATGACACGTTCAAAGACTACAGCAAGGGATTTCGAAGTCAGGTTGGATTCATTCAGACTGCGAATGTCTACGATGACCATATCCATGCGAGCTACAACTGGTATCCGAAGCATAGATTGATTCAAAGTTATGGGCTGGAGGAAGACCTGCATGTGGCTTTCGACCACGATGGCAATCGTATCTTTCACTACGCAACATTCGATCCGTTCTTCCTGTTGCCGGGAAATGTGGTAATTGCTCCGATAATGGGCCAGAACTCGGACACAGTAGGTCCGCAGAACGGATATGCGATTCCCAGCAGTATCAACTTCACTGAGAACTTTGTCGGCCTTATACTTCGCGGAGCGCCGCTGAAGTACTTGAACCTGAATTTCAATGGCTCCCGCAGCGGAAATGTGAACTATAACCCCGCAGGCCCCGCGCCAACCCTGTTGGACGAGGAGAGTTTGTCGGCACTGATCACCGTCTACCCGACCCGCGCGCTGACTATCGACAATACCTATCTTCTGGACCGCAATCATGAAGCGCATGGCGGGCAGGACGTGTACGAGAGCCAGACGTTTCGCACCAAGATCAACTACCAGTTCACCACTGCATTTTCAGCAAGAGTCATTGTCGAGTACGACTCCACGCTGGTAAATCCATTGGAGACGTCCCTGCTGCGGACGAAGACAATCGGTACGGAGGCGCTGCTGACATGGTTGCCGCATCCAGGGACGGCAATCTATATCGGGTTCAACAACGACATTCAGAATTTAGACCGGTCGCTGTGTAATCGGCTGCCTGGCGGCAGTTGCGATCCAAACAATCTTGTGGTGCCAAGGTCGTCAAAGTACCTGAACGACGGGCGGCAGATATATTTCAAGGCGAGTTATTTGCTGCGGTTTTGATTCGTGTTGCTAAAAGTGAAACGATATCTGGCATGATGCCGGACGGCACTCAGTTAGGCGATGGGGCTGCCGCCCGCCTGATAAATACGCTCGATGGCTATAAGGTCTTTCAGCCCCTCTTCGCCGGGAGACTTGGGCTGGTTGTTGTTGCGGATGCAGGACGCAAAGTGCTCGCCTTCCAGCGCCAGTTGAAAGTGGCCCTTGCCGGTGCCCGTCTGGTCGAAGCGCTGGCTGCCCGCGCTTCCCGAGAGCTGGATGCCGCCGCCGCCGAAGGCAGGATTCAGGGCGATGTAGCCCTGGTCGCCGTGGATGCTCAGAGTTGTAGGCCCGAACTGGCCGTAGGAGCAGCCGCAGGACGCGATGATGCCGGATGGAAACTTCATGGTCCATTCCACCGACTGCTCCACCTCCTTGAAGCGCGGGTCATCCTTGTCCCGTGTAGCCAGCACTGCGGTAAACTCCGACGGCTCCTCCTGGGTAAAGTAGCGGATGCCGTTCAGCGGATAGATGCCCACGTCCATCATCGGCCCGCCTCCGCCATACTGTTTCGTCTGCCTCCAGCCGTTTGCCTGGGACTGGAGCATGCACCCGCGAAACGACTGAATCTTGCCTAGCGCGCCGGAGCGGATAAGGTCGAAGGCCTGCTGCCAGATGGGGTCGTACTGCATGCGGTATGCGATCATCAGCTTGCGGTCGGCCTTGCGGCAGGCGTCGATCATGGTGCGGCACTCCGCGCTGCTGATGGCCATCGGCTTCTCGCACAGCACATGCTTGCCCGCCTGCGCGCCGCGTACCGTGTACTCGCAGTGCATGCTATTGGGCAGGCCGATGTAAATCGCATCGATCTCAGGATTGTTGCGGATCTGGTCGAAGGTCTCGTAGGTATAAACAGAACTCTTGGGGATTCCATACATCTGGGAGAACTGCACGCCTTTGGTGTCGGGATGGCCCGTGACGAGCGCGACGATCTTGACTGTCTTCGAGTTGGCCACAGAGTCCATGAAGGCCGTGGAGATACCGCCGATGCCAACCGCGGCAAAGCCAATCGGTTTCTGCAGTGGTGCCGCGTTCTGCGCCAGGGCATGCGGCAGCCGCAGCGAAGCTGCGGTAAGGGTAGATAGCTTGGCGAAGTCGCGCCGGTTCATAGATCCTCCAAGGATGCGAATGGGCCCGATCTGGTTACGATAACTGAACTTTATCGCTAAAGTACAGCGCGCACACACAGGTTCTTTATTCTGACTCGAAGAGTCAGAATCTCAGCCGCTGTCCTTCGGGTTCCGGCGGATGGCCCACCCGTCTCAATTCTTTTCCTCAAACTGCCGATAGTACTACGGGTTTCGGCTGTTGTCCTGCCCATGAGTTGGGAGCTAGAGCATTTTCACAGTAGGTGTAGAGGGAGGCAAAAGAAGCCTGCGTGGTTTTCTCATAAAGAAAACCACACTGCACGAGCTTTCCGACACCACAGGTATTGTGAAAATGCTCTAACACGGCCAAGAAGGGAACCATGGGATCGCCCAATCAACTCGTCGCTCCTGATATCGCGGAGATGGAACTCATGGATGACAGCTATCTGCTGTCCTGCATCCTGGAGAATTCCACGGACAAAATCTACTTCAAGGACCTGGATAGCCGGTTCGTCCGGATCAGCCACACCCAGGCAGGGTCTTTTGGACTCGTCAGCCCTGAAGAGGCGGCCGGAAAGACAGACCGGGACTTCTTCGGAGCGAAGCACGCAGATAAGGCGCGACGGGATGAATTGACGATCATTCAAACCGGACAGTCTCTGATTGGCTTGGAGGAGCAACAAGAGTGGCCGGATGGACGAGTAACCTGGGCGTCCAGCAGCAAGATGCCGCTCTTCAATGCAGAAGGCAGGTGCGTCGGCACGTTTGGAATCTCCAAGGACATTACACGCAGCAAAGAGGCGGAGGACGCGTACCGGCAGGTATTTGAAAGCAATCCTGTCCCGATGTATGTGATCGACTCGAAGACCCTGCGGTTTATTGCCGTGAATGAGGCGATGGTCCGGGAATACGGCTATACAAAGCAGGAGTTTTTGGCAAAGACGGTGGTCGAGCTGCACCTTGAGGAAGATGTTTCTACTATGTTGCGTGATATCAAAATCAAGAAACACGATTTAGGGCCTCAGAATCGTGGGATATGGAAGCAACGCAAGAAAAATGGCGAATTGATCGACGTCGGGTTCATCTGCGAGCGGATGGAACTGTGGGGAGACGATTCGGTTCTGGTTTCGGTAAACGACATCTCCGAGCGAAAGCGGGCAGAAGAAGCGGTACGGCAAGCAGAGGAGAAGTACCGCAGCATCTTCGAGAATGCAGTGATTGGAATCTTCCAATCTACGTCATTCGGCCAGATGATCAACGTCAATCCCACCCTCGCGCAAATGCATGGCTACGATTCCCCGGATGAGATGCTGAAGGCTATCTCAAATGATGTGTCGAGACTAATCGTCGAGCCCTCCGTGATGGCTGAGTTGTCCAGGAGAACGGAGGAAGATGGCAAAGTCCATAGCGCCGAATTGGAGATCTACAAAAAAGACCGCAGCAGAAAATGGGTAAGAATAAATCTTCATGTCGTCCGCGACGCAGAGGACAACATCATCTTTCGCGAAGGCACGGTGGAAGACATCACCGAGCGAAAGCAGAATGAGGAGGTTTTGCATCGCCTGTCTCAGGTGGTGGAGCAGAGTCCGGTTTCGGTCGTCATCACGGATCTCTTGGGAGACATTATTTATGTAAATAACAAATTCACCGATGTCAGCGGCTACAGTACGGAGGAAGCACTGGGCAAGAACCCCAGGCTCCTGAAGTCGGGATTCTCGTCCACCGAGACGTACCGGCAGCTATGGGACACGATTACGGCAGGGGAGGAGTGGCGCGGCGTCTTTCACAATCGCAAGAAGAACGGGGAACTTTACTGGGAATCCGCGGTGATTCGTTCCATCAAAGATCACGATGGGACCATCTCCCATTTTCTCGCGATGAAGGAAGACATTACGGAAAAGCTGGAGATGGAAGCACAACTGCGGCAATCGCAGAAGCTGGAGGCGATTGGTCAGCTTGCCGCTGGAATCGCTCATGAGATCAATACGCCCATCCAGTATGTGGGAGACAATACCAACTTCTTCAAAGACTCGTGGAACCATCTCGCCGGTTTGCTGGCCGCGGCACAGAAGCTTCGCGACCAAGTGACCCCGGAGATGGTGCCGCAGTCTACCATCGAAGACTTCGACCGATGCAGCCGGGATGCCGACGTCGAGTATCTCTCGCAGGATATTCCCCGCGCCATCGACCAGACACTGGAGGGGGTGCAGCGGGTGTCCCGGATCGTTCGCGCGATGAAAGAGTTCTCCCACCCGGGCTCGCAGGAGAAACGAACAGTAGACCTGAATAGGGCGATCGAGACCACCATTACCATCTCCCGCAATGAGTGGAAGTACGTTGCGAAGGTCGAGACGAAGCTGGATCCGGATCTGCCGCTCGTGCCATGTCTCGCGGGAGAGATCAACCAGGTTTTGCTCAATTTAGTGGTGAATGGAGCGCACGCCATCGCGGATGTCGTCGCTCGCGATGGCAGCATGGGCAAGATCACCCTCTCTACCCGAAGGGATGGCGATTGGGTGGAATTAAGCGTTGCTGATACGGGGACTGGAATACCCGAACATATCAGGGAACGTGTGTTCGATCCATTCTTTACTACCAAGGAAGTTGGCAAAGGTACGGGTCAAGGGCTAATGTTAGCCCATACAGCGGTTGTTAAAAAGCACGGGGGAAAGATATGGTTTGACTCCGAGATCGGCAAGGGCACCACATTTTTCGTGCGCCTTCCGCTCTCGGTTGCTACGGAGGAATAAGTTGCCGAGATGTATCCTCTTTGTGGATGACGAGCCGAACCTCCTGATGGGTCTGCAGCGTACGCTGCGTCCCATGCAAGCAGACTGGGATATGCAGTTCGTAACCAGCGGTGAAGAAGCACTGCATCGGATGTCGCTGCACACGTTCGATGCGGTCGTCACCGACATGAGAATGCCAGGCATGACAGGCGCCGAGCTTCTCTCCTGTATTCAGGAGCAGTCTCCTAAGACCGTCAGGATCATTCTCTCCGGGGAGTCTTCCCGAGAATCGATGATCAGGTCGATTACCCCGGCACATCAATTCCTTGCGAAGCCGTGCGATCCGGAACAACTGAAGTCTGTTCTGAACAGAACAATGGCTCTGACGGAGTTGCTTCAGAACGATTCGCTCAAGACCTTTGTCTCCCATATCAAAGCGATCCCCAGTTTGCCGTTGCTGTATCAGCAGGTTCAGAACGAACTACGCTCTGCTGATCCTTCTGCATCCCGGCTTGGCGAGATCATTGCGCAGGACATGGCGATGACCGCAAAGCTGCTACAGGTGGCGAACTCCGCGGCATACGGTGCGTATGGTCAGATCACGGAGACAAAGCGGGCTGTACAGTTGCTGGGATTAGACACGATCCAGGCGATGGTTCTATCGCTGGGCGTATTCTCGGCTTTCGATCCAAAGCTGCTCGGCCCGCAGGAGGCTGAGCGTCTGTGGCAGCATAGCGTTGCCACAGGCAGGTATTCCAAAATTATTGCTAGGAGCCAAGGCATCGCCGGTGCCGATCTCGATGCTTATCAGAGTGCTGGACTGCTACACGATATTGGCAAACTGCTCATGGCGTCAGCCGACTCCAGGGAGTATCGCAGGATTGTCGACTTGGCGGCTTCTACAGGAGCCAATCTATGCGTTGTAGAGCACGAAGCCTACGGTTGCACCCATGCGGAAGTTGGGGCCTACCTCCTGGGCATTTGGGGGTTGCCAACTTCGATAGTTGAAGCAGTGGCGTGGAATCACCAACCCTCGGATAGCCCGGTCACGGAATTCTCTCCGCTCGCCGCTGTGCATGTGGCGAGTGCCATCGATGCGCAAATGCATCCCGATTACAAGCATCTGGATACACAAATCGACCAGGCATTTCTGGATCGACTCGGACTAACCGGGCGGCAGGAGTTCTGGATGCAACTCTGCCGCGAACAACCTTCACATGGATGGCCAGCATGACCCATAAGATACTCTTCGTCGACGACGAACCCTCGGTGCTGGAGGGCTACAAGCGAATGCTGGGACGCGACGTGCCTGCCGATACGGCAGTCGGAGGGGCACATGGACTCGCAGCCATCGCGGAATCCGGACCCTATGCAGTGGTGATCTCAGACATGCGAATGCCGCAAATGAATGGAGCCCAGTTCCTGGCGAAGGTTAAAGAGATTGCTCCGACGACCGTGCGCATGGTTTTGACCGGCTACTCGGATATCGAAACTACGATGGCCGCGGTGAATGAGGGGAACATATTCCGATTTCTAGCCAAACCATGCTCCAGGGAACATTTGCTGAAGTCGATTGAGGCAGCGTTCGAGCAGCATCGTCTCCTGATCGCCGAGAAGGAGCTGCTGGAGCAAACCCTTCGCGGGTCGGTGAATGTATTGGCCGAGGTCTTAAGTTTCAGCAATCCGGCTGCCTTCGGACGTGCCATGCGGCTTCGCCGTATCGTCCAGCACATCGCGGCCAGGATGTCTTTGCAGTCCGTGTGGCAGTTAGAGATCGCCGCCCTGCTGTCGCAGTTGGGTTGCGTAACGCTTCCTCCTGAGCTCATCAACGCTGCCTATGCCGGCGATCCGCTTAGTCCTGAGGATCAAATAAAGTTTGACGCACATCCCGCCGTGGCCTGGGAGATGCTCTCTCGCATCCCGCGGATGGAAGCGATTGCGCAGATCATCTTGAATCAAAATAACCGCGACCCCCATGTCGATGCCAGGAACTCCGAGGAAAAACGAGTCATCGAGTTTGGCATTCAACTGCTGCAGGTAGGTGTGGCGTTCGAGCAATATCTGGGCCGAGGCATTAACCCTGCCGAGGCCGCCAGTAGGGTTCGTGCCAGCTTGAAGGGTTGCGATGCAGCCATCTTCCAGTACCTGGATGATTTGGTCCCATCCACGCCAATGCAGGCGAGAGCGTGCGATGTATCGGGTCTTGCCGTGGGCATGATTATTCAACAGGATATTTGCAACAGAGTCGGGCTTCTCATCGTGCCAAAGGGGCACGAACTGACCTATCGGTGGATAGAACGGCTCAAAGGCCTCTCCAATCTCGGAGTGATCGAAAGTAGAGTGAAAGTGTGGATGCCGGAAGTCAGCGTCGATTGATCTGTTCCTGCGACTAAGTAGTTGAGGGTCGTCATTCTGACTCGTAGAGTCAGACTCTCTGTCGTTGTCCTTTAGTTGGTAGGTGCCTCACCCTGCCGCTGAAGGGTGGGAGGCGGGTGGCCTACCCTTTGACTCAATACGAAACTTCGGGAGGCGGGTGGCTCACCCTTTGAATCACCGCAAAACTTCGGGTGCCCCATCCTTTCGCGTCTCTGTCCTATGCGAAAGGGTGGGAGACGACGAATCCGCCTCGTCCCATATCAGAATCACCCGTTATATCATTTTTCCCAAAATCCTCAGCAAATCCTCATGTCAAGGGGCTCGACCCTCTAAAATCCCCTCAACTTCAACTATTCAAACCACTTCTCTCCAAAAAATAGTTGGCATAGTAGTTATGTTCCGACGCGTACAATTTAAATAGGGCTCAAAGAGAAAGAAGGCATGAAACCTGGATCGGATCGATCAATTACGTATACCACCCCCCCATATGCCGTATACCACCGGTAGGTATACTTTTCCGTTTGTATTGATTGGTTTACGAAAATGGGGGAGGGGGGGGTACCCAGAGACTGGGCGTGGTTAGAAACCAGCGGGCCGCTCAGTGGCGACCCCGAAGGCCTCTTCCAAAGCGATGCCTGCCTCGGCCAGCGTTCCTTCTTCGAAGAGCCGCCCCACCAGGGTTACTCCGTAGGGAACGCGGCGAGGCGGAGCGAACTTCGGCAGCGGGTTCTTGGGGTTGGGCGCCCAATCGCTGCGTGCTTCGGAGACTTCGACGAAGCCAGCGCGCAGGGTGAGCGATGGATGACCGGTGAAGTTGGTGATCACCAGAAACTCATCGCGCAGGGAGGGAACGAGAAGAAGGTCGACCTCGGAGAAGATTCTTTCCATCTCCATTGCGACCTTACGCCGCAAGCGGTCTGCCTGGACGAAGTCGACGGCCGAAAGGAAGCGCGATTGGCGGAATGTGTTGGGCCAGGCATCGGGCACCTGCATCTTCAGCTCGTCGATCTTGTGGCTCAGCGTCAGTTCTTCAAACGCCGCCGCTGCTTCGGCGAAGAGGATGATATTCAGCGAATCGTAGGGCCAGTCCGGCAGCGAGACTTCCACTGGCTTCATGCCTAGTTTCTTCACGGTATCGAGCGCGGTGCGATCCACGTCGGTAGCGGGAGCGGTCTTCATCCACGCGGGGATGTAGCCGACGCGCAGACGGGTAACGTCGGCGGAGGAATCGAATGCCAGCTTGCTGGGAACGCTGGCCACGTCCGCCGGATCAGGACCGCTGATGGCGTGTAGCACCAGGATAGTGTCCTCGACGGAGCGCGCCATGGCGCCAAGCTTGTCGCAACTCCAGCTCAGCGTCATCGCTCCGGTGCGCGGGACACGCCCGTAGGTGGGACGCAGGCCGGTGACGCCGCAGCGCATCGAAGGGCTCACAATGCTGCCTTGCGTCTCGCTGCCGATGGCAAAACCCACCAGCCCCGCGGCCACCGCAGCGCCGGGGCCGGCGCTGGAGCCCGAGGAACCCTCTTCCAGGAGCCATGGATTTTTGGTCTGTCCGCCAAACCAGATGTCGTTCAGCGCCAGTGACCCCAGGCTCAGTTTGGCCACCAGAACCGCGCCAGCGTCATTCAACCGTGCTGTGACTGTGGCATTCTTCTCTGGTACGCGATTGCGATACGGCTCAGCGCCGTATGTGGTGGGAATGCCTGCTGTATCGAGCAGGTCTTTCGCTCCCCAGGGAACGCCGTGCAGCGGCCCGCGATACTTGCCCGCTGCGATCTCCTTATCCGCAGCGCGTGCCTGTTGCAGTGCATGATCGCGCGTCAAGGTAATGACGCAGTGTAGTTTGGGATCAAAGGTCTCCAGCCGTTGGAGGTAGATATTGGTCAACCGCTCGGAGGTGAGCTGCCGCGACTTGATCCACTCGGCGAGCCATGAGACAGGCGCGAACGCGATGTCGTCCTCGTTTGCCGGGAGTGCGGGCGCATGAGCGGTGCGGAGGATAAATGCATCCTTTACAGGACCGCTCGCCGTTCCAGGCAGCGTTGGATTCCAAACCGTTGCGGGAGCGATGGACTCTTCGAGGAGCAGTTTCCTTGGGCCAACACGGCGCTCGTAGACAGCTGCCAGCGATTGCTGCCAGTTTCCGGCGGCCTGGGCGATGTCCTTTGGTGTCATCTCCACCTGCATCAGCTTTTCCGCTTCGGAGAAGGTCTGCGGCGACACGGCCGGGCCAACCGGTGGTGAGGTTCCAAAGGCAGGCGGAGTGCCTGGCGGCTTGGTGGAGCAACCTGAGCTGGCAGCGATTGCAACACTCATCAATCCCAAGGAACCATCTGTGAGAAACTCGCGGCGTGATCGTGGCATCGCGCTCCTTTGGCAGACTTAGATTCTGCGCACTACAAGCAGATATACCACTGTGAGAGTAACTGCCGACGAATCAGTGAAGCAACCAGTGCAGCATGTTACAGATTCAGCTATGAGCTTTGTCCGTCTTCTGCGAACGCACGCAAGTGGGATTCCGTGGGGCGCGGCGTAAGCAAGCTGACGACGATAAGACAAAGCATCGATGCGAGAAGCGCGGGGAAGATGGCGTCGCGGTCCGCAATAATAGCGGGAATGTGGGCGTGAACGAACGCGCTGTCCCATGTGATAGTCACAAAGGTCCCGGTAAAGATGGAGGCGACGGCGGCACTGGCTGTGGCGCGACGCCAGTAGAAGGCGGCGAGGATGACGGGCGTGAGCGCGGCGGAGTAGATGGTGTAGGCGTAGAGGGCTTTCTTAAGGATGGATTCGGTGTGCAAGCCTTGGTAGAGCGCCCACAGGCCGAGAAAAACGACCATCAGGCGCGAGACGAGTAGGACTTGCTTGTTGCTCGCGTTGGTCTTGATGTAGCGCACAAAGAGGTCATTGACCAGGTTGGCGGCGGGCGAGAAGAGATAGTTGTTGGCTGTGGAGACGATTTTGGCAAAGATGGCGCCGACCAGCAGCGCACCAAGCAGTATGAGTGGCCTCGATCCGATGAAGGCGTGAAGGCCGGTGTAGGCGAGGATCTCGCGGGGATGTTCGTGGACCTCGCCGGTGGGGAAGATAGCAGAGCCTACGACGGCGAGGGCAACGATGACGATTTCCAGGATTATGGTGCCTACGATCCATCCGGTGACGGCGCGCGTGGCGTCCTTCTCCGAACGAGCGGAGAAGAACTTCTGGTACATGGACTGGTTGCCGAGCATAAGCAGGCAGGTGGGCAGGAAGATCTCCAGGGCGGAGGAGATGCGCTCGTGCGTGCCGTCGGGAAGCAGATTGGGGCCGACGTAGCTGTTGAAGGGGTGAAGGTCACCGAAGATCTGGAAGTGGGTTGCGGGCAGGCCGGCGCGGACGGCGGACCATCCACCGAAGTTGTGTAACAGGACGGGAAGCGCGGCGCAGAGCGTGAAGGTGGCAAGCAGTCCGATGGCGACATCCATATAGGCGACCGACGACATTCCTGCGATGGCGGTGAAAAGTATGACAAACACGGCGATGAGATAGCGTCCGTGAATGGCGGAGATGGAGCTGGGGAAGATGAGGTGGAGGATGTCTCCGCCACCAATGAACTGGTAGCTGGTGATGGCGGTGTAAGTGAAGAGGATGGCTATTACGCCGAGTACGCGCGCGGTCTGGTTGTAACGCGTTTCCAACAGATCGGGAATAGTGTACTGTGCGAAACGGCGTGCGCGTGGCGCTATGAAGTAAATCAGGGCCAGTCCAGCCCATCCTCCAGCAGCTTGCCACAGGGCCGCGAAACCGTGGCGATAGGCGTTCTCCGCGCCGCCAAGCAGTGAGCCGGAGCCGATCCAGGAACTGAGCAGTGTGAATACCAGGACGAAGGCGGGCAGCGAGCGACCGGCGATCAGATAATCTGCGCGGGTGTGCACCTTGCCCAGGCGGGTGAGCGAGACGGTGAGCAGGGTGAGGACGATGACGGCGAGCGTAACGGCGTAAAGGTTCATGGAGGCTGTGGTTCAGTGTACTGTTTTAGAGTAAGTTGCATGCAGTGAACAGAATTGCGGTGGACAGAGTGGGTCTGAAGTTTCGCCAATTCACGACGGAGCTACGGCTTGAACAATAGCGCAGAAGAATTAGCAGCGGAGGGCATCGGTCAGGTGTCGAACGATGGGCCGGTTCAGAGCCACACGCTGTGGCGGACGCTGGGCCTGCGCGACCTGGTGCCGATGCAGATCCTGCTGGTGGTGGGGGTCCCTTGGGCTGGGATTGCGGCCAGGCAGGGCGGGACGCACCTCTGGTTCTGGATGGCAGCGCTTCTGACCATGTTTGTGCCGCTGGCTGCGGTGACAGGTTGGTGCGCCCAGGTGTGGCCGCTCGAAGGCGGCGTCTATCAGTGGACGAAGTTCGCATTGGGGCCGTTTGCCGGTTTCATAAGTGCGTGGAACTTCGGAGTGTGGGCGTTGCTCGCAGTGTCGAACGTTGGGATCCTTACGGCGACCAGCATCAGCTATGGATTGGGACCGCGGGCGGCCTGGATAGAGGACAACCACCCGCTGATAGCTGGACTGACGATTGCGTTGTTCCTCGTCATTCTCTTTGTGAACCTTCCGGGGTTCGGCATTGGCAGGTGGGTGTCGCACTTTGGCACGGTGGTTACGGTGCTGGTGACAGTGTTGCTGATGGGGCTTTTATTTGTCCATCCTAATGCCAGCGCAATTCATCCACATGTGAATCCGCAGGCGCCTTTCAGTCTGGCCATGCCGACACTGACCCTGATGAGCATGAACCTGTTCTCCAAGATTGCCTTTAACGCACTATCCGGGTTGGAACAAGTCGCGATCTTTGCGGGCGAGACGCGCAACCCTGGTCGCGCCATCATGCGCTCAGCGTGGATCGCGGCACCGATCATAGCGGTGATTTATATTCTGATGACGGGCTCGATGCTGGCGTACATTCCAGCCGCGAAGGTCGATCTTACAGGACCGATTCCACAGATTCTGGCCGCAGCGTTCGACAGTGGCACTGGAACCGCTGTGCATCAACTGGGGGTTGATGCTTGGTCGGGCAACCATACTAGTGCTGGCGGTCGCGTTGGTGGCGCAATACTCTGTAATCGTAGCCGAGACGAGCCGGCTACCAATGGTGGCAGGCTGGGACAAGATGATTCCAGCATGGTTCACGCGTCTTGATCCGCGCTGGCAGACACCGACACGGTCCATCGCCGTTATTGTGTTGCTGGCAATTGGGATGGGTTTGTTGGCAACCTACGGAACCGGAGCGCAGGAGGCGTTCCAAGTGATCAACTCCGTCGCCAACGTCGGCTACGGAATTTACTACCTCATGCTGTTCGCTATCCCCCTGCTAATCGGCGACCGGTTTGGTGTTCGGGCGGGGCTGTGGCTGAAGATAGCTGCTTTCAGCGGGCTTGTGGTCACGCTGCTGGCGATGGGATTCCTTGTCGTCCCGATCGTGGATGTGGTCAGCAAGTGGCTGTTCGCTGCGAAGGTGGCGGGGACTGCTTTGATACTGAACTTGGCGGGGATGGCAATTTACTGGGGAGGTACGCGGCGACCGGCGCGCTAACGCTATGGTTTGGCGGCGGCGGTTTGAATGTCTTTCATGTACTGGTCGAGGTTGCGGGTTGGGCCGAAGACGTGTGCCATCACGAAGCGATAGATTGGCGGCTTGATGAAGCCGGTTTCCGTGATGCGAAGTGTAGTTGTATCTGGCAACGGGCCGGGAGAAAGTTCGTATGTCCAGGTGCCGCCGTAGGAAGCATTCGGATCATCCAGCCGAACGTCGCGCCGCGTGGGCGGCTGTGTACGTATGGCGACGAAGGTCATGGTCTGGCCATGACCGAGAGATTCGAGCCAATGGTCGCGGCCCTGGTCGGGTGGGAGCATGGTGACAGATTTCACTGCGGGGCGCCAGACTACGCCGTTTGCGACATTCGCAATGAGCGCGAAGACCTTGTCTGGCGGGGCAGCGATGTCTCCGGTCACAGATACGGAGTGGTTGACAGGGAGGCGTGTGCCGACAATATAGATAATAATTCCGGCGAGCACAAAAACCAGCAGAATAAAGCCGAGGACCTTCATAGTTGCTCCAGGATCGAACGTTCAGACGGATTTGGGCCGGGAAGAAATTAAGATAACGCAAGGGGTAGCGATTAGGAAAGGGATTCGTAGGTTGCGAATGTGGGTTTAGAATATCGCTTTATGATGAGACGAACAGTATTGAAGGGAATGGGCGCGGGCGCGATGGTGTCCGCGATGGCCGGGGTGGAGGTACTGGCGCAGACCGGCGACAAAGCCAGCGCGAGCTCCAGCACGGGCGTGGTGTATGAGCTGCGTGTGTATCACACCTATGAAGGCAAGCTGAACGATCTGCTTGCACGCTTTCGCAACCATACGAGGACGATCTTCAATCGCCATGGTATCCATAGCGTGGCCTACTGGACGCCGACTGATGCTCCTCTGGTGGGCAAGACGCTGTTCTACGTGCTGCGCCATCCCAGCCGCGCGGCGGCTACGGCCAATTGGGCCGCGTTCCACGACGACCCGGAGTGGAAGCAGGTGAGTGCTGCCAGTGAGGTGAATGGCAAGCTGGTGGAGTCGGTTGAATCGACTTTCCTGCAATTGACGGACTTTTCACCGCATCTATAGGGTTCCGTCCAACAAATAGAGACGGGTTGTTTGTGGCGTGGACCGTTCCGGTCTGGCAGGTGGTTCGCGCGTCGTTATACTTTCTCCGTTACAATCGGGGGTAACAGGCCCCCCATAAATTCAAAGACGGAGAACTTCCATGACTGAATCTTCCGCCGTTTTCTTTCAGGCCCTCGATGGGCGCCTCGACCGCTATGACTTGTTGCAGCATCTCTTCTATCAAGCCTGGTCGAATGGTGAGCTGACGCGCGAGGACTTGCGTGAGTATGCCTCGGAGTACTGGCACCATGTATCGGCGTTTCCCACCTATTTGAGCGCGCTGCACTCGCAACTGCCGGATGGCAAGCTGCGCCGCGTGGTACTTGGCAACCTGGCCGACGAAGAGGGCCAGCACGATGGCCGACCGCACAGCGATTTGTGGATGGATTTCGCCACCGGAATGGGCGCGCAGGAGGCTGATGTGCGCGCGAGAGAACTAGGGCCGCAGACGCAGTTCCTGCTGCGGCAATTCCGAGCTGCCATGCAGGCATCGCCCGCTTCCGCACTGGTCACACTCTATGCCTATGAGTCGCGCGTGCCTGCGATTGCGAAGACCAAGGCCGAGGGACTGGAGCAGCACTACGGCGCGGATGCAGCAGCACGGCGCTACTTCACCGTGCATACGACGGCGGATGTGTATCATGCGCAAGTATGGCGCATTGCGTTGGCGGCGGAACTTGCCGCACACCCAGAACAGACCGAGGCTGCACTGACGGCGGGCGAAGACGCGGCGCGCGCGCTGTGGGCGACGCTGGATGGCATTGAGAGCGCACGACAGGCACGGATGGCTGTCCCGGCTTGAGCAGAATGATCGGGGAGAGTGCGCGGACCATCCAGAGGGGAACACTCGCTCTTGTGCTGGGGACCGTGTGCGCTCTGTCGGCGAGGGCGCAGGAGCTCTGGCGGTTCGACCAGACTGCGGCACTTGGTGGCCATGCGACGCATGTGCTTGGCCATCCTCAGGTTATTGCGACGGAATACGGCAACGCGGTGGCCTTCAACGGTGTGGACGATGCGTTACAGGTTGATGTGCATCCGTTGGCCGGGGCGGTGACATGGACCTGGGAGATGATTTTCCGACCGGACGCGGATGGCGCGGCGGCACAGCGCGTCTTCCATCTTCAGGCGCGGGACCCGGTAGCAGGCCAGGATACGAACGACCGTATGCTCTTCGAGATACGAATTGTGAAAGGCCAGTGGTGCCTGGACAGCTTTGCCACATCGGCGGGGCACGGTGCCACGCTGTTGAACTGCGACAAATTGCATCCGCTGGGCCAGTGGTATCGAGTGACGGCGGTGTACGACGGCACGACCCTGAAGAACTACGTTGGCGACGAAGAGCAGGGCGAGGCTGCGCTGACGCTGACGCCGCAGTCGGCTGGCCACTCCTCGGCCGGCGCGCGGGCCAATCTGCAGGACCACTTCAAAGGCGCGATTCTGGAGGCCCGCTTTACACCACGAGCGCTTGCGGTGCAAGAGTTTCTGCAGATTCCACCGATGCACGGAAATTGACATGAGCGCGCAGGCGGGGACATTGATGCCCTACCATGGAATATGTGAGCCGATTCTCCACACGTACTGCATGGGACTCTGCCGAGAGCAGCTACGCCGCTGCCGTGCGCGAGGCGCGAAATTCGGGGCAACGGCTGTACGACCTGACGCTATCCAACCCGACACGTTGCGGCTTCCATTACGACGCAGAAGCGCTGCTCAGTCCGCTACGTGATTCGCGGGCGCTGGTCTATGATCCCGATCCGCGTGGCCTGGCGAGCGCACGCAAGGCAGTTGCGGACTACTATCTGGGACATGATGCGTGCGTTTCGGTGGATGATCTAATCCTGACCACCAGCACCAGCGAGAGCTATAGCTTTCTGTTTCGCCTGCTGTGTAACGCTGGAGACGAAGTGTTGGTAGCACAGCCCAGTTACCCGCTCTTCGACTTTCTGGCCGATCTGGACGACGTGCACCTGCGCCCTTATCCTCTGTTTTACGACCATGGCTGGTGCATCGACTTCAGTGAGCTGGAGCGTGCGATCACACCGAGAACGCGGGCCATACTGGTGGTGCATCCCAACAATCCCACAGGCCACTGGACCGACGCGGGCGAGCGGGAACGGCTGGAGGCGATCTGCGTGCACCATGGGATTGCGCTGATTGTGGACGAGGTCTTCCTCGACTTCCCGCTGCGCAAATTGATGCCATCGCCGCGCAGCTTTGCCTGCGGTGCGCATCCTGCGCTTACCTTCGTTCTCAGCGGCCTCAGTAAGATCGCCGGGCTCCCGCAGATGAAGGCGGCATGGATTGCCGCCCTGGGACCGGAGCCCGAGCGGACCGAGGCGCTGGCGAGGCTGGAGATCGTCGCCGACACATTTCTATCCATGAATGCGCCGGTACAGTTGGCAATGCCGTCTTGGCTGGCCCGGAGGGAAGCAATCCAGGAGCAGATCCGGGAACGCGCGCGAGGGAACCTTGCCACGCTACAGCACATCGAGGAGGAGTTGCCGGGACGGCTACAAGTGATGCATGTGGATGCTGGATGGAGCGCGGTGCTGAGCTTGCCCGGCTGCGTCGGCGAGACGGAGTGTGCCGAGCGGCTAGCCCGTGAACGGGGGGTGATTGTGCACCCGGGATCGTTTTATGGGATGGGTGAGGTCGGTCGCGTTGTGGTCAGCTTGATTGGCCCTGCTGCCGACTTTGAGGTAAGCATTCAGCGAGCCATTGACTGAGATTTCCACCTGTGGAAATGCTCAAGTTCTGCATGAATATAAATAATTACTACAGCGTCCAAATTGTTACTTTATTACATTCTGTAATTGATTTAAATAGCTGTATATAAAATAATTATAGCAGGAATGGGTTGGTATCGCGTTCCTCGCCAATAGTTGTCTTTGGACCGTGACCGGGAAGAACAATAGTCTCATCGGGCAGTGGGAGCAGTTTGCTGTGGATGGAGCGGAGAAGGGTTGAGCCGTCGCCGCCTGGCAGGTCGGTGCGTCCGACGGAGCCAGCGAAGAGTGTGTCGCCAGCCAACAGCAGGTTCTGTGTTGGTAGGTAGAGGCAGACACTGCCTTGGGTGTGGCCTGGGGTATGCAGGATGTTGCCCGTGAGTCCAGCGATGGCGATGGCTTTGCCGTCGTCGAGGGTGTCGTCTGGCGGACGGACCTCAGGTGTCTCCACTCCCAGCCATCCGGCCTGGACAGCCATCATCTTTACCAGCGGCAGGTCGTTCTGGTTGTAAAGGATGGGTGCGCCGGTGAGTGCCTGAAGACGCGCAGCGCCGGCGATGTGGTCGATGTGCGCGTGGGTGATGAGGATCTGCTTAACGGTGAGATTGTGCCGGGCGAGGGCGGCCATGATGCGCGGAATCTCGTCTCCGGGATCAACCACGATGGCCTCGCAGGAGGTCTCATCGCCGAGGATGGAGCAGTTGCACTGAAGCGCGCCGACGGGAAGGATCTCGTGGATCATGGGGAACCTGCGAAGAGCACAGTGCGGGGAACGGCCTACTTCTTCGGTGCGGATTGCTGGGTCGGCGTCCCGGATAGGACAGAGTGGTCGGCGCTGGTGCGCGAGAGCATCACGGTGAGCGAGATGGAGATGACCATAAAGAGGATCGCGCCCCATGTGGTGAGCTTGGTGAGCAGGTTGGCGGCTCCGCGAGGGCCAAATGCCGTCTGCGATCCCTGACCGCCGAATGCGCCAGCGAGATCGGCAGACTTGCCCTGCTGCAGCAGAACAACACCGATCAGGAACAGGCAGATAATGACGTGAATTACAACCAGAAGAATAAGCATCGGGAACTCTGAATGACCTCGAATATTGAAATATAAGTGTATCACCGGGGGCGGTGTGCGGTCTGCCTGTCGCGCATGGGTTAAGATGGTTCGGATGCCTCAACAACCCACAATCGCCTTCCTTTTCCCTGGCCAGGGTTCGCAGTCCGTTGGCATGGGCCGCGATCTCTACGACAACTTTGCCGCCGCGCGCGCGGTCTTCGAGGAGGCTGACGAGGCGCTGGGATTCGCGCTGTCGCAGATCATCTTCGACGGTCCGGAGGAGACGCTGCGGCTGACCGAGCACACCCAGCCAGCGATCCTGACAGTCTCTACCGCTGCGGCGCGTGTGCTGACGGAGGCGCTTGGCTTCGCGCCGAAGCTGACCGCGGGACACTCCTTGGGCGAGTACTCGGCGCATGTGGCTGCGGGCACGCTGAGCTTTGCCGATGCGGTGCGCGCGGTGCGGCTGCGCGGACGGTACATGCAGCAGGCGGTTCCGGCGGGCGAGGGAGCGATGGCTGCGATCCTGGGGCTGGATCCGGAGCTGATTCGCGTGATCTGCGAGCAGGTGGAGGACAAGCTGACTCCGCTGCCCGGCGATCCGGCGTCCTTGAATTTCGTACCGGGAAGCGCCGTGGTCTCTGCGGCGAACCTCAATTCTCCGGCGCAGACGGTGATCTCCGGTGCCACAGCGGCGGTGGAACGCGCAGCGGAGTTGTGCAAGCAGGCCGGAGCGAAGCGCGCGGTGATGCTGCCGGTGAGCGCACCCTTCCACTGCAAGCTGATGCAGCCGGCGCAGGAGTCGTTGGCGAAGGACCTGGCGGAGCTTGAGTTCCGCGATCCGGTGTTTCCGGTGGCCGCGAATGTGAGCGCGACATTGATTACGACTGGCAGTGCAGCGCGCGAGGCGCTGGTTGCTCAGGTGACCGCGGCGGTGCGCTGGGTGGAATGCATCGAGCTGCTGGCTGCACAGGGCTCGATGCAGTTCATCGAAGTAGGGCCGGGACGCGTGCTGAGCGGACTGTTGAAGCAGATTCAGGGCAAGGACGCTGCGGCGGCACTGAATGTGGAAGATTCGGCCTCGCTGGAAAAGACGCTGGCGGCGCTTGCGGCGAGCTGAGATCACCATTTCGTAAGGAGGATGCAGATGCAGGCTGGCGATGTAGTGGAAGATTTTACGTTGCAGAACCAGGACGGGGTGAACGTCTCGCTTAGCGATTTTGCGGCGAAGCCGGTGGTGCTGTTCTTCTATCCGCGGGCCGATACGCCGGGCTGCACGCTGGAGTCGTGCGGGTTCCGCGACATCTTTGCCAAGTTCAAGAAGGCTGGGATCGTGGTGCTGGGCATCTCGCGCGACACGGTGGCGAAGCAGAAGAAATTTAAAGACAAGTACGAATTGCCGTACGACCTGTTGGCCGACCCGGATATGGTGCTGATCAAGCGACTCGACCTGCTGAAGCAGAAGACGATGTACGGCAAGCCGGTGACTGGTGTCGAGCGCACGACTTATGTGATTGCACCGGACACGGGTAAAGGACAACGTCTGCTGCATATCTTTCCAAAGGTGACTCCGGCGGGACATGCGGAGGAGGTCTTTGCGTTGCTGAAGTCCAGTGCAGCGGCAGGGAAGAAGTAGAACATGCCGGGAGCTATTGCTACGGTTACGGCGGGAGCGGCGGCGCTGGGGCTGGCTGTGAGCGGTTGCGCGTATGCGTCTCTGTGGCCAACGTCGCAGATCTTCGGGCGGACGCTGATTGCGGGTGACGACGGCGACGAGATTGCTTTGACATTCGACGATGGGCCGAACGATGCGGCGACATTGCAGTTGCTGGAGGTGCTGGCACGGCACGGCGTTGCTGCTACATTTTTTGCGATGGGCGATTTTGCTCATGCAAGGCCGGAGATAGTGCGTGAGGTGGTTGCGGCGGGGCACGTTCTGGGCAACCACACGATGAGCCATCCGAGGATGTCGACGCAAAGCGCGGCGCGGATACGACAGGAACTGGCCGATTGCAACGCCGTACTGGAAGACGTTACCGGAGGTGCAGTGAAGTTCTTTCGACCTCCTTTTGGTGCGCGGCGGCCTTATGTGTTGCGCGCGGCGCGGGAGCTGGGGCTGACTCCGGTGATGTGGAATGTGACCGGGTACGACTGGAATCCCATTGGCGTGGATGGGATTCTGGCCAATCTGGACAAGGGGATTGCGAAGAACCGGCGGCGCGGTCGCGGATCGAATCTTTTGCTGCACGATGGCGGACATCGCGCGATGGGCGCGGCGCGGATGGACACGGTTCGGGCGGTGGATCGGCTGCTTTTGGCGCGTACGACGGCAATGCGGTTTGTATCGGTGGATGCATGGGCGCGTGAGTAGTCTGCGTGAACATGTAGTTCCTCTTTGAGGAAGTTCATTTCTGTAGCTCAGGCCTGGAGCCGGATGGGGCGGTGAGGGCGAGGAGCGCGGCGCCGATGGCGAGCGCGCCGATGGCGTAGAGTCCACCGGCGAAGCTGTGAGTGAGGTCGCGCAGGAGGCCGGTGAGGTACGGACCGAGGAATCCTCCGAAGCCGCCGATGGTGGTGATGGTGGCGACCGCTCCGGCGGCGGCCGCGCCTCCCACCATGCGCGTGGTTAGCGCCCAGAACGGGCCCATGGTGCTCCACAGGCCAATGGCGACCAGCGACATGGCAACTAACGCGACGGGTATGTTGTCTGCGCGCGCGGCCCATACGAAGCCCATGGCGGCCAGCGTCATGCATCCGGCGAGGTGCCAGCGGCGTTCGTTCATGCGGTCGGAGGTGCGCCCGATGATGACGGTGAAGATGGCCGCCAGCAGATACGGCACTGTTGCATAGCGCGCGATGAGGCTTGCACTGGCGGCCGCGGCACCCTTCTGCGAGAGGCTGCTGAGGATCAGAGGCATCCACAGATTGACGATGTAGACGCCGATTTGAATGACGATGTAGACACCGGCGAGTAACCACACAGCGGGCATGCGGAAGGCGTCCAGCAGACGGTGATGCACGGTTGCTCCATAGCGGGCCTGGTCGCGCGCAAGTTCGCTCTTGAGCCAACCTTTCTCGACGGGCGACAACCAAGAGACTTTATCGGGCGAGTCTTTAAGAATGAAGAGCACAGAGACGCCGAGCAGAACCGTGGGTACACCTTCCATCAGGAAGAGCCATTGCCATCCGCTGAATCCGTGGAAGCCGTCGAGCTTGAGCAGGGCGCTGGAGAGAGGCGCACCGACCACGCCGGCCAGCGAGGTTGCGGTCATAAACTTGGCGACGGCGCGCGCCCGCTCGTGCGAGGGGAACCAGAAGGTGAGGTAGAGCAGCATCCCCGGCACAAATCCTGCCTCGGCGACGCCCAGCAGCAGGCGCAGCAGATAGAAGGAGTGCGGCGTTGTAATGAACACCATACTGGCGGATATGAAGCCCCAGGAGATCATGATGCGGGCGATCCAGAGGCGCGTGCCGACGCGGCGCAGGAGCAGGGTGCTGGGCAGATCGCAGAGCGCGTAGCCGAGGAAGAAGATGCCCGCGCCAGTGCCATAGACCGTGTTGCTGAAGTGCAGTTGGCGCTGGATGTCCATGGCCGCAAAGCCGACGTTGACGCGGTCCACATAGGCCGCGATGTAGAGCACGAACATGTACGGGATGAGGCGGCGGGTGATGCGCCGGTAGAGCGCGCGCGGGTCGATTGGCGCGGACTCGAACCCTTGGGGTGCAACTTCCATTGGATTACTTTACAGGGAGTTGCTGGTTGCCAGTTACGGGTTGTCGGTTGTTGGTTTGAGGCGGCGACGGCCTGTAGGGAGGGCAGGGAACCAGGTTGCAGGTTGCTAGTTGGAGGTTGGTAATGCTGGCAAGTATGGTCGCGACTGAGGTTTGGAATTGGTGTCGGCATGGAGTACCCCCCCCGGGTATCGATTGGTGCATGATCTTCCAAACAAACCAGTTACGATTTAGTCAATTTTCAAGATCTTGAAAACAAAGGGGATGTTTTGCAGAATCAACAAAACGCTAGAGTTATGGTTTCTTTGGAGCTTTGGGGAGACACAAGCCTGAGGCTGGTGGATTCTGTCTCACCCTAGGTTTAATTATACGCTGGGTGTCAAGCATGACAGGGAACTGTGAATAGGAAACAGGGAAAGACGATCGCGCATTCGCGATGCCCACATCTCAAAATCGAGATATGGGGCACCCGAAATCCGAAGGACAACGACAGAGATTCTGACTCTACGAGTCAGAATGACGACTCGTGGGGGGATGACAAACCAAAGGGCAACCCACCCTTTCGTAGAGGCGCGAAAGGATGGGGCACCCGGCGACATAAATGACGACTCATCCTACACATTTGCAAATGACCATGGATTTTACGTGCTGGCTTCGGCGGCGAGGATCTTTTGTTTGCGCTGGAGGCCCCATCGGTAGCCGGTGAGGCTGCCGTTGGCACCCACGGCGCGGTGGCATGGGACGGCGAGGGCGACGGGGTTGGCGGCACAGGCGGCGGCGACGGCGCGTGCGGCTGTAGGCTTGCCCAGATCGCGGGCGAGGGCGGAGTAGCTGCGCGTCTGTCCGCGCGGAACCTGTTGCAACGCCCGCCATACACGTTGTTGGAAGGCAGTGGCGCGAACGTCGAGTGGGAAGGTGGCAGCCAGGGGGTGTTCGGTGGTCTGGCTGAGGACGAAGGCGAGAGCGGCGGCGAGCCAGCCTGTGTTGCCCTTGGCAGGGACGAGCTGCGCCTTGTGGAAGCGCTGGCGGAGATCGGCGAGCAGCTCCGCGTCGTGGCGGCCGAAGAGGATGGCGCAGATGCCGGCATCGGTAGCGGCGGCCAGCATCCGGCCGAGTGGACTGGGGGAGGTGGTATAGCGGATGAGCAGGCCGGCACCGCCAGCGCGCAGCGTGCGCGGGGTCATTCCCAGGGAGTCGTTACTGGACTCGTAGAGGCGGCTGGAGGAGCCGAAGCCTGCTTCGTAGATGGCGTCTGTGATTCGCTTGGCGGGGGGCTTGTTGCTGGAGGAAGCAGGCGGCGTGGTGGATGCGCTGGGGCGCAGCGTGTCTTTGAAACGGGCGACTCGCTGAGCACGGGCGAACTCGCCGGGACTAACGCCGAGAACACGGCGGAATCCGCGCAGCAGCGTGAGACGGCCAACTCCCGTAGCTTTGGCCAGGTCGGCCAGACGGGTGCGTTCGGAGGCATGTTCGGTGAGATACTCGCTGGCGGCGGCGATGATGGCGGCCTGAGGGTCGGGCCGCGGAGTGGCGTGGTCCGGTTGACAGCGCTTGCAGGCACGAAATCCGGCTTGCTCCGCGGCGGCTGCGGTGGAGAAGAAGCGTACGTTTCTGCGCGTGGGGCGGCGGCTAGGACAGGTTGGGCGGCAGTAGATTCCGGTCGATTGGACAGCATAGAAGAACTGGCCGTCGGCTGTGGCATCGCGCGCCAGCACCTGTTGCCACTGGCGACCGGGAAAGAGACTGGGCACAGCGGGTGCGGAGGTCGGATTCGACAGTTGGACGGGTGCATTCTCGCTGCTGGTGTAGTCCTGCTCCGCGGGCTTATTGTTGTGTGGCTGGGACATGGTGTGCGCTCTCCTACCAGTATCGTCTCTCACGTCGCTGATGGCGACACTCCGCAAAGTTCAGAGAACTTGTTGGGTAGGATCGGCGGGCAGATCGGCAGGCGTGAGAATTCATTTCTGTGAGCTGGGCGAGTTGCGACGGGGGCGCAGCAGGAAGACCACTCCATTGGAAAAGAGTTCCTCGTCGGGATACTGGCTCAACTCGAGACGAATATCGGGCGTCATGAACTGACTTCCGAGGTTGGGGCGGACACAGGTCTCTTCGAGGATGTCGAAGTGCATGGAGAAGAGTGAGCGATAGTCGGCGAGGGTGAGTTTGTTGAGATAGGTATTGGCTGGATGGCGATTCTTGCGCAAGTGTTCCCATGGTTCGGTGCGTCGTTCGATGGGTTGATTCAGGGTGTGGGGATACCACTCGACGTGATGGCCACCGCAGATGCCGGTGTAGACCATTGGTTTGACGAAGACAACGCCCTCGGGGTCCATGCTGGCAGCTATGAGGGGAAGAATGCGATCGAGGGAGCCGGGGGGGATGTGCTCAAAGACGTCCTCGGAAAATATGTAATTAACTCCGCGATGCTGGGTCCAGAAGTCCTCGCTTGCGGCGTCGCCTACGGTTAGGCGCTCGGGCGGGAGTTTCAGGGGCGTGTTGCGTTGATGGGAGAGTTCGGCAAGCAATGCCCGGCGGAGATTGCGCTCGTTGATGAACCAGCGGGCGACGGTCTTGATTGCGCGCTCCCAGCCGTTCCTGCGATAGACGGCGAAGAACTCCGCGGGAGTACCTCGCAGGATGGGTTGATCCAGGTCGATTCCGGTGATGTCTACGCCCTGACCTAAGAACCATATGAGCCGGTTGGGACGGGCTCCATAGCCGATTTCAATCACCTTGCAGGCGGAGAGAGGGCGGCCGAGATAATTTTGCGCGATTTGGTTGTGCTGGAGATAGGCAGCCTGCAGATCGGAAAAGTCGCGGTTGCCTGCGTCCGCCAGGGAGAGACGAACCAGAGCAATCCACTCACGAATACGGTCGAGAGTGGGAGTCGACTTAAGTGACGACTTGGAGTCAGACATATAGGGCTGGCAAAACTAGGTGGATCATAGCATGGGGTCTCGCCGACACCCGAGTAGGGCGATACTATTACGATGGGTTGCAACGGACCGGTTCGGCGCAGGCGATCCCTTGTGCATGCAAAGGAGAGGATGAACGAGAGGCATACAGTTTGCGATGATTGCCCGGACGGCGATGCCGGCTGCGAATCGACAGCGTCGAAGGCAGCATTGGCTCTTTCTGGACAACGCTTCTGGATCTGGACTGCGGTGGGGTTGGGAATCGTTGCCGTCGCCAAAGGGATTCGCGAGCCGAATGCGTGGGCCTACACTCAGGCCCAGTTGGACTACAGCACAGGATTGATTCGCCGCGGATTCTTTGGGGCCACACTGGGACATCTGCTGCAGCTGAATTTGTATGGTCACTTCGCGGTGGTCGCTACGGCACTTCTCCTATTGCTGATGGCGTTGCTGGCGCTGCTGGCGCGCAGCTCGAAGCTGGCGGAGCGAATGCCTCCTGGCGAGTTGCTGGCGGTGTACGCTTCCAGCTACAGCGTGAGTTATCTGGCGCACTTGAACGGCTACTCCGACATCCCGCTGGCGCTGCTG
>CAIZFH010000173.1 GCA_903932155.1 uncultured Granulicella sp. | reverse complement strand
GTTCTTCCTCACCCGCAGTCGCGCACCCGGTGCGATGCCGCAGGCCTCGATCAACTTCAGGTTGTCCGCATCCCGGTCGCAGATGCTGTCGATTGCAAACGTCCCGTCCTCCACCACATCCGCCAGTAGCATGGACTCCCGCTCCGGCCTCTCCCCCTCCGGCATCTCTCCTTCGATCGTCGGAATCGAGTGGCCATGTGGATCGATCCTGGGGTGCCCAAGCTTGGCCGCGATCCTCTGCTCAAACCGCTCCGAGATGAAGTGCTCCAGCCGCTCCGCCTCCTCATGCAGCTCGTCCAGCGGATAATCCAGCACCTCGTACAGAAACGTCTCGATCAGCCGGTGATGCCGCACCACCTCCAGCGCGCGCTTCCGTCCAGCAGACGATAGCCGCACTCCGCGATGCCGCTCATACTCCACCGGCGGCGTCGGCAATACAGCCAGCTTCTGCAGCATATTCGTCACCGAGGCAGGCGCCACGCTCAGCCGGTCAGCCAGCGCCTTGATCGTCACCCGGGCCTCCTCAGCCCCACCCAGCGACAGGATGGCCTTCAAGTAGTTGTCCACCGATTCGCTGTTGCCGTTCGTCCGTCGTCCTGCCGACATGTTCCGCTCTCCCACCTATCTCCAGTTTGACTCATTTCCTGTAGTTAGGTATACCTAATTTGTAGGCTAACCTAATTTTTGTCAGGCGTGGGTCTCTCCGTCTGCATCCTCGGTTCCCTGCGCAGGAGAAGAATGCCGGATCGTTCGCCAATGCAAATGGGCCCCGCGGCTTCCGTAATACCGGAATCGCCCGCCGGCCCAACTGGCGAAAGTACCATGGGTGCGAACTCAATCCCTCCCCGCAGAGGCTTCTTCTCCAACCTTAGCCGCACCGAGATGTGGTCCTACTTCGGCCCGGCCTTCGTCGCATCTGTCGCCTATATCGATCCGGGCAACTTCGCCACCAACATCCTCGGCGGCACGCAGTTTGGCTATCGCCTGCTATGGGTACTGCTCTGGTCCAACGCCATGGCCATGCTCATCCAGTACCTGGCGGCCAAGCTGGGAATCGTCACCGGACTCACCCTCCCGCAGAACTGCCGCAAGCACTTCTCCTCGCTCACCACCCTCGGCCTATGGATCGCCGCCGAGATCGCAGCCATCGCCACCGATCTCGCCGAGTTTCTGGGCGCGGCCATCGGCCTCGATCTGCTCTTCGGTCCACTGCTGGCCGCACACGGCTTCAGCCCCAGGGAGACGCTCCTGGTAGCCGCCTGCGTCTCCACCGTGCTTGTCTTCGCCATTCTCGCGCTCGACCTCGCCGGCTTCCGCTGGCTGGAGCGGGCCATCATGGGCTTCGTCGCCATCATCGGCGTTTCCTATGCCTTCGAGGTCTTCCTCGTCCACCCGGACTGGAAGCTCGCCACCATCTATACTTTGCTACCCACGCTCGACCACTCTTCCTCGCAGAACTTCCACAACAGCATCTACGCCGCGGTCGCCATGCTGGGTGCCACCGTCATGCCGCACGTCGTCTATCTACACTCCGCGTTGGTTCAGCCCCGCCTCAAGGAACTCACTGGCTCCGCGCTGCCTGCCAGCGAGACACTGGAAAACCTGGAAGCACGTAACCAACCAACCCAGCTTCCACGCCGTTTCATTCTCAGCCGCTTCCTGCGCTACGAGCTGATCGACGTCTTCGTCGCCATGAACGGAGCATGGCTCATCAACTCGGCCATGATTTTGATGGCCGCCGTCGCATTCGTCCATACCGGCAACCTGCAACCTACCATCCAGCAGGCCTACCACACCCTCGGCCCGCTCTTCGGACGGCTCGCCGCCACCATCTTCGCCATCGCTCTGCTCTGCTCCGGCCTGTCCTCCTCCACCGTTGGCGTCATGGCCGGCCAAGTCATCATCGAGGGGTTCCTTGACATCAAGTTCCCCATCTTCCTGCGCCGTGCCATCACCGTCATTCCGGCCATAGTCATTATTGCCACCGGCCTTGATCCACTGCGCATCCTGGTGCTCTCGCAGGTCGTCCTCAGCTTTGCCCTGCCCTTCGCTCTTATCCCGTTGCTTCTGCTCACCAGCCGCGTGGATGTGATGCGCAGCTTTGCCAGCGCGCAGCGCACCCGCATCGCCGGCTGGCTTACCGTCGCCGTCATCCTCACGCTGAACGCAATTCTCCTCAGCCAACTCGCATTAGGCCGGTAGCCCTCAATCCTCTAACCCACAATGGCCATTAAAAACTACGGCAGGACGAGCCCAATTGGCCCATCCTGCCGTGCTGTCGTTCTTCGTCCGCTAGCGAGGCTTCTGTTCGTCCCGGTTATCAGGACGTGACGCCGGCGCCGGTTGTGGCCTGGCCTGCTGCTGAGGTTGTGGACGAGGTGCAGCCTGCGGCTGTGGCGTCGGTTGAGGCCTGGCCTGCGGCTGTGGCTGTGGAACAGGCGCAGCTTGCGGAGCCGGTTGTGGCCGTGGAGCAGCCTGAGGCTGTGGACGCGGTGCAACCTGCTGCTGCGGTGCCGGCTGTGGCCTAGTCTGCTGCTGTGGTTGTGGAACAGGCGCGGCTTGCGGAGCCGGTTGTGGCCGTGGAGCAGCCTGAGGCTGTGGACGTGGTGCAACCTGCTGCGGCGGTGCAGGTTGTGGACGTGGCACGGCCTGTGGCTGCTGCGGCACCGGTAGCGGCTGCTCTTGCTGTGACTGCCCTCGCCTCATCTGAGACTGCGGTGCAGCCTGTTGCGTCTGTGGCGTCGCCTGCTGCGGTTGTCCTTGCCCCTGTTGTGGCTGTCCCTGTCTTTGTTGTCCCTGCCCCCGCTGTGGCTGTCCCTGCTGCGGTTGCCCCTGTCCCTGCTGCGGTTGTCCCTGTCTCTGCTGCGGCTGCTCTT
This sequence comes from uncultured Granulicella sp., assembly GCA_903932155.1. Taxonomy (GTDB): domain Bacteria; phylum Acidobacteriota; class Terriglobia; order Terriglobales; family Acidobacteriaceae; genus Edaphobacter. Next base: position 8,199 of record CAIZFH010000173.1, on the reverse strand, counting down.
GCTGTGGCTGTCCCTGCCTCATCTGGGACGGTGGTGCAGCCTGCTGTGGTGCAGCCTGCTGTGGTGCAGCCTGCTGCGGCTGCCCCTGTCTTTGTTGTCCTTGCCCCCGCTGTGGCTGTCCCTGCTGCGGCTGTCCCTGTCCCTGCTGAGGCTGCCCCTGCCCGGGTCGTGCCCCGCCGCGAACGCCAGGTAGTACCGCCGCTGCTGCTGGCCTTGGCAATGCCGCTGGCAAAGTGCGGTCAGCCGGGATCGGGCGTGCGGCAACTGCCGTAGCCGGCCGGCCGTGATTCTGGCCGAACTGTTGTTGCGGGTTCTGTGCCGCCTCATGCTGCACCTGCACCTGTGATGTCATCGGCGGTATGCGCTTCTCCTGCATCACGCGAGCCTCCGCCACCATGGGACGCGCCTGGATGCCTCCGCGCCCGCCATTGAAGCTGACGCGGTTATTGATCCGGCCCGTAATCACCACGTTGTTCACCATCACCGGGTGAACGTACACATTGCGAATCACGTTCACATTTACGCGCGTAATCGTCGTGTTGTAGAAAAAATGTCCGCCGTTCCAGTAGCCGCCGTAGTATCCATGTCCGGTGTAGCCGTACCCGTAATCCACACCGCCATAGTACCCGATGTGCAGCCCCCAGTACCCATGGTGGAAGCGATAGTTTCCGCCGTAGAAGCCCCAATAGCCCGGCGTCCACAACGCGCCTTCATACGGAGCGTCCACCCAGCAACCCGGAACCCAAAAGTAGCCCTCCGGCCCCCACGCCCAATATCCCGGTGTCCATAGGTAGTCAGGGTCGGGTGCGGGTGGTTGGTCGTAATCAGGCAACGGCGGTGGCGGCTGGCTGGCCTGCGCATCGGTCAGATCGTCGGCATATAGATCGGCCGTCTGCTGATCGCTCAGCTGTCCATTGTCGCCTGCACCGTTGTCCGCGTAGCTATTATCGTAGTTCTGGTTATACGGTGCTTGCTGGCCGGAATCCGGCGCCTGACGAACAATCGGCGCGGGCTGCTGCTGAGAGTAGTCTTCCCCCTGTTGCTGATTCTGGTTCTGTGCGCGCGCACCCAGCACCTGGGCCGGCTGCCCAGCGCTGTTTCCACCGCCGGTCTGCGCCATATTTGCATCCGCGGGATCGCCACCGTTCTGGTCGCTCTGCAAGCCAGCCGCCTGCGCCGACTTATGACAGCCCGGAATGCTGAGCACCAAGGCTATCCCCAGGCCTATGCCGAGAAGACTCTGCCCCATCCGGGCCAGCCCATGCGTCCGCCCATTGCCTGCCATTGCCTCTTCCATCACGCCGTCCGTTGTTCGCGTCTCGCTGCTCCGGTTCATATCTTCTCCGTTCTCCTGCAAAAAAGTTCCCGCGGCAATCGGCTCCGGGCCGAGCTGCCGCAGGTACCCTGTTTGGTAGGATGCATTCCGTCGATGAAGATCGATCCGCCTGCCCAGCTTATTTCGCAGCTGGATATTCAACCGTCTCGCCGGTCCTCCCGTTGGTTACCGCCATACTGCCATCCATGCGCGCCGTCAGCTTCAGGTAGTTCCCCGCATCCGGCCCCGCCAGGTTGGCAATGTGCGAATCCGCGACGTTATGCTTGGCGTCGCTTCCCTCGGCTGTGTGCAACTGCCACAGGTCTTTCAGTCTGGATGAACCCTCAATCGTCTCAAAGGTTGTGGGTGCGCCGCCCTTGCGCGCGCTGTTGTCTACGATCGCCAACCTGGGCGCGATGGCATCTACTAGCGCAGGACTGCCGCTGTTCACCAGTCCATGGTGCGACACAATGTACACATCCATCTTGCCCAGCTTGTCCGCCGGGCACATCATCGCACGCTCCTTGTTCCACGTCATATCGCCCAGGTCCAGAACCCGCAGCTTGCCAAAGGTAATCACCATCCCAAGCGAGCGGTCGTTCTCAGTACCTTCAGCATCCTTCAGCGGAGAGGCCGAACAGGCCGCATTCTGCTCGCCGCCAGCCGCTAAAGGCTTGGCAATTACCTCGCCGTCCCCGCTCACCACCTCTACATGGATCCCCTTCACCGGCAGCACATCGCCCGGCTTCACCGTCAAATGCTCGACGTGGCTGTCCGCGATCACCTTCTGGTACGCGTTGTATCCCGCAATCGTCGATGCGCCGCCCTGCACCGCCGCGCCTTCGCGATTCTCTCCATGGTCGATAAACCGCCCCACAGGAACCAGCGCCACCAGTTGCGGCAGTCCGCCCACATGGTCGGAGTGGTAGTGCGTCACCACCAAATTGTCGATCTTGGTCACGCCGGCCAGCTTGCACATCGCCGCAATCCGCGACGCATCCCGGGGTGCTGTCGGGTTTCTGGAATCCGGCGAGCCCGTATCCACCAGCAGACTCTCGCCCCCTGGTGCCACAAACAGCGTCGACTGTCCGCCTTCAACATCAACAAAATAAATCTGCAGCTCGCCCTTCCCGCCCTGCGCCCCACTGGTCGGTCCGCGCCGGTCCACGCCCCCCTGGGCCAGTGCAACCGTGCCCAGCCCTAGTAAAGCCACCAAACCCACAATCCTTAGCTTCCCAATGCGCATCCTACCCTCCAATTTGCAAAGATCGCTGCCCAGGATTAACATGAAGGGCCAGCCTTCGCATCATCGCACAATATACGCGGAACTTTCTCTCCAGAATGCCCGTCCAATACCAAACGGCATATCCAAGAGTTAGTTCCTGATCCATCGATCCTTGTACAGGACCTACCGCGCCATGACCAATCGCAGGGCACACAGACTGGATTGCAGGGGCTGGCTCCTGCTGCTCGCAGCCGCGGCGTTCATCTCCGCCGTGCCTGTTTGCGCCCAACTGGAGCACAACGGCCCACATGAGGCCATGGCCCTGGCTGACTCCACGCCACCCTACGATGTCGCCTCGGTCAAACAAAACAAGTCGGCCGATCAGTCCGCCAACATGACCATCCGCGACAACGTCTTCACAGCCACTAATATGCCGCTCAGTTCCATCCTCGAGTTTGCATACGACGTCAGGTCCGACCAGGTCGCAGGCCTCTCCGGCCCTGTCAGCTCCGCCCGCTTCGACATCGAAGCCAAAGTAGTTCCTCCACCCGGCGTCCCCATGCCCAAGCTCACCGATACGGTGTTGCAGGCCATGATCATTCCACTTCTGGCAGACCGTTTCAACCTCAAGGCCCATCTGCAATCCAAGACCATGCCCGTCTACAACCTGGTTGTCGACCACGGAGGCCCCAAGTTCAAACTCACGGAAGACGACGACCAGACCAACAGCTCCGTCAACATGAATGCCTCCAACAGCGACAACACCCTCAGCGCCAAAGACGCCACCATGTCCGACATCGCCGCCGCCCTCTCTGACGAGGTCCATCGTCAGGTGATCGACAAGACCGGGCTCAAAGGAGATGCCGACATCACCCTCAAATGGACCGCCGACGAAGCGGCCGATCAGGGCGGCACCGTCGTCTCCATCTTCACCGCCGTAGAGGAGCAACTCGGCCTCAAGTTGCAACCCGCCAAAGGCCCCGTCGATACCCTCGTCATCGACCACGCCGAAATGCCCTCTGAAAACTGATCGGGTGCCCCATCCTTGCGCGCTTTTGCGGAAGTGTGGAATTTGGGTGCCCCAGGTCTCGTTTCTGAGACCTGGGATCTTTGCCTTAGTTTTATCCAGTTTTAGTTATGACCTGATCGGTGCTTCTATCGGTGGCAATCTATGCCATGCCTTTTCCCCAAAGCAGCTATGCCAGCAGCACTTCGATGTCTTTACCGCGCAGCATCTCCACGTACTGAGGGGCCAGTTCGCTGTTGGAGACAACCGTATGGATGGCGTCCAGCGGAGCCACAGGAATCATCGCGCCGCGCCCGAACTTGGTGTGGTCGGCCACAATAATCACCCGGCTCGCAATCTCGATCATCTTCTGCTCCGAGCCCACCACCAGTGTGTTGTTGTTGCTGAATCCTGCCTCTGTCACGCTACCCGTGCCCATGATGAGTACATCGGCGCGGATCAGGCTCAGCATCTGTTCGCATAGCGGGCCCAGCATTACGCGGATGCGCGGATCAAGATAGCCGCCGGTCAGCGTCAGCTCAATGTTACGCCGCGCCTCCAGCGTCTCCGCAATGGGCAGCGAGTTTGTCACAATGTGCAGCGATTTGCCGGCAAGCTCTCCAGCGACAGCCGCTACGGTAGACCCGCCGTCCAGAATCACCGTCTGCCCATCTTCAATCAGGCCCGCCGTAAGCCGTGCGATGCGGCTCTTCTCATCGCTGAAGCGCCCGCTCTCCACGGTGAAATCGAAGGACCCGTTGCTGGAGGCATGCACTGGAACCGCACCGCCGTAGACGCGCTTGAGAAGGTTCTCCGCTTCCAGTTGGTCCAGATCGCGACGAACGCTCGATTCGGAGGCCTCCAGTTCGCGACAAAGAGTCTCCAGATCAAGGAAGTCCTTGGCCTCGAACATCTGACGGATTCTCAGTTGCCGTTCAGCAGCTTTCATCGTTCAGTGACCGAGTGTCGCGAGTTGCGGATTGCATCCACTTCTCAGGGAAATCCCTTTACGGTTTCAGGTTTCGTTAATGGCTCTCATCACGGCATCGGTGACGCTCTTAACCAGACTATCCATCTCTGCATTGTCGGCTGAGGCGGGCCTATGGCCGTCTCGTACGCACGGAAGCCGCGCAATGGAGTTGGGATCATCCATATCGGACAACTGGCACTCCTTCATGTTCGATGGGTCGAAGCGCGAGTCCGGCAGGCCCAACGTCTTCTTGATGGCCAGCAGGTCGGAGGTCTGCCGCTCGGATATCTGCGAGATGGGCACACCGAGTTGCGACGCCAGGATCAGAGTATGGCAGTAGGTATCCACCACTTCGGCGTACCACTCGGCGTGGGTTACGCTGTCTGCCCAGCAGATGATGCCGTGGTTGGAGAGCAGCACTGTGTTGTGCTCGCGCACATAGGGCAGTACGGTCTTTGCGAAGGCTGCCGTGCCCGGAGTCTCGTAGGGCGAGATAGCAACCTTGCCGACGAAGACCTCGAACTCAGGGATGATCCCGTTGGGCGGGACGCGCCCCGTGATGGCGTACGCGGTGGCATGGGGAGGATGGCAATGAACACAGGCCTTCGCCTCCGGTACAGCCTTGTATATCTCCAGATGCAGAAAAATCTCGCTGGTTCGCGGCTTGGTTCCCGCAATCTGTACGCCGTCCAGATCGACCAGGCAGAGATCCTCGGGCATCAGATCGAACTTGCTGACCAGGGTCGGCGAGCAGAGAACCTCGTTGGGCCCGATGCGATACGAGATGTTGCCCCCGTTGCCATCGACAAAGCCCCGGTGCCACAGCTTGCGGCCCACCGCGCAGATCTCCTTCTTCACCGCCTCGGCCTCGGGCGTGGTGAACAACTTCGGATTGGCAGGGCTGCGCGTCGCCTGCACCGGACTACTGCTGGAGGACGCCCCCGAGTTACTTCCGCTCGCAGCCGTGCCACCAACTACAATCTCAATCTCGTTCTGCCGTAGAAAGTCGCGGGCCGATGGAGTGATGATGCATCGCTTAGTGACCAGCACCTGAGTCGCCCCTGCTGCCAGTGCACTCTGCGCATCGCGCATTACAAGAACATTCTGACCGGTGAATTCAATCTGTTTCACTTCGCCCTTCCTCACTGCTGCACCTCAGATTCTTACGTTGCTAATGTTTGTGAACTGGTTGTGATGGTGTCGACTATCAACGTGCAATACGCATCCACTGGAACTCGTTTGGGCCAGAAGGGATTGGCTGCTTCGCTGCCTTCCGTAAACGCCACCATCTGGCCCTTGGCCGCGCCCAGCGCATCCACCGCCACCAGGGATTTACCGCCGCCCAGGCCATTCTTCGCCCGCAGATTAGCCATCGTCACCGGCTCCAGCACAACCAGCGTCAGGCCCAGCAGCTCCGGGACAGCAGGGCTGAGCGTAACGCTTCCGCGAACGATGGCCAGCCTCATGCCGCCCTCCCTGCGCTCTCGCGCGGCGTCTGCACCGGGTCCACGATTCCAACTACCACCAGGCGTCCCGGCGTTGTATTGCCATAGCGCTGACGTGCAATGTCTCCGTCGGTAGAGATCAGCACGGTGGAACTCATCGCCGCGCCCAGCCAGTCGATCACCACCAGTGGCTCCGCGCCGGTGCTGCCGTCAGCCTCCAGCCGCTGGGCAACCAGAAAACGGCAACCGTCCAGCGTGGCGTGCTTGGCCGCTGGAACTACCGTGCCGTCGATGCGGGCAAGAAACATGGCTAGATGATCCTCAGCGCGTTGCCGATAGTGAGCTGACGCTCGCGGGTGAAGGTCAGCGGCGTGGTAATGCCCTCGCCGGTGGGAGTTGCAATACTGTGGCTCAAGTATCCCGGCCCGCCGAAGCCCAGCGACGCCAGCGACGACGAGTTGCTGACAAAGATCGTCGTATTCATGGCGCGCGCCATACGGGTTACTGCGTCCACATCCTTGGAGTGAATGATGGCCGTATGCCGGTATCCATGCTCCGCCTTCACCGCGGCCTTTATGCCTGCGTCCACGCACGACACGCGCACCACCGGGATGAACGGCATCATCTGCTCTTCCACCACGAAGGCATGGTCCTCGTCCGTCTCGCCAAACAGTATCTGCGTATTGGCAGGAACCGTAACGCCGGCCGTCTTCGCCAATATCGCCACGTCCTTGCCGACAAACTCCTTGCGCACATGCGCGCGCACGCATCCCTTGCCATCACCCTCGAAGGTGAACGCGGCCTGCGAGAGACGTTCGATCGCGGCCTTGTTCAGCTCGAAACCGCCGGCCCGCCGCATCGCATCCATAAACGCCGCAAAGACCGACGCCACTACGAAGACCTCTTTTTCGCCGATGCAGAGCAGGTTGTTGTCGAACGCGCCGCCCTCAATGATGGAGCGCGCGGCAAGGTCCAGGTCGGCCGTCTGGTCGACCACAACCGGAGGATTGCCCGGGCCCGCCGCAATCACGCGCTTGCCATACTTGCTTGCCGCAGCCACCACCATCGGGCCGCCGGTGACGCACAGCAGCGCGACCTTGGGATGCTGGAATATCTCCGCGGCGGCTTCAATGCTTGGCTCCAGAATCGTGGTCAGCACGTTGGCCACGCCACACTCGCGCTCGATCTCTTTGTTGAAGAGCTGCAGCGCATACTGCGAGACGCGTTTGCCCGACGGGTGCGGAGCAAAGATCGCGGTGTTGCCGGCAGCCAGAATATTGATAGCGTTGGCCGCCATCGTCGGTACCGCGTGCGTCACGGGAAGCACCATGCCGATCACGCCCCACGGTGCGTGTTCGATCAGTACCACGCCAGACGTATCGGTGCGCGCCTCGGTGTGCATCGCCTCTACGCCCAGCACATACTGCATGTTCTTCAGCTTCTGGATCTTGTGGTCCAGCCGGCCCACTTTGGTCTCTTCCAGCTCCGTGCGACCCAACTCTTCACAGCGGTCGATGCAGATGCGCCGCACAATGGAGATCATGCGCCCGCGCTCTTCCAGGCTCATCTTCTCCACTTTCTTCTGCGCTTCATAGGCCGCATTGACCGCCTCGTCCACGGTCAGGAAGACTCCGTCGTGTGCGGCTGTGCTGTTGCCTGCTTTGCTGGGTGTATTGGCCACCGTCGAGACCTGTGCAGCGGCCGGTGCAGGTGCCGATTGCGGCTGCTGCATCTGGGCGCGGAGTCTCGCCACTACCTCTCTTGCAATCTCCGCAATCACCTGTTCCTGGTTCGTCATACTCTCTCCAAGCCCGTCTTACGGCTTTTCCAGTACTTTGCCGTCCACTTCAACCGTATCCACGATGCCGACAATGACCGCGTCCACCGGCGCATCCTTCGTCGCCGGCGTCAGGCGGGCAGAGCTTCCCTGGGTAAACAGCACGCACTCGCCGATCCCCGCGCCAACACTGTCAACCGCCACCACCGAGCTGCCGGAGATCTCCAGCCGGCCCTCGCGATGGATGTGCGGCTGGATCAGCAGCAGTTTCATCCCACGGAACTTCTCGCTCTTCTGCGTGGAAACAACATTGCCAATTACTTTTGCGATAAACATGCCCATTCCCTTCTTTGCGCTGCGCAGCATCGATACACTGCGCAGTTACGCGGCAATTACTTGGGCAGTACGGACGCGAGGCTGCCGTGCGGCCGCGCGATCACATGCACGCTCAGCACTTCGCC
>CAIZFH010000172.1 GCA_903932155.1 uncultured Granulicella sp. | reverse complement strand
TCTCAAGTCATCAGATTGTAGAGAGACAAGTCGATCGTCGAATATCCATGTCGCGTGGCCATCCTCTTCCCGCCACGATATGGAAATGATTGGCGTTGCGAGTTGATGATATTTAACTGCCGAATTGAAGAAATCGCGAACCGTTAGGTTGCAAACAAGTGCAAATCCATACATCCCGTAAGCGGAAAGATGAATTTGACTCCCAACTCGAAACGGAATCTAGGGATTATTGCAAAGGCGAATTGCGTTACGACACACTGTCAGGTATTGGCTGACAGATGTCAGCGTCTCGGGTCGAGAAAGACTGTCGCTGCAAGGGCCTGTTCCCTTGAGACTGAGCTCCGCCTGTATGCCTTCTTTGCGTAAGACCTCAACAAGAGTGACAAGCTTGTACGGTGCATATCGTTTATCGTGCCATATTGCTAAATCCATCGGCGACCTAGTTCCGTTTGTCCGGAATTCACATTTCTATGTCCGGCCGGAACCTCCCGCCGTGTATTTTAAGTGATTAGGATTCAGTGTGGAAGAAGCAGCTTGCTTTTATAGCTCTGGAGGTGCTGAATCAGATGGGCACACAGGTAGCCATTCTTGGTGCGGGTTTAATGGGGCACGGAATCGCGCAGGTGTTTGCCACAGCAGGTCACGACGTAGTGATTGTCGATATAGATGACAAGGTCCTGAGCACAGTGCATGACCGAATTTCCGCGAGTCTAGCTGAACTCGGAATTGAGTCTGGGCCAGTTCTTGGCCGCATTAAATTGAACGGATCCGTAAAGAATGCTGTGCGCGACAGTAGTGTCGTCATTGAGGCTGCGACCGAGACGTTGAATTTAAAACGGACGCTCTTTAAAGAGATCGCAGAGGCGGCTTCTGCTACAGCCCTTCTGGCGAGTAACACGTCCACGATTCCAATCACAGAAATCGGTCGAGATCTGCCGGATAATGCGCGAAGTCGACTCGTCGGATTACATTGGTGGTACCCTGCCGCTCTCATCCCCCTCGTTGAGGTGATTGCAACGGATTCTCTGGCCCCTGAGTATTTCGATCGCGCCTTTCAGTTGATGTTATCCATAGGCAAGGAACCAGTACGGGTTAACCGAGACATTCCCGGCTTCATAGGAAACAGGCTGTTGCACGCATTATGCCGGGAAGCGCTGTCGCTGGTGAACTCGGGGATCTGTGACGCAGAAACCATCGATAAAGTGATTAAGCTCAGTTTTGGCATGCGGTTTTCGGTCCTGGGTCCAATGGAGGGTATCGATCTGGTCGGGCTTGAATTGGTACGGAGCGTTCACAGCATGTTGTTCCCCTCTTTGGAAAACTCCCGCAATCCATCTCCTCTTCTTGACCGGCTCATCGACCAGCACGACCTTGGAATGCGAACCGGAGCAGGACTCAGAAAATGGACTCCGGAACAGATCGCAGAAGCCAAGAGCCACTTATCAACCCATCTGCTTACACTGTCACGAAATAGAAAGGGTTAACGCTGCTCTTCCGAGACCAGGACTGCCATCAGGAGTGCATCCTCGGTCCCGCGATTCACCCATGCATGGTTGGTTCCGCGCTGTACTACCGCATCAAAAGGCTTCAAGTCATGCTCGGTCTGATCTCCGTCATCCCGCCAATCACATTCTCCGCTGGTCCGTCTGCATGCCCATAGGATTTCCCATGCTCGCCATTTCTAGAAACAGCTGTTTACAATCGCCAACATCGCGCGCCATGCGGAATTAGTGATTTGATTCCAATGTGTCGCACAGACAAATCCGACATGATCTGCACCCTTCGAACTGAGTATTACCCTTCTTTCTGCCGGAGACGCTAGCTCCACTGAGAGTTATTCCTGAATACGGCGGATCTCTCTTACGCGCTCTGCGGTGCGCGTTGCCTTGACACCCCTGGCGAGCCTCAGGAATTGCTGCTCAGTGGGATTCGATCGTCATTGCTTGCATTGCGCCTGCTGAGGTGGGAGCTTCGGCGATACTATGCCGACGTTCCAAGTCCACGGCTGGTCACCGCTCGCTCGGCGCCTGCAGACGACCTCCTCATCGAGCTCATACGCCCCCGGCAAAAGACCAGTTGAAGGATGTGGCGCATCCGTTATATCCATGTATGCGCCAGTTGATCCGAATGCCGGCCAATCAGGCTCATTTTCCGCCTGTGGCTTGCCCGAACGCGCGAACGAACTCCAATAGCCGATCATTGCTTCGGAAAGCTTTTTCTCCTCAGCCGTATCCGGTATCTTTGGCCAATAC
>CAIZFH010000171.1 GCA_903932155.1 uncultured Granulicella sp. | reverse complement strand
TTGTACAGCTCGGAGAAGTTGCCGCTTCGCTCCAACTGCGAGGGGACCGTTGTGATGGTGATGCCGGTGTAGGAGATGCGATTGGCCTGCGCATCGGCAAACAGGAACAGCTTGTTGCGCAGAAGGGGCAGGCCAACGGCCGCGCCAAACTGGTTCTCATGGTACGCAGGAACGGAGGATGCATTCCAGTCACGCGCGTCGAAGATTGTGTTGCGCACAAACTCCCACAAGCTGCCATGCACATTGTTGGTGCCCGCCTTCAGGCTGGTGTTGATGACAGCGCCCGCGGAGTGGCCAAACTCGGCAGAGTAGTCGCCGCTCTGCACCCTGAACTCCGCCAGGCCTTCGGTGGGGGGCTGGGCCACAAAGCTGGCGCCGGTGGGGAAATCGACCAGGTGATTGTTGTTGTCCACGCCATCCAGCATGTAGTTGTTCTGCTCGGCCCGCTGACCGTTGGAGTTGAAGTCGCCCGTGCCGGCTCCGTGCGAGCCCTGCGGAGGGGCGGCACCCGCAGACAACTGCGCAATGTAGACCCAGTTGCCACCGCTGAGCGGCACCTTGTTGATAGACTGCGCGCCCGTTGTCTGGCTGGTTGTACTCTCCTGCGACTGGATGAACGGCGCGTTTGCGGCCGCAGCAATTGTCTCGGCAGTGCTGCCTGGCTTAAGAGTGATCGCTGCATTCAGCACCTGCTGCATGCTGAGTTTCAAGCCGGTCAGCGTAGTGGTTCCGAAGCCCGTCGAGCTGGCGGTCACGCTGTAGTTGCCAATCTTGACCGGCGAAAAAAAGTAGACGCCGGACGCATTCGTCCTGGTCTTCAATACCTGGCCCGTGTCTTGATTGGCAATGGTTACGCTGGCATCGCCGATTACGGCGCCGGACGCGTTCTGGATTACACCCGTGATTGTTCCCTGGTCTGCCTGACCGGCTGCGATGCGCACGAAGCCCATTAAAATGCAGATCACAAGGACGGAGGATCTCAGTGGCTTTTTCTTGTCAATTAAATAATGGCGAGGAAGTTTCTCGGAGGAAGAGGGGCCCGGCATTGCAATAGGTTCCAGCGTAGTTCTCGATTCTCTCGCAAACATAAATCCAAAGCAGTCTAGCGGTAGTGCCGCTAATTCAGACTCGATCATCTACTGATAGAGCAGTGCTCCAGGTACTCTGCTCCATGGCGATTTCGTACCATGCAAGGTACTGAAAAATGTGGTGGCCAGAGACGGGATTGAACCGCCGACGCCGGCCTTTTCAGGGTTTTCAACATTAATCTTACAACAACTTACACCGCGCGGGAAAACTGCCAAGTACCTCTAAGGACGTGTAAGACAGCGAATAAACGGGTGGATCTCACGGGTGAGGTTATGGTCAGTTTCGGAGACTTAGGAGTTGCGACAGTGACCTGCTTCAGCCGTACGGCACCGGGGAGATGACGGCGTATCCGGGGCCCCACGTGGCAAATGTCCGCGACAATAATCCCGGCCTTATGAGCAGAGATATGCTGTGCGGTTCGTTGCCGCTATTACATATATAGAGTGAAGAACAATACACTGGTGACGCGGCCGTGGTAGGCCAATGCGTCACGGATGGCTGGTCCACAAGGACTGCTCTTGTCACAAGCTTAAGGCGCTTGTTTTCAGCGGTGTATCGAAGGGAATTCTCATGACCATAAACGTACACGTTGCGGACCAGCCCTTGGGGAGAGCTCAGTAGTATTGCCGGTTGTACTCCTCTAGTTCCAGCTTGCCGCTGCTTCCGAGTCGAGGATTTCCGGCGTAGCGGGTCACGCCTCAATTTACCGGCTTCTCGTGGTCGTCCAACTGAAGGAACTGCTCCGGACTCAGCCTCTCGAAATTCGCGCGTGTAACCGCCGCCTGTAGGGGAATCAATGTGATTCTTCGCTTCCTCTTTTGTCGTTCAGAGCATACTTACTCACCTTGTAGCCGAGATCGCTCCTGGACAGACTGAGTTGCCTGGCAGCCTCAGCCTGCACCCCGCCTGCGGAGTCCAGTGCACGCTCGATGAGGTTCCGTTCCAGCCGTGTCAGCGCATCCTTTAGATCCAAATGTTGCGGCAAGTGAGACACGAGTTGCTCGATCGTCAGCTCGTTGCCTTGCGAGTTCAACCGCGACATGGGCGGTTGAAGAGGAAAGTCCTCCGGTTGCAGGTCGGATCCTTGTCCCAGAATCAATGCTCGTTCGAGAAGATTCCGAAGTTCGCGGATGTTTCCGGGAAAGGCGTAGTCGCTCAGTTTACGTAGGGCCGCGGAACTCAAGGGTCTATTCGGCGCTTTGATGTCCTGCGCGATTTTCGCGGATAGGGCCTGGCAAAGCACTTTGATATCTTCCTTGCGCTCGCGCAAAGGCGGGAGATGAATCGGAACCACCGCCAGACGGTAATATAGGTCTTCCCGGAAGAGCCCTTTCTGCACGTACTCCCGAAGCTTGCGGTGAGTCGCGGCAATCACGCGCACGTCGACACGGCGGGTGAGGTTGGAGCCAACGCGCTGAAATTCGCCGTCGGCAAGGACTCGCAGAAGCTTCGCCTGGGCAGCTTGGGACATCTCGGCAACTTCATCCAGAAAGAGCGTTCCGTCGTGCGCTGTTTCGAAAAGTCCAGCTCTCGCCTTGTCCGCTCCGGTGTAGGCTCCTTTCTCGTGCCCGAATAGTTCGGTCTCCAGAAGTGTTTCAGTTACGGCCGCGCAGTTGATCGCGACAAACGGACGATTCGCTCGCAGGCTATTGCGAAAGATTGCTCTGGCAACCAACTCCTTTCCTGTGCCGGTCTCTCCGGTGATCAGTACTGTTGTATTCATTCCGGCGACCCGCGAGATACTTTCGCGTACGGAGCGGATTCCCTGGCTCTCGCCGAGAATCTGGTCCACACCTTCGAGTTTGAGGACAGTCGTTCTGAGAACGGCATTCTCCCGGAGCAGCGCAGTCCGTTCGCAAGCGCGTCGGACGGTGGCTCGCACCACGTCTGGCACAAACGGTTTGGTAAGAAAGTCGAAAGCGCCATCCCGCATACTTTCAACAGCAAGTTCCACGGTGCCCACCGCGGTGAGGAAGACTACCGAGGTTCTGGAATCTGTTTCCTGGACTGCCCGAAGGACGTCCATACCGCTTCCGCCCGGCATCTTCTGATCCGTGATCACCACGTCAAAGTCTTCCCTGCTGAGGTGAATAATGGCTGCCGAAGCACTTTCGGCTTCCACGACTACATGCGAGTCCAAATGGAGGTTCGACGAGAGAATCCGTCTCATGCTCGGTTCGTCGTCGACTACCAGTACCTTACCCATTTAGGGCTCCCTCTCGAACATCGTTATTGGAAGAATCCGCCACCGTCATAGAAAATGTTACGCAACCATCATGGTTGCTGCTCACCCACACGTCGCCGCCGTGTGCTCTTGCGATGCCTCTGGCAATCGCCAGTCCCAGGCCCGTTCCGGTTGGCTTGGTTGTGAAGAAGGGCTCAAAGATTCTTTCCAGGTCCGAAGCCGCTATCGCCGACCCGGAATTCTGAATATCGATGCAGAGCATCTTTCCATTATCCGTCGCTGTCAGGGCGATTGCGCCATTTTCCGGCGTCGCATCAACGGCGTTGAGCGTCAGGTTCAAGAGGGCCCCTTCTATGAGAGAAGCGTCTACCTCGGCAGGAAGCTCGGTAGTCACGTCCGATGTGACAGCTATGGAGCGTTTGGCCGCATGCATCTTTGTGACATCGCAGATGTAGCTCAGTAGCTCGTTGACGAAGACTGTTGAACGCTGAGGCGCAGATGGTCGCGCGTACGTAAGAAAATCGGCTGTGAGGTGTTCCAAGCGCTCTGACTCTCGTGTAGCAATGGCGAACATCTCATGTCGTTCCTCTTCCTGTGTAGATGGATGCGCTGCGGTCGAAAGAGCGCTTGTGATCATCGCCACGGGGTTGCGAATCTCGTGAGCAATGCCGCTCGCAAGACGACCGACTGCTGCCAACTTCTCCTCGGCCACCAAGCGTTCCCGGGTCGAACGAAGTTCGGCCAGACTCTTGGATAGTATTGTCTGATTTGATTTGAGTTGATTGACGAGAAACCAGACCAGCAGTCCCATCAACAAGTAGATAACCGAGATCATTCCAGCTTCGAGATATTCGGTCGCGCGAGCGGGCGGGTGAAGCAAAAAAAAATGCCATAGCCAGAAGAGGATCATCGCGTCGGCCGCCGCGACCGTGAGAACGGTGGCGAGTATCCCGCACATATAGGCGCACTGCAGAATCGGGATTGCCAGGAGAGCGAAGTAGGGGCTGTCGTCCCTATTGGTGAGGTAAGCCAGAAGCGCTGTGATCGCGAACATGGCACCAATGGAGATGCCGTTCTCCAGCTTTGCCGCGCGTTCTGTCAGCACGCCATTCAGGCTCTGCAGCCAAACCAGTTCACCCGCCTTGAGCGAAAAGCCCAGCCCTAGCAGAAGAATCAGCCAAAGCGAAGGCTCGCCCAGGATTGAAGCAAAGAGTGTGTGCAGTCCCAACAGTAAGGCCAGGACCAAGAGCGTGAGGGCGCAGAAGGCCGTCTGCTGCCGCCGCAGGTCCCCCACCCCGGTACTAGGTATAAGTGGTGGCGCAGTTGTGTTCATAATCCTTCTCTATACATCGTGGCAACCAAAACCAATGATAGATGACGGAGCCGGGATCGCTTCCAGCCTCCTGCGCTTAGACAGCAGTTACGGGTAGAACCACAACGGGACACATGACTTTGTTCCCCAGCCGCTTTACCATTGCCGCCTGTGCCGCGGCCGATGATTGACCGTGACGGGCAAAGGCAATCAGCTTGGCCTTGATCTCATGCGACCGTCTGATGATGACGTCTTCCGGAGAGCCGAACAGCAGAATGGACGCGACGTTCTGCTTGAGATGTCGCAGGCTCCTGGCCAGCGCATCAAGCCGGTATTGAATCCCCATCTGCCCATCGGGATACGATTGAGCATGATCGAGATCGACCACATGGATCATTTCAAGACGAACGCCGTGGCTCACCGCCATCTCATAGGCCAAATCGAGGGATTCCCTGGAGTCATTGACCAGATCGGTCACATACAACAGGGTTCCGCGAGTGGAGTTGTTCGTGTTAACAGCCATGTTTTCCTGACTCTTCATAAATTCCTCTGGCAAGACCTGGGAATCGACCCACTCGTGATGTGCTGAGGTGAATAACTAGACAGACTCTTGCCTAGCCATCGAATTCGGGCTTACTAATGTAAAGGCAATTGTGTCTCCAAAAGGGACACATGGTGGGTCTCTTCTTTTCTTCAAGATGCGCTGAGACATATGAGGTAAATAAAAACGGACGTCCGATTTCTTTGACCCCGGCGTCAAAACCTTCTGACAAACCTTGCCATTCGTGAGCCGTAGACCGGTAAAAATACGAGATTGCGCTGACTTATGCCAAACCGGTGATTGGCAGATCAATTGCACCTACTCTTCGTTGCTGCCGCGCCAAAGAGTCGCGACAGGGAGGCAAACTATAATGTCCGATACCAGTTTGAACGTTCTAGTTGTCGACGACGATGCGATGATCCGGATGTCCCTGTTGCAGACGTTGACTCACGCCGGATATAACGTGCGTTCCGTAGACGGCGGGTACGCCGCATTATCTGAAATCAACCGTGAAACTCCCGATTTACTGCTCTCCGACCTCAATATGCCTGGGTTGTCGGGTTTCGAATTGCTGTCCGTAGTGCGACAACGATTCCCCGCTATCCAAGTGATCGCGATGAGTGGGGCCTATTTCGGTGATAATGTGCCGCCCGGCGTCTTTGCCGACGCTTACTATGAAAAAGGTCGCGGAGTGGGCTCGTTGATGCAGATGGTGGCTGACGTTGCTGGCTGCGACCGATCTTTGGACACTCCGGATAATCGGCACCCAGCGGACGCCTAACGTCCGAAAGAAGACGAACCTGACCCCCCAGAACATAAAGGACTGCCCCCGAGCATCGCGTGGCGATTCTACCCGACTGCCAGACGAGGACCAAAAAACTGCAGAAACAGGGATATTATCTGCCTGCACTTACAAAAGCTCCGCCCCAACAAACCGGGACGGAGCATGAAAAAGCACTATCACTATCTCTCGACGTTTATTCGCGTTGGGGCGATTCGCTCGCCACTTCAAGTCGGTTCGTCACCTTGAATATGCCTGGTACGCCGTTCGCAAGAACACTCGCGATGTCTTTGTCAATCTGACTATCGACAACGCCAAACAGCGTCACATTACCGTTCTGTACTGAGATCCGGATTGGCTTGCCCGGGTCAATGGCGTACTTATTCAGCGGGGGATAGCCGTAGATGGATCGAGCTGCCTGGATGCGAATATGGTCATCCATTGGGGAAACCGGATCAACCTCTATCTCGTCGATGACATCCAGGACACCTCGCGTGTGGGTGACCACGGAGATCGCAGAGTCCTTGTCGGTTGGGCCATAGGCATGGCCACCCAGCGTGGCGACTCCATCGCGAACCGAGACGCCGATCGCGTTGAACGGCGTGGTGCCATAGCCCACACGATCGTACTGCACTTTCTCAACGAGCTTTCTTTGGAGTTCTTTGTCAGGTACGCGCGGACCTGCGATTTGAATCTCGTTGCGGACCGCAGAGGCATTCCTGTTTTGCTGGGCCTTCTTTTCCGCCTCCTCTTTGTACGCACACAGATCAACCGTTCCGGAAAGAACCAAGACGCCATTCTTCACGGACACATAGATATCCTTGAATCGATCTGAGTTGAGAGAAGCCTTAATGTCGGCTTGGGTCTGGCTGTCCTGCTGCCGAATTACTGTTTGATCAGCCAAATATGCGGACGCGTGCAAAGGCGTCAGCATCTGTGTTCCGAGCATCAACGCCAAAACAACTGCGGAGATAAAGTTGGAGAGTCTCATTGTAATAACCATCTCTTCCTGCCAGGTGAGGGTTCTTACAGGCCGACTAGTGCCCGGGGGCTACCCTGGCAGGTGGTACCCCAGCTCGTGCCGCTCATACTCGCGAGAGCATCACGAATTTCGACCGTTTTCACTGACCTGCCCTGGAACGGCGGGAGTGCGAGTATTCAGTGGCGTCATCATCGACTCGGAAAGTTGAGCGGTAGTTGCGAGCTATGACTTATCCGCTTTTTCAGCGTCAGACAGCTGAAGCTTTTCCTCAAGAGCATCAACCTTCGACTTCGCCTTGTCATATTCCACGAAGTCGCTGATCATCTGGGCCGTTCTGCTGGCGCGTTCGTAGTTGCCGTGCGCATAGTCGATATACGGTTGCTGGTGAATTCTCGATTGGTTGTCCCTGAGATGATTGATTGTGGCGGAGAGCTGAGCCGCTGTATCCCGAAGTAAAGAATCGATTTGACTGATCGCCTTCTGTTGCCAGGGGGATCCTTGCGGGCTGAGATCGTTGAGCTGCTTGTTCACCTTCCCCAGCGCATTGATGTGCTCGACGATCTGTACGACTTTGTCGCTATGAATCTGCCACGAAGCTGAGGAACGTGTGTAAGACTCAAGCGTAGCTGCATCGTCTACAGCAAGCACAGCGTGGTTCTCGGCCTCCGTCAGCAGCTTCGATATGTCCTCTGAGTCCGCAGTTTGTGCCTTCATGACGGGCGATGCAAAAAAGAGCAGCAAAGCTAATGAGGCAGCGAGGCCGACAGAAGTGCGAAGTATCGATCGAAGTTCCATAGTTCCCTCCGTTGAATGCCTCAAAGGCATGCACGCACCAAGCAGGTGCATTTCGGTTGCCATTCAGGTTCGCCAGCCAAAACACTGAATTTCAAACGCCTCAGAGACCGGACGCTTGGCGTATGTCCAAAAGTTTGGACGCCGGTGTCGCAATACTTGGACAATCCTTATTGCATGCGGGTCCCTTGACTGGAAAAGGCGGCAAATCCTGACCCTAAGGTCTGGCCATAGAAATGCATCAATGATGCCGAAAGGCCAGAGGTATTCCATGAAGCAGAGTACAGTTCGGCGTTGGAGTAATCCGGAGACGATCCTTGTCGCCACAAACCTACTTGAGGGGTCCTCGATGATACTCCATACTGTCTATCAAGCAAGACTCAGTGGAGCGAAGATTCTTCTGGTCCATGTAGTTCGGCCTTCTACCTTGCGAACCAACCCGACTGCCGGCGTTCCATTTGTGCAACCGAGCCCCGCGCTGCTAGAGGTGCAAGCAAGGCTGGACCAAATGGCCAGAGCATATCAGCGGGAAGGGATTCTGTGTGAACCGATAATCCTCAGCGGCACTCCAACCGAGCAGATTCCTTTACTGGTTAGATCCCGAGGCGTTGACAGAGTAGTTGTCGCTACCCGGAGCCCGCGTGGAGTGGAAAGGTTGCTGATGGGATCCGTTGCAGAACTACTCGCTGCCGCTATGGATGTCCCAGTGTGCATCGTTGGACACAGCGCACACCGAGGGTCCGGCAACGACAGCCCGCCCAGGCGGATTCTTGTCGCGACGTCATTTCGCCCGAGTAGCTCCCTTTGCGTCAGCTTTGCCTGTGCGTTCGCAGAAGAGCACCACACAAATCTGACTTTGCTGCACGTTCTCGAATCTGTACGAATGGGCACATCGCAAATCGAGGAAGCCGAGATCGCAGTCCGGCAAAAGCTGGCTATCTGTATTCCGCTGCATGCTAAAGAACGATGCCAGATTGACCTTGAAATCCGTGTTGGCGATCCTGCGACGGAGATCCTTAAAGTGGCCAATTTCGTGCGTCACGATTTCATTATCCTGGGATCTCCCCCCGACTCAATCGTCTCTCGAATCCTTGGCAGCAGCGTCATTCATCGTGTCGTAAGCGAGGCCGACTGCCCGGTCCTTACGATCAAACCTCTAAATTCGGCAGTGATGACTTCAACCGATGGATTGCTCCATGCGGAACCATCTCGAATTAACCCTGATACTTCCACGCAGAATTATCTCTAGTTGTCGCGCGAATAGGAAACTGATATGCGATGTGTAAATCCACAATGCACCTGCGAATCACCCTACCTCCGAGATGGGTCGCTTCATCTCCTCGAACTGGAAACGCCAGCCAATCGACGGCTCTACGTTGAGGAAAGTGGATTTCCAATGCGCTCGTCGCCTCAAAGGTATTTCTGGCTTTGCGGTAAATGCACAATAGTGTTCTCGATCACGAAGTGGACGCCGTCCAGAATCGTTCTGACACCGCGAAAGCAATACATCTCAACCATCGATCAGGTGTCACCCAAAATTACGGATTTGCTATCAGCTGCTTGCGGCCGCAGCCGATCGTCCTTCCAGTTTGCACGCTAGTAATCGCCACAATAGCAAAGAGCATACAACCGTTTATGAACCCCCGACCAACCCCGACTCACTGGTACAAAGGATTCGCCCCGCATCTGGCATTATCGATCTTTATCGCATGCGGGATGCTGCTTGCTGGATGCACTCAGATCGTATTTCATCACGGGCAGCTGCACATCTTAATTCTTCTGAGCGCAATTGCGCTCTCCAGTATTCCTCTCTGTATCGAGCTGATTGGGGAAATGCTGAAGCGAAACTTCAGTGTCGATACGCTAGCTGTCCTATCCATCGCTACCGCGCTGGTTCTGCGTCAGTACTGGGTTGCAGCAATCGTCATTTTGATGCTGTCTGGTGGCAAGGCTCTCGAAGAGTTCGCCGTACGGCGAGCGTCCTCGGTATTGGGAGCTCTCGCCAAACGTATGCCGCACATTGCTCACCGTGTAAGTCCGGATGGTTACATACTGGATGTCGCCACCGACTCAATTGCGGTGCGAGATCGAGTGATGCTGTATCCTCACGAGCTTTGCCCCGTGGACGGGGTTGTCCTCAACGGCACCGGAAGCATGGATGAATCCTTTCTGACCGGAGAACCCTTCCGCATCGCCAAGGCCCCTGGCACGACCGTTTTGTCTGGAGCTATCAATGGTGATGCGGCACTCACAATCGAGGCCACGAAGCTCGCCGTAGATTCGCGTTACGCCAAAATAGTCGAGGTTCTCCGTGCTTCCGAACAGAACCGTCCACAGATTCGGCGTCTCGGCGACAGAATCGGGAGTTGGTACACGCCTCTTGCGGTGGCTATTGCACTGGCAAGTTGGATCCTCAGCGGTAGTCCCGAGCGCTTCCTGGCTGTTTTGGTCATCGCGACTCCATGTCCATTGCTGATTGCGATTCCGGTTGCGATCATCGGTGCGATTTCGGTAGGGGCTCGTTACGGCATTGTGATCAAAGACCCGTCGATCCTGGAGAAGCTCGACTCCTGCCGGACTCTCATCGTTGACAAGACGGGCACACTGACGTACGGAAGACCAACTCTGACGGAGGTGGTCTGTCTTGGCCCCTGGCCAAGAGCACGTGTGCTCCGGCTTGCTGCGAGTATCGAGAAGTATTCGAAGCATCCGCTCGCCTCGGCGGTTATTGGCGCTGCCGCAGAAGAGCACCTACAGTTGCTCAATGCGCAGGATGTGTCCGAATCTCCCGGGGAGGGGCTTACTGGTCATGTCGAAGGACGCTCGCTGACGCTGACCGGCCGTGGCAAGCTGCCACCCTCTTTAACCATGCCTCTCCCGCCGGTTACTCCCGGGTTGGAATGCGTTGTCCTCATCGATGGCCGACTCGCGGGCCTTATTCATTTCCAGGACCAGCCGCGCCACGAGAGCAAGCCGTTTCTCCACCATCTTGGAGCAAGGCACGGGATCGACGAGATTGTTCTGTTGTCGGGTGACCGGCCAGCGGAGGTTTCTCTGTTCGCGGCAGGGATGGGAATATCGCAAGTCCACGGTGGGATGAGTCCGGAACAAAAGGTTGAGATTGTCCGGGAGATTACGGCGAAACGCCCAACCCTCTACCTAGGAGACGGCATCAACGATGCCCCGGCAATGCTCAATGCGACGGCTGGAGTCGCGCTAGGAGTGAATAGTGACATTACGTCGGATGCAGCCGGCGCAGTGATACTTCAGGCGTCACTTGCCAGCGTGGACGAGTTGATTCACATCGGAAGCAGGATGCGACGAATCGCCATCACCAGTGCTGCGGGCGGGATGGCTTTGAGCCTGGCAGGAATGTGTGCAGCCTCTGCAGGGTATCTTTCGCCAATTCAAGGTGCGATCTTGCAGGAGGCCATCGACCTTCTCTCCATCCTGAATTCGCTCCGCATGATCCTGCCAGTGGGGCCTCTCAGCGACTTTCGACTGCCTCGGTCCACCGCTGGATCGGACTCCCCAAAGGAAACTCCGGCCACATTGGTTGGCGCGTAGTCATGGTCGCCGAGTTCAAAAGGCGTACAACCTTTGTTGTGGCCGTCTGCGTGTGTGGGGTCGCTGCCGCGATGTTCCTCTGGGCGGCGCGTGTGATACTCCTGCTGATCTTCGCGGGACTCCTGGGCGCGCTCCTTCTCACAGTCATAACCGATTGGACACGGGATGCGCTTAGGCTCCGCAGGAGCCTGGCATTCTCGCTGGTGGTAGTTTTGATTGCGGTTGGCTTCGGCCTTGGAATCTGGATGCGGGGCTCCGCCTTCGTCCAGCAATTCAGCGATCTTCAGGTCGATCTCCCCTCCGCCGTACATCAGGTCTGTATGCGCCTGGAGGCACACAACTGGGGCCGTTGGTTGCTCTCCCGCTACGCTGACCAGGCCCCTCTCTCGAATGGCCTCAGCTACATGCTTACCAGGATCGGGGGCTTCGTCGCCAGCACTGCATCCACGTTCGTAGGCCTTTTTGTCGTCGTGGCTGTCAGCCTTTATGTGGCGGCCGAACCCTCCTCGTATCTGCGGGTCATTCACTACATCACTCCTTTGGCCTATGAAAAGAAGTTGGACTCGTGCTTGGCGAGTGCAGCCCATCTGCTGCGATCGTGGCTCTTTGCGAAATCCATCTCGATGATTTCCATCGGAGTTTTCATCGCCCTCGGACTTTGGGCACTTCAGGTCCCGCTCGCCGGGACGCTGGGCTTGATCGCCGCACTGCTGACGTTCATTCCTAACCTCGGACCTGTGATCTCGGTGGTACCCGCAGCATTGCTTGCCTTCGCAATAAGTCCTACCAAGGGAATTCTCACGATACTGCTCTTCGGCATCGCGCATTTTCTCGAAGGGAACATGGTCACACCTCTGTTGGAACGTAAAATTGTTACCCTTCCTCCCGCGCTGACTCTGGCGGCCCAACTTCTCCTGGCGTCTGCAACCGGGGCAATCGGAGTCGTCCTTGCGGCACCTCTGACTGCGGCTGCGCTCGGTATCGTCATGGTCCTCCATCCCGAAGATGCGCGGCCATCTTCCCCAAACTCTCAGACACAATCGGGAAATGGATAGCATGAGAGACACTAAACTAGACGTAGGGCTTGTTGATCTATCGGCCAGCGGAGTTGGCTGTATTTTTTTGTTGTAATATCGGCAATTCGCTTCGGCGTGCTGGGTGTCGAGCTAGCAGTCGATCTGTTTCTCAACCCACAGGTTAAGAAACAAGCAGGAGTGCGTATCTCTACGCGATCCCTTCTTGGGCAACGACTAAACTAAGAACATGGAATATGGATTAAGAGGTCGCTGGGAAGCGATCTACACTTCGAAGGCCCACACCGAACTCAGGGCATCAGCAGCAGGCGTCTTCGGCGTCGAATCGAAGGCGGATTCCGCCGCAGTTGGTCTGAAGACGCTTCATGTGTAGATCGGTCAACTGACCCTGGAGAACGTATTTTTAGAAGGTGCGCCATAATGAATAACCTATGCGCCATAGTCCTTTGCCTCTTCGGTCTGGCAAGCATAGCAACTGCCCAGAAGGCTCTATCGATACGCGGCTCAGTCGTTGATACGACCAGAGCCGCCGTCTCCGGCGCAACCGTTCAAGTCGAAACCTCAGGTGGCAGAGCCATTTCACAGGCCCTGACAGATGCAAAGGGAAAATTCGCGTTGTCGAACATTCCCCCGGGAGAGGTGTCCGTTGTAGTTCCTGCTTATCTGGGCTTCGCGTCGAAGGTCGTGCCGCTGCACCTGACTACAAGCGTGACTGGTTTCAAAGTAACACTTAACATCGAAATCATAAGACAATCGGTGACTGCCGGCTCTAACCAGTCTCTCTCTACTGATTCGGCAGCCAACCGCGATACCATCAGCATCTCGGGTAACGATCTGCGCAAACTGCCCGCCTTCGATCTGGACTATGTCAGTGCGCTTTCCTCGTTTCTGGACCCCTCCTCAGCCTCCTCTGGTGGCATCACCCTTATCGTCGACGGCATCGAGATGAAGAACGTCGGCGTCTCACCCTCCGCCATCCAGGAAGTCCGCATCAACAACGACCCCTACTCAGCCGAATTCAGCCGTCCAGGCCTCGGACGGATCGAAATCACCACCAAGCCCGGCTCCCCCGACTACCACGGCGAATTCAACTTTCTCTTTCTCAACGCTATCTTCAATGCGAGAAACTACTTTGCCGTCACTCGACCACCCGAGGCACGCCGCCTATTCGAAGGCAACTTCACGGGGCCAGTTGGTCGCGGTAAGCACACCACCTTCATGGCTTCTGGTGAATATGGACAGCGCAATACTGACGCAACGGTCGACGCCATCGAACTCAGCGGTCCGATCAACCTAAACGTTCCTACGCCACAGACTAACTCGCAGGCATCGTTACGCGTCACTCACGACTTTTCTCCTGCCCACCGTCTTCAGGTTGGGTACAACTACGAAGCCGACAGTAGTTCCAACTCTGATGTGGGAGACCTGGTTCTCCCCGAGGCCGGTACCAACGACAGCTCTCGGGAAGACGACCTCATCTTCAACGACCGCATCATCGTCTCGCCTAGTCTGATCAACCAACTGCTCGTCACCTTCGAGAAGGATGAGAATGCAACCAACAGCATTACAAATGCCCGCGCTATTCAGGTTGACGGGTTCTTTGTTGGCGGCGGCGCGCAAGCAGACTTTTCCGGCACCGAAAACACTATCCGCGTAAATGAGGTCGTATCCTGGAGCCACGGTCGCCACGACGTTCGCTTCGGCGTCCAGCTCCCGCAGTTCAGCAGGCGCGCGGTAGACGACCATACCAATCGGCTCGGCACACTCTCCTATGCCTCTCTGGCCAACTACCCCGCCAACCCCACCACGGACCTGGGAACGCCTCAATCATTCACCGCTGAGCAAGGCATCGGACGCGGCATCTATTGGGCCAACGAAACGGGCGCGTTCTTTCAGGACCAGATCAAGTTCAACCCAAGACTCCAGTTAACACTCGGCCTTCGATACGACTGGGTCACTTATCTGACCGACAACAACAACTTCTCCCCTCGCCTCGCCATCGCCTACGCGCCCGGCAAAGGAAAGACCATTCTCCGCCTCGGCGCCGGAGTCTTTTACGATCGAACTGGCGGCGACTTCCCCGCAACCTTCAAACTTCACAACGGCCTCGTGCTCGACTCCGTCCAACTGCTGGATCCCACCGCCCAGCAACTCGCCTCTGGGGCCTTCTCTTCCATTCCCAGCAACATCGTCCGCGAGGAGTCGAACATCCGCGCTCCATACACGATTCAATCCAGCTTCGGTATTGAGCGCCAGATTAGCAAGAAGACCACGATTACTGCCACCTATCGCAACTCGGTCCAGATCAAGAGCTTTCGCTCCCGCGATGCCAACGCCCCCATCCTCCCCCCCGACCCCAGCCTCACCGTCGACTATCCCCGGCCCAACCCAGCCTTCGGCCAGATTCAGCAGATCGAGTCGGGTGGCCGGCAACTCCTCAACGCCTTCGACTTTTCGCTTCGAAGCCAATCCCGCTGGTTCTCAGGACAGGCTCAGTACACCCTCTCGCGCATTGAAAACAACACCGGCGACATCACCCACTTCCCCCAAGACCAGTACAATCCGAACGCCGAATGGGGTCGTGCCAACTCCGACCGTCTCCATGCGTTCAACATCATCGGCGATATCAACCCCGACCACTGGCTCTCCCTCGGCATCAACGCCAGCGTCTATTCCGGTACGCCCTACACTGAAACCACCGGCACGGACGACTTTCACACCGGACTTGGAAACGCACGGCCCTTGGGCGTCGGGCGCAATACCCTCCAGGCTAGGGCCACGGCCAACGTCGACCTTCAATGGGAGCACGAATTCAATCTCACCAAGGCAAAGGATGAGGATGCCAAAGTCATATCCACCGGCATCTCCGCCTTCAACGTCCTCAACCACACGAACTACTCCGACTACATCGGGTACATCAACTCGATGGACCCCATCACCCAGGTTTCACGCTTCATGCAGCCTTCCTCTGCCCAACCCGGTCGCCGGCTGCAGTTTTCAATCGGCTATCGATTCTGAATACTCTGGTTGGCGTCGTCGACAACCTCTGGACATTCGGGGCTCGATGGTATGGTCGATTCCCGCTTGTTTCTTAACCAACACCTTTTGAAACGGCGCCGCACATCAGTTTCGACCGCCTATTTTCAGATGATTGCAGGACCTCCAGCGGTCTACCTTTTGGAACAACCTTGCGCAGGTCTGGCGGTCTGCCCGAAGCCGGAACGTTAATTGGCGAGAGCTTAGCGTAAGGGGAGAAGCGAAGTTCCCGAAATACGTTTTTCGGCAAGTTCGAATTTACCGAGCACGGCTTCGGCGCGGATGAGACTCGGGACCCCGAGGACGCTTTCAGCATCATCACCATCGACGAATGCCATCGGTCAGCATGGGGCAGATGGTCGGAAGTCTTGAAGCGCAACCCGAATGCCATCCACATCGGCTTGACCGCAACGCCGCGTAAGCGCACGAAGCCAGCCGGATGGCGGCAGTCGACACCTTCATGCGGAATTTACGCAGTCAGGGGATAAGGCTCTAGCAAATAGCAGCTAGAAAGCGGGTAGAGCCGTTTCTGTTACACACCGCTAAGCCTTCTAAAATATGGTGGCCAGAGACGGGATTGAACCGCCGACGCCGGCCTTTTCAGGGCCGCGCTCTACCACTGAGCTATCTGGCCTTGGCGATATGCAACGCCAGAATCGGGACAGCCAAGAGCACCCGGGCGTGAGCAGGAATGGCGCCG
>CAIZFH010000170.1 GCA_903932155.1 uncultured Granulicella sp. | reverse complement strand
GTGCAGAGCGGCGACTACTCTGCCGAGTTCGGCCACTCCGCAGGCGCAGTCATCAACACCAGCCTGAAGGCGGGCACCAATAATGTGCATGGCAGCTTGTGGGAGTTTGTGCGAAACACAATCTTCGACGCGCGCGACTGGAATGCATCCTCTGTTCCTGCGTATCACGAGAACCAGTTTGGAGCGGCCGTGGGCCTGCCCCTGCTGCGCAACAAGCTGTTCCTGTTTGCCGATGCGCAGGCCAATCGCATCTCCTACACCGGCATCACCATCACAACGGTCCCCTCGCAGTTGGAGCGAAGCGGCAACTTCTCCGAGCTGTACAATCCATCACTCACTGGAGCCTCCGGGCCGATACAGCTCTATCACCAGAGTTCCAGCGCACCGCCGCAGCCATTCGCCAACAACAATCTCGTCTCTGGCATCTCCGGCGTTGCGCCAAACGCGACCGCGCTGTCCATCCTGAACCTGCTTCCGCTGCCGAACACCAATAATGGGCTGCTCTATAACAACTACCGCTTCAAGTCCGCGGCGTACGACTACACCACCCAGTGGGACACGCGCCTGGACTGGAACATCAATGCAAAGGACTCCGCCTACACCAGCTTCAGCTACTGGCATGAGCCGTCCTACCAGCCACCGCTCTTCGGCATTCTGGCTGGCGGCGGCAACACCAGCAGCAACCTCAGCGGAAGCTTCATGTTCAGCGAGACGCACATCTTTACTCCCTCGCTGACCAATGAGTTTCGCGTGGGCTTCAACAACATCCGCTCGCACAGAACGCAGTTCAATGCCGACAATCCAGGCTTTGCCGCAAGCCTTGGATTTGGCGGCATCCCCACCGGCTATAGGAACGGCGGCATTCCGCAGATATGGTTCAGTGGCGGCGCATTCAACATCGCCAACTTCGGCAGCGGAGGGTACACGCCGGGAACCGAAAAAGAGAACGTATACCAGATCATCGACAACGTCACAAAGATCGTCGGCAACCACGCGCTGAAGGCCGGCGTCAGCTTTCTGAACATTCGTTTCTCCAGTCAGGAGCCGCCCTCTTCCCGCGGCAACTACTACTACAACGGCGAGTACACCAGCAATCTGAACGCGCCCAATACTGGTTTTGCCGCGGCAGATTTTCTGCTGGACAGCCAGAACAACGCGGTCCTCTCCAGCGAGTTCGTCAGCGGCGACGCCCGATGGTACGACGGTGCCTATGTGCAGGATGACTGGCACGCCACCAAGCAGATCACCGTCAATGCGGGCCTGCGATGGGAGTACTTCCAGCCGTATCAGGACGTCGGCGGCTACCAGGCCTCCTACAGCCTGAATGGGCCCTCGTCACTGAATACCACGACAGGCTATGGCAGCGGCTCGGCTGTTATACAGTTTCCCGCGGAGATCAAGAGCTATGTGCAGTCCGTCTTTGCCCAAACCTCCAATGCCTTTCCCAACCTGCTGGCCAAGGACAACATCGCCTTGCAGTACAACAACGATCCGCACCTGATTGCGGTGCAGAAGGCCAACTTCGGACCGCGGCTCGGGATTGTCTATACGCCGGACAATAAAATCTCCATCCACGCAGGCTATGGGTTGTTTTACGGTGGACTGGAAAATGCTGGATATATGCCCAACCTGGGACAGAACTACCCCTTCCAGTTCGATTCCACATTCCTGCCGGGCAGTTGTTCCGCCACCTCCTGCCCCACCGACGGCATCACCATTGCCAATGGATTCTCCGCCGTCCTGGCCCACGGGCTCACCAGCAATGTCTCCCACCTCGCCTTGCGCGGCACGAGTCCCTCACTCACCACGCCGTATACCGAGGACTACAACCTCTCCATCCAGCGAAGCGTGGCCGATGGTGTGCTTGCCAGCATCAGCTATGTGGGCGATGCCTCGCACCATCTAGGGTCGCTCACCGATCCAAACAGCCCCCTGGCGCTGGAGAACCCCAGCAACAGCACGCAGAACGCGCGCCCCTTGCCGGACTTTGGCAGCACGTATTTTACCGACCATTTTGGCAACAGCAACTACAACGGGCTACAGGCCAAATTGGAGAAAAAGTACTCCAACGGGAAGAGCCTGCTGGCTACTTACACCTGGTCGCACTCCCTGGACGACGCACCCGCGCTGATGATCACCAATGCCGACGCAGGTTTCCGGCAGATAAACCTGGTGCCGGCCAAAGCAGAATATTCCAACTCCACCTTCGACACGCGTCAACGATTCACCTTCAACGCCTTGTTCGATCTGCCCTTCGGGGCGGGGCACAGGTTCCTTAACAAGACTGGATTGCTGAACGATGCGGCAGGCGGCTGGTCCATCAACCTGACCTTCCAGGCCCAGACGGGCAATCCCTTCTCGGTAAACCCTACCGCCATCAGCGCGGCCAGCGGCGGCAAGGCTCAGGCGGTCAAGATTAAAAACCAGTCAGCGGCGGGCGGCACATTCTCCAGCCCCAACCCCAATATCCAGGTAGCCTGCGCCGCCAAAACACGCACCCGGAAAAACTGGTACAACCCCTGTTCCTTTCAGAATCCATGGAACCCCAACGACTGGACCAATGAGCCGCAGCATTACATCCCCACCGGGACCTCCGATCCCCACTATGCCGCGGCGTCGCAGCCTGTTTACGTCACCAGCCCCGCGTCGGCTCTGGGCTACCTGGGCGGCAGGCGCAACGATGTCTACGGGCCCGGCTACGAGCGCATCAATATGTCCGTCTTCAAGTCCTTCCCCATCTTCCGCGAACAGACCATGGTCTTCCGCGCAGACATCTTCAACCTGTTCAATACGCCCTCCCTTGGCCAGCCAAGCGACATGTCGATCGACAGCGCCGGAGGTACCATCACCGGCCCGCGCAGCTTCCAGAAGCTGACTCCGGATGCGCGCTTTATCCAGCTCTCGCTGAAGTACGCATTCTGAAGCCTGCGCACATTTCTACAGGCTGCGGAATAACTCAAGTAGTTGTGTCTTGCCGGATTAGCAGGGGGCTTTAGCCCCCTGAATTAACCAGGGGAATCAAGGGGCTTTAGCCCCGGGCCTTTTCCAGAAGCGGCAATCAACCAGTTTTCCACGCCTGTATACGTCTATTGATCTACGCCACAGCGGTTCTATCGATTACAGAGTCGGCATGTCCGGCCTCTCCGCGTTGGGCGGAACCGGATAGCTCTTGCTTCCGTCGTTCAGTTCCAGTCGGACGTAATCCCATACCACTCCGGATGTGACGTCTCCAGCGGGAACACTGAACGTCATCTCGTTTTCGCCCGCCTTCATCAGCGAGGCGTCAAACTTCACGATGTACTGGTTCCACACGCCCTTGTTCGTGTTGTAACGCAGAGCGTTGGTGGAAACAGGATGAATGCTGCCGGCAGTCTGCCCGTTGACTCCGACAGCCAGGGTCGTGCTGTCCGCTCCAGCCAGTGCGATACGCAGCACAGCCGTGCCAGTCGAGGCCTTCGTCCTATTGAACTTCACCGTCCATGTGGTGGCCCGCCCGCGTCCCCACTCTGACCACGGGTCCGCGGTGGTCGCCGGGATAGTCACCCAGCCGAAGCGCTGGTTGAATGGATCCGTGGCGGCGCGGTTCAGCCACGCAGTAGTCGTCGAGTGCGGCACCTCCTGGAAGAACCAGTCCTTGTGGTAATTGCTCTTCCCGATGGTGTAGGTAATGTCGTTGGGGAACAGACCTGCGTAGCGCAGCCCCCAGCCCCACAGCCAGTAGTTGTCGGGATCGCCCTTGTAGAACTTGTCTCCGGTGCGATCGGGATAGCCAATCTCCCATACCTGCTTGCCAAAGCGAACTGGCTTCCAGTCCAGTTTGCCCAGATCAATCTTCTTGCCCGCTTCCACCGTGATGTCGGCCTTGGCGTACTCGCCCAGCACTCCGTTGGCGAATGCGTGCAGCGTATAGCTGCCGGGGCGGACGTTGGGAATAGTGAATCTGCCGTCTGCCGAGCCGTCCACCCAGAACTGGTAGTAGTTCCCATCGTGCGGCCAGGTTACGATGTCGCCATTTCCTGCCCGTGTCTGGAAGCCAGTCGATCCGCTCTTGTAGTTCGCATGGGACAATCCAATATTCAGATTGGGCAGCAGTTTGGAAGCAGCCTGCGGGTCGTCCAGAACGAGTTGTCCGGTCACCGTGCCGCGCCCATCCTTGTGCGGATAGTCCATGCCCTCCACCCAGTTGTACGGCCATGCCGCCTTCACCGTCTTCGATTCGGCAACCGCGTCGTTCCACAGTGCGAGCGCGTTGTCGTGCCACTCCTTGGGCACAGCCGGCATGCCGCTGCCGTAGCTCGCCGTCAGCTTGTCAACCTCGGCTTGAGACGGGTCCTTCGGCTTGTCGATTGCGTTGAAGTAGACGAAGATCGGGCCAACTACATGCTTCCACTCCTGCCCCGCGGGAATACTGGTGACCGAGCCCCCGCCATAGTGCCCGGAGGTCCAGTAGTCGAGGACTATGGGTAGATAGGCCGGCGATCCGGGTGCGGAAAAATGGTCGATCAGGTCCAGCCGCTCCGGGCCACCTACAACGTACTCGTTCGATGGGTTGATGAAATACACGCCGATGTGGTCTTTGGTGCTGCTCCATCCCCACGCCTGCAGCTTGTACATCGGGGCGTTGTAGCTGTACTTGTGCTCGACCGAGTTCTTATACAAACCAGTCGCATAGATGCTCTGCTCCTTGGCGTGAACCGTGTGGTCCTCGGGCGCGTTGCTTTCCAGCTGGTTGCGGTCCTTATCCACAGAGCGCCAGTCGAACGTCGGGTTCATGTCCTGCAGAATGAAACGGCTCTCGCCCTCGCCCGCGGTAGGATAGCTGGCGTGGTGGGTGTACTCGGTGTAGGTGTAGAAGCCGCTGACGCCGCGCTCCAGCGTGTAGCGCGTCTCAAGGTCCATGCCTCCGCCGCGTCCACCGCCACCGGCCGGAGGGCCACCTGCGCCGGGTGTGCCGGGAGTTCCTGCACCGCCAGCAGCGCCACCGCGCGCACCGCGACCGCCTGCACCACGTCCGCCGGCACCGCGACCGCCTGCTCCGGGAGCACCACCGGGACCAGCAGCTCCGGGTGCGCCTGCACCTGCAGCTCCGGGTGCGCCTGCACCTGCAGCTCCGGGTGCGCCGGCACCAGCAGCAGCACCACCGCGTGCCCCACCGCCACGAGCACCGCCATCAGCAGCACCAGCGCCGCCACCCGGTGCGCCGCCTCCAGGATTGACGCCCAGCACGGAGACCTCTGCGCGTTCGCCGCCGTTTGTCGCCGGGTCAATCGTCACCTTTGCGGTCACCGTGCCGCCGGGCCTCTGTTCCCAGTAACTGTAATTGCCCTTGGTCAGGACTTCGACGCCGTGATACACCAACGACGTCAGATTGCCGTCGCGCTTGCGGACGCTGACCTTGACGATGCCGTTGTCCAGCGTCCAGGTGTCGCCGCTGTCGGTAAGCGTGACCGGCGTCTTGACCGTGGCTTTGGCTACCTTCGGCATCGCATGCGCTGCCGCTACTGTCTTGGCGACCGGTGCTTTGGCGGCTTGCTGCGCCACTACGCCGCATGTCAGTGCAACGGTGAGGGCAAGAAACGTAGAACCGCAGAGGACCTTAACATTCGTCATGATGCAACCTTTCAATTCAAGGGACGCTATGGATGGGCCTGTTCTTCCCCAGGCCATAGCGCGTAGTTGTCCCGCCGGATTTCCGTGATAGCGGATAGTCAAGAGTTCGTACTGTAGATACGATCCTGCGCTGGCGCACGACTCACGCCAGCGCAAAATAATCGTTCCCGCAACATCTGTCCCCGGATGGATCCACTCCGGATGCCTCGAACTAATCGAGCGTAGGCATATCCGGCCGTTGATTCTCCGGTGGAGCAGGGTAGGTCTTGCTGCCGTCGTTCAACTCCAGGCGGACGTAATCCCACACAACCCCGGTGGTGACGTCTCCTTCTGGAACCGTGAAGGTAACCTCATTTGTGCCCGCCTTCATCAGCGAGGCGTCGAACTTCTGGATGTACTGGTTCCATACGCCCTTGTCCGTGTTGTAGCGCAGCGCGTTGGTGGAGACGGGATGGATGCTGCCTACCTCCTGGCCATTTACGCCAATCGCCAGTGCGCCGCCGTCTGCCCCGGCCAGCGCAATGCGCAGCACTGCCGTTCCCTGTGCCGCTTTGGGCATGTTGAACTTTACGGTCCAGGTGGTAGCCTTGCCGCGACCCCAGGCCTGCCATGGATCATCCTTGCTGGGCGGAGTGTTTACCCAGCCGTAGCGCTGGTTGTAGGGGTCCTTGGCGGCAGGGTTCAACCAGGCCGTGGTGGTGGAGTGGGGAACCTCCTCGAAGAACCAGTCCTTCGCCGG
>CAIZFH010000169.1 GCA_903932155.1 uncultured Granulicella sp. | reverse complement strand
GTCCTCGCCAAGCGCGACGTTGCATCGCCGCTGCTTTGATGCTTGTCTTCCTCTCCCCACTCGCCCTTACTCTCTTCGCCGCAACATCCGATCCCGAAGCATCGCTCCCAGCCTGCTGCCGCCGTCATGGCAAGCACCACTGCAATATGACGATGGCAATGATAGCAATGCTCGCCGCCTCCGGTGGCACGTCCTTTACCTCTCCACCTTGCCCGCTCTATCCCGTCGCGGCCGCGCCCGTCCGCATTGTCACCGCCTTCTTCTCTGCCCCGCCTCTGCCCTCGGTCGAGCTGCGCCGCGCCCCCTCGCCGCCCGCGTCCACCCCTCTCCGCGCTCCCACCCTCTTCGCAGCCTCGCAATTCACCCGCGGCCCTCCCGCCCGCCTCGCGTAATCGCTCACAGCACAATCCTCGTCCCACTCCACTGACCGTCGCTCATGTTGCGGAGAAGCGACGCGCACACCTGCCTCGTCACGACTTCGTGGCCCTGGAGTTTCTATGCGTTCTCTCGTCCTGCTTCGCTCGAAAGCATCCGTTCTGGCAATGTTTCTCTGCCTTCTTCCGGCCTCTACCGCCCACGCCACCGTCTTCTCCCAACTCCATGGAGTCGTCCACGACCCGCAGCATCGCCCGCTTCCCGCCGCGCACATCACGCTCGCCGCCGCCCACTCCGCCTTCACCCTCTCCACCGATAGCAACTCCGAAGGTGCATTTACCCTCCCCAGCATTCCCCTCGGCGACTACGTCATCACCATCACCCACGATGGCTTTGCCACCCTCCGTCAGTCCCTCACCCTCCACTCCGATACTGCGCCCATACTCCACTTCATGCTTGAACTCGGCAGCGTCTCCTTCGCTGTCACTGTCACCACCCAGACCGACACAGCCAACGTCGACACCGTTACTCCCACCACGCTCATCTCCCGCTCCGATATCGCCCAGACCCCCGGCGCCGATCGCACCAACTCCATGGCTATGATCACCGACTACACGCCAGGCGCATACATCACCCACGACATGCTGCACATCCGCGGAGGTCACCAGGTCTCCTGGCTCATCGACGGCGTCGAGATCCCCAACACCAACATCGCCAGCAATCTCGCCGCCCAGATCGACCCCCGCGACATCGACTACCTCGAAGTTCAGCGAGGCAGCTACACCGCCGACATCGGCGACCGCACCTATGGCGTCTTCAACGTCGTCCCCCGTAACGGTTTCGAGCGCGACCGTCAGGCCGAACTCGTCCTCTCCGCCGGCAACTTCCTCCAAACCGACGACCAGCTCAGCCTCGGCGACCACAGCGAAACCTCAGCGTATTACGTCAGCATCAACGCCAACCGCAGCGACTACGGCCTCGCCCCACCCATCGCCGCCGTCCACCACGATGCCACTAACGGAGTTGGCGGCTTCGCATCTCTCCTCGTCAATCACACCCCGAAGGATCAACTCCGCCTCATCGCCCAGCTCCGCCGCGACTTCTTCCAGATTCCCTACGACCCCAGCACCACCGACTTCGAGGCCCAACAATACAACTCCAGCGGTTTGCGCGACACCCAGCATGAGACCGACGCCACACTCCTCTTCTCCTGGATCGACACTCTCAACCCCGCTACGGTCCTGCTAATCTCGCCGCTCTTT
>CAIZFH010000168.1 GCA_903932155.1 uncultured Granulicella sp. | reverse complement strand
GTATTGGCGAGAATGGTTCGTTGGTGAAGTCTGAGGAGAGATCTAATATCGGTCCCGCAGTAACGACAAGCACGCGCTCGTCGGGCTTCACACGGTCTAGGATCTGTCCGACCAAGCGAAGGCGAGGACGCGCAGAAGATAATGCACGGGGCGCTTGACCGGCCTGGGTTTGCCCTCGAAGTGTTCCCATAAACCAAGTTGTTACAAGGTGGCGCTTCGAAAGCGCCTGCCAGAGTTTATTGCCGAGCTTTTCCTCGCCTACGAGATCGCCCGGAGCACAGGCATCAATGACTAGGTGTATCCTGCCTCCCTTGGGCGAGATGCTTCGCTTTTTGAGGAGCGACCAGAACACAGGGTCGAGCACTCTGAATCGCATCCAGTCCTGCGGGGTCTTTCCAGCCAGACTATCGACGTTCTGACCTGTGGGAGAAGTTGCACAAAAGACGAGATTCAATTGATGTTCAGCCGCTGCACTAATAAATGCTTCACCCTGTCGAACGTTATTGCGGGTAAACTCGGCGAGAACACCCGAGATACGGTGCATGCCGGCAAGATACTGATCCAGATAATTGGCATCCAGATGGGCAGGCCGCATTTTCGACTTACTGCAAAACGGGTCGGCGACAATATATTTGACGACTTCCTCGGGTAATCTCCAGGCCTCATCTGTGCTGACCGCTTCATCGGCGGCCGTATAGACAACCACAATGCGGCGACCAGCGGGGTCAGCATTGAGTCGCTTCATTGCCGCCAGGTAACTTCCGAGTAGTGCCGTTAATGTATTGCCTTCGTGATCCTCATGCAGCGATTTCAAACGGATCACGAATAACACTGTGGCGGCACGGGCGATCGAGGGTACAGTCACTGCAGGA
Source organism: uncultured Granulicella sp. (assembly GCA_903932155.1). Classification (GTDB taxonomy): domain Bacteria; phylum Acidobacteriota; class Terriglobia; order Terriglobales; family Acidobacteriaceae; genus Edaphobacter. The sequence continues at coordinate 1,451 of CAIZFH010000168.1, read as the reverse complement.
GATTCGTATGACCGGTAATCCTCTCCCGCGCCGTCATAGGACTGAATCGTGCATGGGCATTCCAATAAGTATTCAGATTGGTTAGATGATGGTAACCCGGCTAACCCAAAGATCCAAGGCTGTACCAGGCCTATATCCGTAGCCTGGGGGCCGGCTCGCCTTTCGATGCCAGTGTGGATGCTATTCATCACCCGGTTGGTCAACTCGCCAAGACGCATTGAAGACACTCCAGGCACGGCACCGTCCAGAGAAAGCGCGATCGCCTGCAAAAGGTAGCTTTTGCCGGTAGCGCTAAACCCGTAGGCGATAATTGGAATTTGTGGTGCCGTGAGGCAGGTGTCATGAAAGCCCGGTGGCAGCGGACTATTGCAATTAGGGCATACATTCCTTGCGTTAGCGGCAAGGGACACGGCACATAACGGACAGTAAGGAGTTTCCATGTTGGGTTCTCCAGATTCTTGTGATGGTCGCATGAGCTTCACTCGACGGTGCATATCCGGTCTCGCACGATATTGGCGGCCTCGTTGGGTTTGCCGCTTCGGTTGATGACTGTCCATTGCGGTCCCAACTCCGGTCGCAGACGCGGATGATCCCAGTATACCATCGCGCGGCCAGTAAATGGGCTCTTCCATCCTTCGAAACCATGTAAGTCATCCCAATCCGCGGTATCGACAAATGGTTCATCCGCTAGCAGCAGGACTAGGCCGACGTGCTCCGCCGGCAACGATTCAAGGATCGGTGCCAGCAGTCCAGTCCGCTGCGCAGCATTAACGCGCGCCAGTGACTCCAACGTTGGGCGTTCACCAGAAACCGAGAGCGGCACGTTCCAGCCGGCGGCATAAATAATTGGTTGGAGATTGGGCGATTGTCGTTTGCGCTCTAAGCTCATAAAAAGCATCTGCGCGATCTGTCCCAGCCGCTCGCGTCGAGCGGGGTCAACCGGCAACTTCAGGATAATCACCGCTAATTGTCCCCTTGGAAGCCCACGACCCGACGCGGCAGCCAACTCAATTCGAAGCCGTAACCAGTCAGCGACACGACGAACGGTTGGGGGAACATCAAGTCTAACTGCTGTCGGGCTGTGACCTCGCACATGCACTGTCGGAACATTGGGAAACCACTCTCGGAGACGCCTCGAGAGATTGGTCCGCAACTCTGCAGGCAGAGCATAGATCATCTGCGCCAGTTCCGGCAGCTCCTCGTTCGGGGACTGACATATGCGGTTGCTCCATGCTCCATCCGCCGACCACGCTAACGCGAGCTCCACCAAAATGCCAACTCCAAACATAGACCGAAGTCTGGCTAGCGGCACGCCAAGAGCCAAGAGCGGCGCAAAGGTATCCACGGGTGGAGGTACGGGTGGCGGAAGACGGTTTATGGAACTTGTTTCATTGCGATGTGTACGATCCGGACAAGATATTGAATCCGAACCGGGCTGCGATTGCCCGATC
>CAIZFH010000167.1 GCA_903932155.1 uncultured Granulicella sp. | reverse complement strand
CAACGTACGGTCTGGCCGTAAATAAACCAGGTCCAGCACGGAAACGGTGTTGGACGCGCCATTCGACACATAGGCAAACTCGCGATAGCCCGCGGGCACGTCGGGGAAGTGGCTGCGGCACCCAATCGGCAACAGCAGCAACCCGAGCGCCATCGCGTGAACAAGCCGGTTTCTGCCGCCGGACGCAACTCCCTCGGCCAACTTCTGCTTGTGTCGCATTGTTACAGAACACTCTCTTGGCATGATTTGCATCTCTGCGAGTCTAGCGACACTGACCCGCCCCGGCAAGCAGTCCTTGTATTTCAGCCAACAATACAGGAGTGAAACTTTAATTTACCCGTTCAGGTCTATATAAATGAGGCGAGATTCTACTCAAAGTAGAACTCTACGCATCGATGGTTCGACCCTCGGACAACGAAGTCAGGGGAACTTCCTTGGCTTCGTTGTATTTTTTGCACTTAGGAGTCTTCGTCTATCCCGGGCGTGACCGATAATTGCTTACCGGTGCGCACCCATTGCCACAGAACCCATCCGGCGTATCCACCCTGAACCAACCACACTACCAGGTACGAGGCCAGAAGATGATGCGCCTCCATACTGCTGCCGAACATCCAGCTTAGATTCATTGTGTGATCTCCAGGGAGCCTTCAATGGCTCGCAGCGCCGATGCCTGCTCCAATTCCTGACGCCGCCGTTCTAGCCCGTAGCGGAAGAGAAGAAGAAATATGCCCCACATCGCCCAGCCCAGTACATTCCACACGAACGCCGGCATCATGGATGGATCGATGCCGCTGTCCGCCCCGCCGCCAAAGACCGGCGCCGGGTGCTGCGTCCGCCACCACTGGATCGACATATACACAATCGGAACGTCGATCGCCGCAAACACCGAAAGTACCGCAGCCAGGGTCTGTGTCTGGCCGGTCGATGACAGCTTGCGCAACATCAGGTAGCTCACATACAGCAGCCACAGCAGCAGCATGCTGGTCAGGCGCGCGTCCCACGTCCACCAGATGCCCCACGCAGCCCGTCCCCACAGCATCCCGGTCAACAGGCAGATGCTGCTGTAGACCACCGTAACCTCCGCCGCCGCAATGGCAACCGCGTCCGCCGTCAGCGCGCGCATGGGTTCACGCCTCCGCCAGTAAAGGTAGAAGAGGGAAGCCACGAAGTTCACATAGGGAAACAGCAGGCTCAGCATCGACGTCGGAACATGGTAATAGAAGATGCGCTGCACATTGCCCATGGTGGCTTCAGTAGGCGCCACAACCAGCGCCAGCCGTGAGGCATACGCAATTGCAGCCAGTGTCAGCGCCACCCAGGCCATGCCAAACACGCCGAATATGCGGGAGCGTTTCACCATCATTCCAGTCTACCAAGAAGGCCGCAATGCCGCATTGCCCTCCTTAGTCCGCGCTTAACACCGTCTCGAACAGCAGCAGGCACACCGTGGTAAATGCAATGTTGTACGCCACCAGCAGCCGAATCCATATCCCCGGATCGCTCTCGCCGGTCAGGATCGCGGTCGTCGCCTGCATCATTCCCAGCAGCGCGGGCAGCGAGATCGGCACTAGTATCAGCGGCAGCAGCAGTTCGCGATTGCGCGTACGCAGGCTTAGCGCGGCGAAGAATGTTCCATTGCATACCAACGCCCAGGTTCCCAGCGGCATCACTACTGCCAGCATCCATCCCTGCCCCAGCGCATGCAGGTTGTAGAAGACGATGAACAGCGGAGCCAGCACCACTTCAATCAGGACCACAAACAGCAGGTTCGCCAGTGCCTTACCCAGAAACAGCGCCGAAGCCGGCGCGGGAGACATCCGATGCGCGTCCAGCACGCGGTTGCGTTGCTCCCTGGTCCACGACTGGTTCAGTGCGGTGAACGATGCAAATAGCAGCGCCACCCACAGAATCCCTCCGGCAATCTGCCGCGACACCGCCGCCGTGGGATCGAACGCTAGCGAAAATATAATCACCACCAGCAGCGCGAAGAACAGCATCCCCACCACCGAATCGCGCGATCGCCACTCCAGCCGCAGGTCCTTCTGCAGATGGCATAGCACGTGACTGAAGTAGCTCTTCAGTCCTTGCGATTCGTACCCTGCTTCGTTCTTTGCCTTAACGAGTGTCTTCATCCGCGCGCCTCGGAACCGGCTACGCTGTGCAGTATTTTGGTCAGGTCGGACAGCTTTCCCCCGGTCGCGCGCAGATAGTCGGCGGGTGACATCAAAAGCTGTACTCCGCGCAGCCCCGCCGAGATCGACACTACCTCATGCAGTTCGATCGTCTCGTCCACAAAAGCAGGGAACTCCGTGCGCGCGGCCATCACCGTAACGCCTCCGCGAACATAGCCGGTCAGCGGCTCCACATCTTTCAGCGACGCCAGCTCCACCTTCTTCACCTCGGCAGCAGTAGCCAGCTTCTTCAGATCCAACTCGCAGTCGCCAGGAATCACCGCGAACAGATGCTCTCCGCCCGTCGTACGCGTCAGCAGCGTCTTGAAGACCTGCTCGGCGGGCAGTCCAATCTTGCGCGCAACTGCAATCGCGCTCAGGTCCTCAGGATCGACCTCGTACTCGCGCAGTTCATACGCAATCTCCAGCGAGTCCAGCAGCCGCGCAGCGTTAGTCTTGGCAGTCTTGGCAACTTTCACCGCTTCACCTCAGACAGGATTGCCCCTGTCTTCATGGTCAGCGTGGTCTCTGCCAGCGGCTCGGCCAGATGTGCTTGGTGTGTCGTTAGAACTATCGTGCGTCCGCACGCAAGTTGCTCGGAACTAGCCCCAGTCACCGGCCAACCGCGAAACTCCATCAGCAGCTCCACCATGTGATTCGCCGAATTTACGTCCAGGTTGGAGAATGGCTCGTCCAGCAGCAGCAGCTCTGGATCGGTCAGCAGCACGCGCGCCAGCGAGGCCCTCTGCCGCATCCCCTGCGAGTACTGGCCCACTGGCCGCGTCAGCGCTGGGTCCAGCCCCACCGCGAGCAACGACTGCTCCGGCGTTCTCGCTGCCTTCTCTGCGTCCCCTTGCAGCCGTGCAAAGTAGCGCAGGTTCTCCATCGCAGACATTTCGTCATACAGCATCGCCTCATGGCTCATGTACGCAATCCGCCGGCGTTGCGCGCGTGGCTCCCCGCCGAAGACATGCACAGTGCCGCGAGTCGGCGAAATCAATCCCGCTATCATTCGTAACAGTGTCGATTTGCCTGCCCCATTGTCCCCCAGAACCACCGTCGAGCTGCCCACCGCAAACTCCACCGTCACCTTGCGCAGCGCGGCAAAGCTCCCATAGAGCTTGGAGACCTCAGATAGCGATGCCGCTCCGGCGGCATTGATCGGCTTCGCGGGTTGTCTCTCCACTGGCTGCATTCCGGCTTATGCGAGTATAGAACCATCACCTTCCATACGGAGCGGCCTCATGTTCTTTCTGCGCATTCTCTTCGCCACGGCTGTCATTTCAGTCCTGTTAGCGTCTCCAGACATGCCCGTCTCTGCGCAGCAAATCGCGCTGCCGGTGCCCGACCGCGCGCTCGCCCGAGAGATCTTTCAGCAGTTGATCGAGACCAACACCTCACACTCTGTGGGCAGCACAACGGTCGCTGCGGAAGCAATGCGCAAGCGTCTGCTGGATGCAGGCTTTGACGCGAAAGATGTCGTCGTGATGGGCCCCGACGCGCGCCACGGCAATCTGGTTGCGCGCTTTCGCGGTGCGCCAGGTAGCACCAGAAAGCCGATACTGATCATCGGTCACCTGGATGTGGTCGAGGCCAATCGCGAAGACTGGACCACCAATCCCTTTCAATTTGTCGAGAAGGAAGGCTACTTCTACGGGCGAGGAACGCAGGACATGAAAGAGTCGGACGCCGCCTCCATCGTCAGCTTCCTCCGCCTCAAGCGAGAAGGCTTTGTGCCGGACCGCGATATCGTCCTCGCCCTGACCGCGGGGGAGGAAGGCGGCGAAGGCAATGGCGTCGACTGGCTATTGAAAAATCATCGCGAGCTAATTGACGCCGAGTTCGCGCTCAATGCCGATGCAGGAGGCCTGACCACGCAAAACGCCAAGCCCACGATGATTGGCGTGGAGGCGACCGAAAAGCTCTATGCCGACTTCCAGTTGATCGCAACCAATCCGGGAGGCCATAGCTCGCACCCCACCAGGGACAACGCAATCTACCACGTCGCGGACGCGCTGGGAAAGATCGAGCAGTACACCTTCCCGTTCGAGCTGAACGACGTGACCCGCGCTTACTTCCTCGCCATGTCAAAGGTGCTCCAGGGACAGCAGGCCATGGATATGGCAGCAATCACCGGGCCCATGCCAAGCGTAGACTCCGAGGCGAGGCTCGCAATGGACCCGCTCTATAACGCCACCATGCGGACTACCTGCGTCGCCACCATGATGCAGGCGGGCCATGCACCCAACGCGCTCCCGCAGCAGGCGCAGGCCAATGTGAACTGCCGCATTCTGCCCGGACACACTCCAGCCGAAATCCGTGCCACCCTGAAGAACGTGATAGCCGACCCCAAGGTCGATGTAAGGTTGGTCGATAACTCAGGCGCACTCTCCGACAAAGATGAGAACGATATGTCAATCACGCCGCCGCCACTCAACAAAGAGGTCTTTGGAGCGCTGCAGGACGTGGCGGGGAAGATGTGGCCCAGCCTGCCAATAATCCCTAATATGGAGACTGGTGCCACCGATAGCACGCTCACCATGCAGGCTGGTATCCCCTCCTATGGATTCAGTGGCATGGGAATCGACGAAGACGACGACCGCGCCCATGGCAAGGATGAGCGCATCCGCGTGGAGGCGTTCTATACCGGAGTCCAGTTCGACTACTTGTATCTAAAGAGGCTGACAGGAAGTAAATAGACTCGCATGATGTGGGTCTTTATCCCTGCGCTTTCACTGCTCAGCAGATTACTTCACGGGCGCCAGCATGGCGGTGTTGCCAGCCGGTGCCTCGCCGGGCTTCGCGGGAGCGTACTTCGATGCGCATTTCGCCTGCAACTGCGTCGCGTGGAAGACACCGTCCCGGCCATACGTTCCTACCGCAAGCGCCTGGGCATCGTCCTTGAAGGTGTCCGGCGGCGGCTCCGAGCCCTGATAGTTCACCTGCAGCGCATTCCCCTGTTCCAGAAGAACAAAGTGAGCATTCGTACCCGCCCGCTGAATGCTGCCCGGCTGCACATTGCCCGCCACCCGCAGGTTGCGCGAATAAGCCTTCTTGCCCATCGCATTCAGCTCGCTGATGGTGCAGTAGTAGCTCTTGGTGTCGCGTACGCCGGTGTATGCCAGCCATCCCACGGTAGCCAGAATCAATACAGCCGCCGTAATAATCTTGATTGGAGCCATTCCACGCATGAGTTAAGTCTACAGCAAATCCCTCCCCGCAACTCATGTTCCCAATGTGCTGTGACCTATGTCACAATTTCGGTGCGCACCCTACCTCTTCCAGCAGTGTCCTCTATAATTCATCTACCTATGAGACACCTCCACCGCACTCTCGTCGATTTCCTCGCAGGACTCCTGCTTCTTCTTCTCGCCATCTATCTCTACCTCGCCTTTGGCAATCCTCCGGTCGCAACCGCGGACAAGCCATTTCCTCTGGAGAAAAAAATAGCCAGCATTCCGCTCAAGGCCCGCATCCATCGCGAGATGCCCGCAGCCTCCCCCATCCCTGCCACGGATGACAATCTGAACGCCGGTGCCAGTCTCTACGAAGACAAATGCGAGAGCTGCCATGGCACTGCGGACGAACCCTCCGCCGTGGGCCGAACGCTCTTTCCCATCGCCCCGCAGCTATGGATCAAGCACGCCAATGGCGTGGTCGGGGTCAGCGACGACCCCGTCGGCGAGACCTATTGGAAGGTCAAGAATGGCATTCGGCTTACCGGCATGCCTGCTTACAGCAAGTCGCTCTCCGAAATCCAGCTCTGGCAGGTCAGCCTCCTGCTCTCCATGGCAGACAAACCCCTTCCAGACGACGCCTCCCACACAATCGGACGGTAGAGGCTGCTGAAAAACCCTGTTTTCGTTAAGGGCACGGCTTCAGCCGTGCCGTAATATTCTCTATTTGCAACGCGGCTTTAGCCGCTGAGGGCAGGTTTAGATCGACATTTGGACTTTTTCACCAGCCTCGGTAGCCCCGTGAACGCGTCGAACGATCGAAGTCAATGATTCACTCGGGTCGTTGCGGCGTCTACGGTTGCTTGTCCGGCTTGATCGGTGCAGAGCGCCGCGGTGTGGTCTCCACCACGATCCGAGTGTCCTTTGCAAAGGCGATCTGCTGTCCCCGTGCGATCCAGCGATAATAGAAGGCTCGTGCTGCGCCCCAGTAGCCAATTCCCGCAGCCGCGTAGGGAGATCCTCCTGCCAGCCCCACCACTGTGCCCACAAGTCCCAGTCCAGCGGCACCGCCAATACCGTTCTTCCCAAGTTGATGGTCGTTGCCCGAACCGTGGTGGTCTTGGTCCAGTGGCCGCGCGGCCATCATGACGAGAATAAACGGAACGGCGAGTTTATCCTGCGGCTTGGACTGTGCCTGTCCTTCGGAGTTCAGTGCGATCTGCTCTGCCGTGTCAGCCCCGGTCAGCCGTGTCTCCACGGTCTGCGTCTCTGCATTGGGAAGCATCAGTTGATTGAAGCTGAAGCTCAGCACTCCCGTTCTGCCAAACTTCCGTGCAGGCTTTGCCCTGGTCACGGCACCCACCAGCGTTGCTCCCTGTGGAACAGCAACCGTATGGTCAGTGTTGTATATCGGCTCGGCGACGACGGCATGGATCACTTGCCCCTTGCTGGAACTCTCTGAGCTGAGTGAATCCTCCAGGTTCGCCTGCACCCTCCATGCGCTGTCGTTGTTTGCAGGCGCGGCAGCGGGCGCGCGCTCCTCCCAGAAATGAGGTTTGCGTACAGGTGGCTGCGGCGGCACAGGAGGAGGTGCGAGTTGAGCGGCCAGATCGACGGATTCGCTCGTCTCAACAATCCACGAGGTTCCTTTGTCGATCCTCTGCGGGTGGTACGGCAGCCGTCCGTAGACGAACTGCAGCAGTCGGTCGCCCTTTCCCGGCGCTATAAAGATAGCGATGTCGCTGCGTGCCGCGCTGACGCCGGCGTCGAATTCCCTCCGAATGAAGCCTCCCTTCTCAGTCGGCGGAGCCACTGCGCGATAGATAGGCGCGCCGTCAGTCGCCATGCCGGAAGCGAAGCGAACCGTGCTGCCGTCGGCTAGAAGGAGCCCGGTGAAGTGCAACACCGGACTGTGGAAAGGCGTAAAGTCTCCGCCCATGGCTGCCTTTATCCGGCGAGTGCGGTCGGAGTGAAGAGCTACCACCTCACCCGTGACCACCGTACCTTTCGCAAGCAGCAATTTGTTGTCGGCGTAGATGGAGTAGAGTAACTGCCCGCGGATGGTTTCCCCTGCACGCAAGGGGTAGTTGTGATCGATCGTCACTGCCAGGGGCGTTCCAGAGGGAAGCGTCCCAGCATCGGTCTGGCACAGCAATGTAGTTGGCAGCACGGTAAGCGCAAGTGCCAGGGCGCGGCAACAGCTCATACTCATTGTGGTTAGACGCAGCAGCCCATGCTCCGATGCAGTCAATTCAAAAAGCAACGCCGTGACCCTTCGCCACGGCGCTGTTTGAGAATCAATCTCTGTATGCAGTCTATCCCAGTTCCGCCATGCTCTTGGCGCCGAACTTCAGCGACCACGGGCTGGCTGCTTCCAGGGCCATGTTCACGTTCTTGATGTTCTCCGTACCGGTCGTCTCCAGCCACTCGCGGAAAGCGCTCTCGCCCTGCTTTGCAAAGATGGCGATACCGTCCTTCCACGTCGCCCGCCCGCACAGCACTCCGTTGAACTTCGTCCCCGACTCGCCCGCCAGCTCCAGCGTCTCGATAAACACCGGATTCGATACGCCCGCAGAAAGATAGATAAATGGCTTGTGGGTCGTCGACTCGGCATCGCGGAAGTGTTGCAGTGCCTCGGCCCGTGTGTAAGCCGCCTCACCTTTGAAGGCCTTGGTGCCTGCAACAAACTCCATCACGATGGGCACTTCAACCTTCAACACGTCCACGTTATAGCGCGCCTTGCCGAACTCCGACATTGCACCGGAGACGATCGACGGCTTCTTCTTCGCGTAAGCCAGCGACTTCTCATCGCCGCCCTCGGCGTCGTATCCCACAAACTCCAGGAAGAAGGGAATATCGTGCGCAAGGCACTCGTCGCCGATGCGCTCGATCCAGGCCTGCTTCAGGTCGTTCACCGAACTCTTCTCGAACGGCGTGTAGTACAGCAGGATCTTGATGCAGTCCGCGCCCGCTTCCTTCAGCCTGCGCACCGACCACACATCCAGCAGGTCCGGCAACCGGCCCGGCGTCTGCGAGTCATAGCCCGTCTTCTCGTATGCCAGCAACAGTCCTTTGCCATGGCGATGCTTGGTGGCTGGTAGCCCAAACTCCGGGTCCAGCAGGATCGCCGAGGCATGCTTGCACAGCACATCGGTCACCAGCGTCTTGAAGTCTTCCAGGTCCTTGCCGGTGGCGGCCGAGCCGCGCTCTTTACCCAAGGACTTCTGCAGCGATCCGCGCTGGTCCATGGCAGCGGCAGCAATCACGCCGCGTTCGTTGGAGACGGCCTTCAGTCCTGCGAGTTTTCCGGGGGTCAGCTTCATGTGCGCTCTTCTCCTGTGTGGATCGTTATCGGCAGTTATGATCTTCAACAGCAATTCTACACAGCCCCGTTCAACTCAGAATGTGACGGCGGTTACCAGAGCAGATCGTTCGGAAGTACACTGCTTCAGCCATACCGATGGAGCCGTCTTGCTTGAGGGCTCGTCTTCAGCCATACCGAAAAACCCGTCTTGCTTAAGGGCACGGCTTTAGCCGTGCCGCAAACATTGCGAAAGACAGGGGGCTTTAGCCGCTGAGGTCACTCTTCGCTGGTCTATATGCGGACGAGAATGGATAGAGTTCCGCAGTCGTAGCGAGACCGCCGCGTACAGGGTTCTGGATGAGGTAAATGCGGCGAGTTGCAAGGTCGTCGGCGTCCCGGATGCGGTGGTCGGTGAAGCCGCGCTGCCAGAAGGGGAGCTTCGAGGCGAGGCGGTGCGAGAAGCCTCCTTTGATGAGACCCATCGCTCGTTCGAGTGTGATGACCTGCGGAGTGAGAATGAGGTGAATGTGGTCGGGCATGACGACGAAGGCGTGCAGTTTGTAGTGGCCCTCGTGGCGATAGTGTTGGAGGGTTTCGATAAAGAGTTCGGCGTTGGCAGGGAGTTGGAAGAGGCGGCGACGATTGTAGGTCGCGGTGGTGATGAAGAATGTGCCAGGACGGGATGTGCGGGCGGGGATCGCCATGCGGCGATTGTACGTCGCTTGCCTCAGGGGCTGAAGCCCCATGGAATTAATCGCTGTTATGGCACGGGTAAACCCGTGCCCTTAAGCAGGACAGGGTTTTCCCCCTCACCTTCCCGATCATGTAAAATAGATCAGGATTCACGCCGCGCCTCTTCTCCTGGATTTACCCTCACGAGAAGTCATCCGAAGCCGGACTGCGCGAGCGAAAACCAACATATTCGGCAACCAGGAGATGTGATCAACATGGCGAAGATTGCCAAGACCGGCGACCGCAAGAAAGCAATGGACACCACTAAGAGCACAGACTGTCCCAAGTGCTCCAAACCCACCCGCATCGTCAAGCGCGTCAAAGACCGTGAGCGTGGCGTCCCCGGCGGCGTCTACATCTCATGCTCCGTCTGCGAGTTCTTCGAGAAGCTCTAAGACCAGGACAGTTTTAGTCGTGCTTAAGGGCACGGGTTTACCCGTGCCGTATGAGTCTCATTTGTAGTGCGGCTTTAGCCGCTGAGGTCAGCTTCTTGCCCCGGCACCCAACGACCTCTCACCGCCGCGCCACAAACACCGCCGCCACCTTGTCCTCGTACACAAGCTGGTAGTGCGGGTTCATGCGCAGAATCTGCATCAGCGCCGCCTTCACAGGCCCAATCACCAGCCCAGCCGAGGTCAGTTGCGCATCGCTCGCCCAGTCAGGCTCCGCGTTCCAGGTCGCCATAGAGCGGTCCATCCGCTGGTCTCCATAGAATGCCGCGCGTCCGTCAATACTCACCGGCATCCGCAGCGCCCAGATCAGGTATCCGCCCCAGTTGTAATCGTTATATAGCGGCCCGGCGTAGCCCTTCGCCCTTACGGTCTCTACAGCATGTACGGGCATGCTCTTGGCCAGGTCAGTCGCAAGACGCGCATTATTCACCTGCATCATGCGGAACCCTGCCAGCATCGCAAGCCCCGCCGACAGAATCGCAATCGTCGCACCCAGCTTCGGCAACCGGATCGCAGCCGTCTCCCTGCCCGCGATCATCGACGCCAGAATCGTAACTCCTACCACCGCCATCACCCACACATCGCGCTGCGATCGAAAGGTAACGACCGCGGCGAACACCAGCAACGCCGTCTCAAACAGCAGAAACCTCCGTTGCCATGCCAGCGCAGCCACACTGCCCAACGCCAGCAGCAACACCACAAAGTCAGTGGCATTGCGGAAGGGAATTGCCTGTAGCTCCGATATCTTGTTCAGCGCGCCTGCCTGCGTCGCCAGCTCATATGCCGCCTGGTAGATGCGCCACCCAAATGGATTCAGCAGTGTCGCCAACAGGCTGCCCGCAAGAGCCAGTCCCATCCACTTTGGCTGCATGCGAGTGCTTGCGCCGGATATCTCCCAACTTGCCGCCAGTGTCTCCACCCATGCCAGCCCCAGTACAAGCAGCCCATCGATGAACTGAATATGCACATTGGCCCACAGCGCAAAGATCACTGGCAGCCATAGCAGCTCGCGCACCCTCCCTGTCTTGCGCGCCTGCATCAGGATGTCCATCTCCAGAACGAAGAACATAACCGTAAACAACCAGGGCCTCGGCGAATATAAACGCCCCATGCTGAAGCAAGCGGCAAAAGTCAGCAGCACCACCAGACTAAAGTCGATCTGCAGTCGCCGTAGCAGGTGGAACAGTGCTACCGTAATCGCCAGTATCATTCCGCTGGTATAGGCCACAATGCCCACCATTCCCAGCCACTGATACAGCTTTACCGCCGCCAGCTCAAATACCCAGCTATAGGCCAGCCATGTAGTACCCGCCTGCCCGCTGGAGTAGGAATCGATGCGCGGCACGGAATGCTGGCTCTGGATCAACTCGCCCGTGCGCAGATGCCACCAGATGTCTGGATCGTTGACAATCGCGGCGTGCGCGCACATCAGCGCCGGAACCGCAAACAGCACCGCCAGTACCAGGGTCTGAGCGATCTGCTCGGCACGCCCGTTCGACTTCCTCGCCGAACTCTCTGCCTCCTCGTGCTGGATAGGCAATGTCTCTTCGCTCCCCGCGGATGGAGATGCCGGCGCGACTGGTGGGTTCGTCACACCCCCACTATAACGTCTGCTCCCACAAACCCAATCCCACAAATAGGTACTTCTTATAGGGCGCCGGCAATCTCCGCCAGTATTTCTGCCGCCGCCCTTGCCGGGTCCGCCGCCTGCGTAATGGGCCGCCCCACCACCAGCATGGAAGCGCCGCGAGCAATAGCCTCCGCCGCACTGGCCACACGCCGTTGGTCGTCCCCGCCGCCTGCTCCAGCCGGACGAATCCCCGGAACCACCAACCGCACCTCCGGCCCCATCGCCGCGCGCACCGCAGCAACCTCCTCGGCAGAGCACACCAGTCCGCCGATCCCCGCCGCTTGCGCCAGCCGTGCAAGACGCAACACCTGCGAGCTGGCAGTTTCATTCACCCCAATCGCGCGCAACTCCACCTCGTCCATGCTGGTCAACACCGTCACAGCCAGCAGGTTCGGCGCGCCTGGCTCTCTGGCCGCTTGCGCAGCCGCCCGCATCATCCGCTCGCCGCCGCCCGCATGAATCGTTAGCAACGAGGCGCCCACTCCTGTCACTGAACGCACCGCTCCAGTCACTGTATTCGGAATGTCGTGCAACTTCAGGTCCAGAAACACCTCGTACCCGCGCTCCCGCAGCTCCTCGATCACACGGTTCCCAGCCGCGTAGTACAGTTCCATCCCCACTTTGAACCAGCGGCAACTGCCCTCCAGCCGCTCCACCAGCCCCATCGCCGCATTCGCGGAGGGGAAGTCGAGCGCCACTATCAACCGGTCCATTGGATCCAGAGAACCACTCCCGCTCTGTCTATCCGTCTGCACCCCAATACGAATCGTCGTATCGTCCATAGCCCCAGTCTAGAGCAATTTCTCATCAGACGTAACTGTATGCTGGTTTCTCGCGCACCCATACATACAGATACGCCCTTCATCACATGTTCTGTCAGTATTTAACGCCTTCGCAGGCCGGGAATGATCCACTAAATGCTGTAGGCTCAGCGTTCAAGCGGGAGTAGCTCTACCACCGGTACCCGCAGTTGCGCCAGTAGCGCCGGTGCAAGGACGGGATCGTTGCTGCTCACAGGCTCTAGTCGCACTTGTCCAAGCCCGGCGAGTCCAATCGTCTGCGCCGCAGCATAGGACAGGTCGACAATCCGGTCATCCGCGACAGGGCCGCGATCGTTCACGCGGACGTAGGCCGTCTTATGGTTCTTCAGGTTCGTCACCCGCAACCAGGTATTCAGGGGTAGACTGCGATGCGCACAGGTCATCCGGTTCATATCAAACCGTTCCCCACCAGCCGTCGTGCGCCCCTGAAACTTCGTTCCGTACCACGATGCCACGCCTATCTCATACCAATGCTTTGATTTAGCAGTGGATTTTGGCTTCGCAATACCTGCCGGAGGTACGCTCCCTGGGACAGGGGTCACCGTGCCGGTTGGAGTACCCTCTTTGGCAGAGGCGCTCAAAGCCATACTCATTACCAGAAAGCCTGCCGCGAACTTTCGGACGGACCTTTGCTTCCCCGAAAATCCCGTTCTGAAAGAAGTCCTTTTCATTGGCACGCTCCATCTGTTATTGTCTTGCTCAGTGCAACTCAAGTCAATCATCTGTAAGCGTTTATAGCCAGCAGGCACTTGCTCCATCACCCGTTTTGTGGTATAGAAAAAGGATCACTGCGACTGGCATTTCTGTCTGAAATTTGACCATTTAAACCCTATATCGGTTGGATTGCCTCTAAGCTCCTTCCGGTTGGCCGAAAGTCCACTTTTTTTCTAAAAGTGCCGTTTCTTGCACTCTTCCATCCTTTGCCCCCATGCAGACCGTCCTCACCATCGCCGGCTTCGATCCTTCGTCCGGAGCCGGAGTCACGGCCGACCTCATGGTATTCGCTGCCCACCAGCTCTTCGGCACAGCGTGCATCACCGCGCTCACAGTGCAATCCACGCAGGGAGTACGCTCAACCCACCCCACATCGCCAGACGTCCTACGCGATACGCTCGATTGCCTTGTAGAGGATATTCCGCCCTCTGGAATCAAAATAGGCATGCTGTCTACAGCAGATAACCTATCTGTAATCTGCGATTATCTCGATAAACATCAAGATTCACATTGGCATTTACCGCTGGGTTGGATTCCAGTCGTACTCGATCCCGTTCTGCGTTCCACCTCCGACACGGAACTCCTTGACCTCGACGCGATCGCGCTTATGCGCGACCGGTTGCTTCCTCAGGTCGACTGGATCACACCCAACCTTGCCGAACTCGCCATCCTGTCTGGTATTGCATGTACAGCCCGCGACGATCTGCCGCGCGCCTGCCGCGCCCTGCAAACACGAACCGCCATCAGCCCGGATGGACATCGCCTGGGCGTCTTTGCCACTGGTGGCCATCTTGACCCACCGGACGACTACCTTCTGCTGCCTACCGGGGAAGGCCTCTGGTTGCCCGGCGAAAGAGTCAACACTCGATCCACCCATGGAACAGGATGCGCCCTCTCCAGCGCATTTCTCAGCCGTCTGGTGCTGGGCGACACTCCGCGGCAGGCCGCTCAAGCCGCCAAACTATATGTGGCACAGGCACTTCAGTCAGCCTCCCCAATTGGATCAGGATTCGGCCCGATGAATCATCTATGGCCGATCTTGAATCGCTAAGTTGAAGAATCCTCAGCTCACTCTACAACTTTGGTCTAGTTTGAAAGCTATTCCAGACTTCTATGCAATTAATTCCCTCAACAGTCGCTAAACTCTTTCGTCAAGCCGCCGATAGAAGTGCTAACGCGAGGTACTTCTATGTCCAGTATTCAGTCCACCCCTTCCTACGGTGATATTCTCGCCCAACCGTTACCCGCAATGGCAGCGTCCAGCCGCCAGCGAGTCTCCAGCCGTGTGCTTCGTCGCCAACCCTCCATGACGCAGGGGCAGGCGTTAGAGAAGCTCGGCCGTGCCATCGAGTATCTATACGACTCGCAGGTATACCAAACGGGTTCGGAACTGATGCCGGACGATATGGAAGCTGTGCAGACTCTCATGCGACTCAGCCGCGAAGTCTTCCTGCAGTGCCGTGAGGTCATCCCGCCTCGTCGTGGTATCAAGCAGTGGCTCTTCGAGACCTTCATCGAAGGTACAGCCGCGTAGCCATTGTCTGCCTCCGTCCCAAGCTCTTGTCCGCCTCTTCCGGATAGATCACTCCCACCCTCAGCAGCTCATCTGATACGGTGGATGTCCTGGAACTGCAATTGGAGGCTGGGTCATGAAGGTATTGCTGGGAATTGACGATTCAAAGTATGCGGAAGATATCGTCCGGGCGTTTGCCTCGCAGTTTCGCCCGGAGAACACAGAAGTGCTGGTCCTCCATGTGCTGCAACCGCTGGGCCTCATGGCCCCGCCAGAGATGGCCATCGGATACGCCCCCGAACTGGTAGACCTGAAGCAGCCGGCCCATGATCTGGTCGAGCGCGTAGCAGCCCAACTTCGCAACGCTCAATTCAAAGCAACCACAGCCGTCGAGGCGGGCGATGTCCGCGAATGCATTCTCGACTCCGCGGCAGAGTGGCACGCCGACCTCATCGTTGTCGGCTCGCACGGCGTGCGCGGCATTCAGCGCTTCCTGCTGGGCAGCGTGGCGGAGTTCGTCGCGCGCCACGCCAAGTGCTCCGTCCAGATTATCCGCACCCCGGCAGGGAACTGACGCCTGCCTGCGCGGTATCCAGCACAAAGGCCCGCTCCAGTGGAACGGGCCTTCTCGCGTGATCGCACTAACTAAGCAACTCGTTCTATGGTGACGCTCTCCAGCACCACCGGCGTCTTGGGCCGATCCTGGCTGGCGGTCGGTACAGTTGAGATCTTCTCTACAATCTCGTATCCCTCCACTACCTCGCCGAAGATGGTGTGCTTGCCGGTCAGCCAGCTTGTGTCCGTCACGGTAATGAAGAACTGGCTGCCATTGGTGTTCGGCCCTGCATTGGCCATGGCCAGCTTGCCCGGCTTCAGGAATCCGTGCGGCGAGCCTTTGGTCTCGTCGGCAAACTTGTAGCCGGGACCGCCCATGCCAGTACCTTCGGGATCGCCCGCCTGCACCATGAAGTTGGGAATCACGCGATGAAAAATGGTTCCGTCGTATAGCTTCGGTCCCTTCTTGGAGCGGCTGTTCCACTCCTTCGTCCCCTCGGCCAGGCCGATGAAGTTGGCGACGGTCTGGGGAGCGTCCTTCTCAAATAGTTCGCAGACGATTGTGCCTTCGCTGGTCTTGAAGGTGGCATAGGTTCCGGGCTTGCTTGGCATGGGGTTCTCCAGTGGTATGTAATATGTGATTTTTTTTAGCAATTGTTCAGCTTAAGGGCACGGCTTCAGCCGTGCCGTAAGTGTAGTAAAAATCAAGGGGGCTTTAGCCCCTGAGGTTAGCTTTTCAGACTTATCATGCTTCTCCCTCAACCAAATTCCATGTTTGTCCTTACTGTTGACTTGGCGCCGTTGGCGCTGGCGGCGCAGCAGGAAGTGGCGGCATCGCCTGCCCCTCGCGAACGATGGTCACGTGTTCGATCACCACCGGCGTAGTGGGTTTATCGTTGCTGTCGCGCACAACGCGGGCAATGGAGGCAGCCAGCAAAGTAGAGTATGCATCGCACTGGCCAAAGATGGTGTACTTCCCGTCCAGATCGGGGAAGGCAGCTTCAGTGATGAAGAACTGGCTGCCATTTGTATTGGGGCCGGAGTTGGCCATGGCCAGCCGCCCGGGTACCGAAAAGATAAGGTCCGGCTCAATCTCGTCGGCGAACATATAGCCGGGATCGCCTGTGCCATCCCCCACCGGATCGCCGCCTTGAATCATGAAGCCCGGAATCACGCGGTGGAACGTGAGGCCGTCAAAGAAGCGCTTGCCATGCTGCTTCTCGTGGGTGGCGTTCACCGTCCAGTCCTTCGTGCCCTCGGCCAGCCCAATAAAGTTCGCCACCGCATTCGGAGCCTGTTTGTCAAAGGTCTTGCAGGTCATCCGCCCCATGCTCGTGTCAAAGACGATGGACGGCCCTGTAGGAACTGGTTCCGTCTTGGCAGCCGCGGACATGCCAGGGGCATCCGGCAGGTCGGCGGGTGTCACAGGCGGTGCGGATTGCGCAGCAGCAGGGAAGCCAGCCAGCGCGAATGCAATCGCCAGAGGGATTGCGGATAAGTAGCTGCGCCGTGTCGTGCCTGTGCGTATGTTTTCTGTAGATGCCACAGAGGATAGGTTAACCCACAACCGCCAACGCAGCAACACCGACCCGGTTGCCCCATCCTTTCACAGCTTCATCGTGAAACGGGGGTGCTTATTGTTTGTCATTCCGTAGCCTATTTTTTTTGTCATTCCCGAAGGGAATCTGCTTCTGCTGTTGCTGTTGAGTGTTCTTGCTCGACATTCTGAGCGAAGCTCAGAATCTCCGTCGTTGCT
>CAIZFH010000166.1 GCA_903932155.1 uncultured Granulicella sp. | reverse complement strand
CTGGAGGCCGGTATATCGGCCTCGAAATGCATACACCCGCTCGATAACCTCCCCACGCTACTCATCTTCCCCCGACAACTCCATGCCATCAGGAAATCAGACCCCTGTGCAGAGCTTCCCTAGAAGCGGACTTTCCTCTCCGGAAACCATGTGAGCTGTATGGTGGTTGTAGTCACAGTCTGCTGTCCGGAAAGGTAGATGGGAGCCTTCCAACGCTCGTAGGTGAAGTTTCCCTTTAGCTCGAAATCTTTACCGAGTCGTTTGACTACTTGAAAACTGATGTCATTAAGGGTCGTGCCGCCATGGATAAAGTCCTTCGCGGCTTTTTGATTTCGTATACCTAATTGGAGCCACTCGTCGCCGCTCAGGTGATAGGTAATCCAGCCCTGGCCTCCTTTGTCCTCTCGTCCGATCCAGTCACCGAACAGCTGCCCCTGATTGGTGTAGCCCTGCTCCTGAACGACTTCGTAATACATGAAGTGCCCGCCGTTACTGTTCGTGATGGGCGGATCGGTGGAGGTGGCTTCAACGCGCACATCAAGCCGGGGGATTCCAGGAAAGTGGGAGAGATAGATGCCGGGACGCCAGGAGGCACGCCGCGGAGCGTCGATCGGCGAGACGTCGTCATGCACCTCGGAGTCCGAGTAGAGCGTGAGCCAGTTGCGGACGAATGGAAGACGGTAGCTGAAGTCGAAGGCGCCAAAACGGGCGCCGGGGTCTGCGCTGCTGAACTTCTCCGTGGAAGTGCCTGCTGTGACGCTGAAGAAACTCCTCAGAAAGCTATGCACATTGACCGGCTCGTGGCCTTTTCCGCCCCAGATGACTGTACGCTCAAAGCCGAACTCAAGGTTCACGGTGGGCCGAAAGCTGATCTTCTCGAGGTGTACCCACGGGTCATTGGGATCGGTGTGGCCTTTGAGCGATCCAACCAGAAACTCATATCGAAAGGGGCCCGTCAGGTAGGAGAGAAATGGAATGTACAACGGTTCCGTGCGGTTGATGCGGAAGGAGTATATATTCTCAGCGTTGTTGGAGTAGGCCATTCCGCCGCCCAGTCCAGGCCCCAGCCAGTCGTCCTGCTTGCCAAACGAAAACTCGTGGTTAAGCAAGCGGTAGGAGGCGTATGCCTCGATGAAACGGCCATCGGTGACTGTACCAATGGGACCCATAGGAATAGTTGCCTGGCTAAATGGCACATTTGTGATGGGGTTGATGAAAGGAACTTGGTCGATATTGGATAGAGTCTGGGCCAGCGTACTTGAATAGCCAGTGGACGATGGCGCTTCGTGAAACTCTCCCCGCACATGAAGCAAAAACCGTCCGTAAGATGCGTAGCCGCTGATGCCGGAATAATTATTAAAACCACCCTCATATGGGCGTCCGTAGTCGTTGATGATAGTCGAGCCAAGATGATAGCTGTCGCGCAGCGGTGTGCCGCTGATACCTCGTGCACCCGTGTATATCGACTCTACGTGCAATCGATCCTGTGGGGCCGAACAATGATTCAAGGTGTCGTAATGCATCTCGTGAACCAGCGACTCGTAGATCCTTTCTACTTCATCATTGACTGGGCCTGAATCATAGTCTTCAATGCGGCTGCTCACCTCGTCGAGAATGGTATTTATACTAGAGCGCGTCCACGGGCGCATGCCCAAGTAAACCGTATCCACATATCCTAGAGAATAAAGTCGCATAACGGCCGGATAGACCCAACTGTCAACCGGGATGTATGGGGAACCTGCTGTGTCAGTCTCGCAAACATCCGTCTCGTTCCCAGGAGTAGGGCTTCCTTGGCTTGTAGTTTGCGTCGTTCCCGGCGACTGGGCGGTAACAGGCTTGGCCGCAACCAGCAAGAGTGCCGCAAAGATAGTAGTCCAGCCAAAGACAAGATACGCTACTATATCTCGATTCACCTTTAGGTCCTTTCCGAAAACGAACATGCAGATATCCGACCCAATAGAAGAGGAATCACCCTGCACAGAAGCAGGAGTCTTATTCTTGCATATATCAGAAAAAGCCTAATCAAGGTGCGGGGTAGAAACTAGAACGAAAGTCGGCCACCCCGCTATGATATCAATAGGTTAACGATGCTAGTTAGTGTGCGAGAGAGGGGTCTGTGTGCAGGGGCACAGTGAGTGAGGAATCTATGTCTATTAGTCCCAAAGCCACAGATGTCTTTGGCACATCCATAACAGAGCATCTGGAGGTTGTGCGCCAGCTAGAGGCGCAGCAGCCGATATTGGAGGCAATTGCGCGGGCGATGACAGCGACGCTGCGGGCCGGCGGTAAGATTCTTTGGTGCGGCAACGGTGGCAGCGCGGGCGATTCACAGCACCTGTCGTCAGAATTGGTGGGCCGCTTTCAGCACGAACGTCGCGGCTTGGCCTCGCTGGCGCTGACGACGGACAGCTCCGCGTTGACCTCGATCGCCAACGACTATGGGTATGAGACAGTCTTCTCTCGTCAAGTGGAGGCGATTGGCGTGACGGGTGATCTATTGGTGGGAATCTCCACCTCGGGCAATAGCCACAACGTGGTAGCTGCACTTCAGGCGGCGCGCAGTCAGGGGCTTACAACGGTGGCCTTTACCGGCGCAGGTGGAGGCAGAATGGTCAAGCTGGCCGATCATCTCTTTGCCGTTGAGTCGAAGGTAACGGCGCGCATACAGGAGGCACATATTCTGGCCGGGCACATGCTCTGCGACTGGGTCGAGATCGACTGTATGAACCTAAGAGAACAGAAGAGTGATGTGGTTCTACAGATCGTCGCAACCGCGCTGATCGAGGGGGCACGGTGATCGAGCATCTTCACGAGGTGATGGAGAAGATCAAACAGAAGTGGGCGGCCAAGCGGCTGCTGGTGGTGGGCGACGTGATGCTGGACAAGTACATCTGGGGCGAGGTGGGGCGCATCTCTCCAGAGGCTCCGGTGCCCGTAGTTCGTGCAACTCACCAGAGCCATCAGCCGGGCGGTGCTGCCAACGTGGCCATGAATATCAGCAAACTGGGTGCGCAGGTTGTGGTGATTGGCTTTACCGGCGGCGACGAGGACGAAAGTTTATTGACGGAAGGGTTACGCACGCATGGCATATCGACCGAGTTCGTAGTTTCGGAAGGATTTCCCACTATAACAAAACAGCGCATTCTGGGTGGGCGACAGCAAATGCTGCGGGTGGATAGCGAGCGGCTGGGTACGAGGTCTGAGAGCGACTACGAGCGACTGTTAGAGCGCGTGCTGGCACGGCTTGCGGGTTGCAATGCGGTGGTGCTCTCCGATTATGCGAAGGGAGCGCTGACGGCGGAGGTCTGCCAGGCGGTGATCCAGACGGCACGCGGGCAGGGGATTCCAGTGCTGGTCGATCCCAAGAGTGCGGACTTCGCGCGATACCGCGGGGCCACGACAATATGTCCCAACCGGGCAGAGCTGAGCGCGGCGGTGCATGGGGACTCGTACGACCTGAAGGCGCTGCTGCATGCGGCAGAGGTGCAGGTACAGCAGCTTGGGATCGAGTTCCTGTCCGCGACATTGGGCGAGAGGGGGATCGCGCTGGTACGAGCAGGCAACAGTTTTGTTGTACCGGCCGTGGCGCGTCAAGTCTTCGATGTTTCAGGTGCGGGAGATACGGTGATTGCGGTGCTGGCGTTGTGCCTGGCCTCCGGACTGACGCCGGAGACCTCAGTGGAACTGGCCAATATTGCGGCCGGAATTGTAGTGGGCAAGGTAGGCACGGTTCCGGTGGAGAAGTACGAGCTGCTGGCCGCGCTTGCTCCGGAGATTGCCCTGCATGGGGAGAATAAGGTAGTGACGCGCCAGGAGCTGACGCAACGCGTGGCACAATGGAAGGCCAACGGCGAGCGGGTGGCGTTCACGAATGGATGCTTCGATCTACTGCACGTAGGGCATATCACGGTTCTGGAGCAGGCGCGGGGCTTCGGCGACCGGCTGATTGTAGCCATCAACAGCGATACCTCTATACGCAACCTCAAAGGCCCCGGACGTCCCGTCGTAGGTGAGACCGATCGAGCCCGCGTGCTGGCCGCGCTGGCCGCTGTGGATGCGGTGGTGGTCTTCGACGAGCCGACTCCTCTAGAGGTCATCGTGGCCACGCGGCCCGACGTGATCGTCAAGGGAGGCGACTATGCCGTGGATACGGTGGTTGGCGCCAACGAAGTGATGTGCTGGGGCGGACAGGTCAAGATCGTTCCGCTGGTCGAAGGCCACTCCACGACCCAGATTCTGAAGATGAGCGTAGGCATATCTAACTAGTTGATAATTGCTAGGTATGTTCGGAAGAGGGAAATTGATATCGTTGAATTCAAATATTTTAGTGACCGGGGGCGCAGGTTTTATCGGCTCCAATTTCGTGTTGCAGTGGTTGACCGAGCAGCGGACACCTGTGACGGTTTTGGACAAGCTGACATACGCCGGTAATATGGAAAACCTGGCTTCGGTGCAGAAGGACACCCGCTATGGCTTTGTGTGCGGCGACATCGTGGATGGTGCTATGGTCCGCCGCCTGCTTGACAAGCAGAGCCCCGCAGCAGTCGTACACCTTGCAGCCGAGAGCCATGTAGATCGATCCATTCTCGGCCCCGCTGAGTTCATTCGCACCAACATTGTGGGAACATTCCAATTGCTGGAGGCAGTACGAGGATACTGGATGGAGTTGCCCACCGAGCAGCGGAGCGCGTTTCGCTTTCTGCACGTCTCCACGGATGAGGTCTACGGTTCGCTCAAACCAACTGCTCCAGCTTTCACCGAGGAGACGCCCTACGCACCGAACAGCCCTTACTCGGCCTCCAAGGCGGCCTCGGACCATCTGGTGCGTGCTTACTACCACACCTATGGCCTGCCTGTGCTGACAACGAACTGTTCCAACAACTATGGTCCGCGCCAGTTTCCCGAGAAGCTGATTCCGCTTGTGATGCGTAATGCCCTCAAAGGCCTGCCGTTGCCAGTGTATGGCGACGGCAAGAATGTACGCGACTGGCTCTATGTGGAAGATCACTGCGATGGCATTCGTACTGTGTTGGAGCGGGGCGTACCAGGGCAAACGTACAACATCGGCGGAAGACATGAGGTCTCTAATATTGAGGTGGTGCGACAGATTTGTACAATTATGGACGAACTGAAGCCGACCGGTAAGCCCTACGCGAGCCTGATTAGCTTCGTTAAAGATCGACTAGGTCACGACCGCCGCTATGCCATGGATATTTCGAAGATCGAGCGCGAACTTGGCTGGCTGCCACGCGAGACGTTTGCCAGCGGCTTGCGCAAAACAATTCATTGGTATCTCGACAATCCTGAATGGGTGGAGCATGTTACCAACGGATCGTATCAGGAATGGATCAACATGCAGTACATTCCCACCAGCCCTGTAGGTGCTGTGAGCCAATGAGTACACGCAAAGGAATTATCCTCGCGGGAGGATCGGGAACGCGCTTATACCCGATCACGCATGTGGTATCGAAGCAACTGCTTCCCATCTACGATAAACCGATGATCTATTACCCCCTGAGCGTGTTGATGCTGGCGGGCATCCGCGAAGTCCTCGTGATCTCTACGCCACAGGACACTCCGCGCTTTCAACAGTTGTTAGGAGACGGATCCGCGTGGGGGATGAACTTCGAGTATATAGTCCAGCCAAGGCCGGAGGGTTTGGCGCAGGCATTTATCCTAGGCCGTTCCTTTGTGGGGCAGGATGATTGTGCACTGGTGTTGGGCGACAACATTTTCTTTGGTCATCAATTGGTGAGCATGCTTAGATCTGCCACGGTGCGTCCGTTGGGGGCAACTATTTTCGCCTATCCGGTCAAAGATCCAGAACGGTACGGAGTGGTACAGTTGGATACCTCTGGCCGCGCTGTGAGTCTGGAAGAAAAGCCTAAGCAGCCTAAGTCGCGGTACGCGGTTACGGGCCTCTACTTCTATGACAATCAGGTATTGGATATCTCAGCCAATTTGCATCCTTCGCCACGAGGAGAGTACGAGATCACGGACGTCAACCGGATCTATATGGAGAAGAGAGAATTGTTGGTTGAAGTGATGGGTCGAGGCATCGCCTGGCTGGACACCGGCACGAACGACTCGTTGCTGGAAGCCAGCGCCTTCGTTCAGACAATTGAGAAGCGGCAGGGGCTGAAGGTAGCCTGTCCGGAAGAGATAGCTTATCGCACAGGCTTGATTAATGCGGGACAACTGGAACTATTGGCCGCTAGCATGAAAAATGAATATGGTGAGTATCTCCGTGAGGTACTTAGAAATCCTGGGTTATAGCTCATGAATGTTTTATCTACGCAGATTGCAGGAGTGCTGATCGTCGAACCGAATGTGTTCGGTGACGACAGAGGCTTCTTCCTGGAGAGCTTCAATGAGAAAGAGATGCGAAAGATAGGGATTGATGCGCATTTCATGCAGGACAACCACTCCCGCTCGCAGCACAATGTGCTTCGTGGATTGCATTACCAAATCAGTCAACCGCAAGGCAAGCTGGTTCGCGTCGTGCGCGGTAAGGTCTTTGATGCCGCAGTCGACATTCGCCGCAATTCTCCCACCTTCGGAAAGTGGGTTGGCGTTGAGCTGTCGGCAGAAAATAAACGCCTATTTTGGTTGTCTCCGGGAATGGCCCACGGATTTGTTGTGCTTTCGGATTCAGCGGACTTAGTTTACAAAGCGACCGACTATTATGCACCGCAGTTTGAACGTACGATTCTGTGGAATGATCCGGACCTTGGTATTGAATGGCCAATAATCGATGAGCCAATCCTTTCCTCAAAAGATGCTGCTGGCACAACATTTCGCTCGGCGGAAGTATATGAAGATGAGTTTCTCCTGAAGGAAGCGAATGCAAATACCTAAAATCTTGATATTTGGTCGCATCGGGCAAGTGGGCTGGGAACTGCGTCACAAACTGGCCTGCTTGGGCCAGGTGACCGCGGTTGAATATCCGGAGATCGATTTCTCCAAGCCTGATTCGATTCGGACAGCGGTACGAGCGGCACAGCCGGCGATCCTCATCAACGCTGCCGCTTATACAGCGGTCGACAAGGCCGAGAGCGATCCTGAATTGGTGCTGGCGATTAATGGTACAGCGCCTGGAGTCATCGCGGAGGAGGCCAAACGACTGGGTAGCTTACTGGTTCACTACTCGACGGACTATGTCTTTGATGGCACTAAACAGGGAGCCTATGTTGAGGCCGATGCCCCCAATCCTGTCAATGTCTATGGCAAGACGAAACTGGCGGGCGACGAGGCCATCCAGGCGGTGGGCGGTGAGTTCCTTATATTGCGCACCAGTTGGGTGTATGGCGCGCGAGGAAGCAACTTCCTGTTGACGATGTTGCGCTTGGCTCGGGAACGAACAGAATTGCGAATTGTGGATGACCAGATCGGTGCGCCAACCTCATGCGAATGCATTGCTCAGGCCACCGCCGATATACTTGCGCTGTTACTTGCGCCCGCTTGTGCTGGTCTCGATGGACGAAGTGGCATCTACAATCTAACCAATTCGGGAGAGACCTCCTGGTTCGGATTTGCGAAGGCGTTGTTGAACCAATCGGCTGCAACTTACGGATTTACAGTTCCCAATCTGATTCCGATCAGTACGGGCGACTATCCCCAACCCGCCAGACGTCCCGTCAACTCACGGTTGTCTTGCCAACGACTGGCGGAGACTTTTGGGGTCATGATGCCAGCCTGGGAAGATGCACTGTCCCTAGTGCTGGAGACGCTTTCTGAACGAACTTCCCTGAATTCACTGCTGTAGTTCTAGAGTAATAAGTACTGTAGGCTTAGCGCAAATGCGAGAAGGTTGAACCCTGCACTTACCAGGACTTCCAGGGGGCGCGCCCCGAGGCCCATAGCTCTTCAAGTTGCTGTTTGTCGCGCAGTGTGTCCATGGCCTGCCAGAATCCATGATGGGGGTAGGCCTGCACCTCACCGCGAGCGACCAGCGCCTCGATAGGTTCGCGCTCGAACATCCAGTGGTCGTCCTTGACTGCTTCGATGACCTCAGGGGAGAGAACGAAGAAGCCTCCGTTGATCCATCCACCCTCGTCCTTGGGCTTCTCCTGAAAGGCATAGACTTGGTTGTTCTTCAGTCCCAGCGCACCGAAGCGGGCGACCGGCTGAACACTGGTGAGGGTGACCAGTTTGCCGTGGGCCTTATGGAAGGCAATAGTGGCCTGTATGTCGACGTCGGCGAGGCCGTCGCCGTATGTCATACAGAAGGCCTCCTCGCCTTCCAGGTATTTGGCGACGCGGCGAAGGCGACCTCCGGTTCCCGAGTCGTCTCCCGTGTCCACCAGGGTGACGCTCCATGGTTCGGTGACAGAGTTGTGGACGGTCATCTTGTTGTGCGCAATGTCGAAGGTGACGTCAGAGGTGTGCAGGAAGTAGTTGGCGAAGTACTCTTTGATGATGTAGCCCTTGTATCCAAGGCAGACGATGAAGTCGTTGATGCCCTGTTGGGAGTACATCTTGAGGATGTGCCAAAGAATGGGCTGGCCGCCGATCTCGACCATGGGTTTGGGACGGATCGTGGTTTCTTCGCTTAGTCGCGTGCCGAGACCACCGGCAAGAATGACCGCTTTCATCTTGGGTAATTTCCTTATATATCGAGACTTGGAGCTGCGGGCGGTACGGCACCCGCGATCAACAGCACCAGTATGACATTATCTGGCCTGCGGGAGCATCGTGAAGAGCGGGGTGTGGCTTATATTGACCAGAGAGCTGTGGGCGAGGAGTTACGATTCGTCTACACTGGGAATGCCTTTTACCTCTTCACTGACGGCTATGTCAGTCCGCAGAGAGAGCCAGTTATTTTGTGCGCAGATGTTTGTGCACAATCATCCGTACGAGCAGCACCCAAGGAGGGCTAATGAACACCAGAGAACGCAAGATGCTGGACCTACTGAAGATTGGCAAGGAGAACTATGGATATCTTGCCGTGAAGGCGGAGTTCGAGGCTGAGGGTACGCGGATGGATGAGCTGCTTCGGCTGGTGGAGATCTGCCGTAAGGCGGGCCTGAAGCTGGGTTTGAAGATTGGCGGATGCGAGGCGATGCGCGACCTAATCGAAAGCAAGCAGATCGGTGTGGATTACATCATCGCGCCCATGGTCGAAAGCACCTATGCGCTGACGAAGTTTGCCGAGGCGGTGGGTAAGATTTATTCCCAGGAAGAGCAGGAAGAGACGCAGTTTCTGTTCAATCTGGAGACGATCACTGCGTTTGGGAATCTGGAGGAGATGGCTGCGGCGACCAAGGCTGCCAAGGAGCTTTCGGGGATTGTCTTTGGGCGAGTGGACTTTTCGCTCTCCGCCAGTCTGAGCCGGGATGCGATCAACGGCGAGGAAGTGACCGGGTATGTGTTGAAGACTGCGGCAAAATGCAAGGAACTGGGGCTAGACCTGGTGGTTGGCGGCGGAGTTTCCAGCGATTCGATCCCGGTGCTGCGGCAGATGGTGGCGCTCCATCTGACACGGTTCGAGACGCGCAAGGTGATCTTCGACGCGCAGGCGGCGAACGAGGCGAAGATCGGAGAGGGCCTGCTGAACGCAGTGCACTTCGAACTGCTGTGGCTGCTGAACAAACGCGATTACTATGGACACATCCAGAATGAGGACGCCAAGCGCATCGAAATGCTCGAAAAGCGCTGGGCGGTGTTGAACCGCTGATGGCAGGCGTCGGCCAGCGGCTGTTGTTGTTTGGCGCTAGCGGGGCGATTGGAGGCGCCATCCTGGGCGCCGCGGTTGCGCGCGGCTGGCAGGTGACGGCTGTGAGTCGGCACGGAGCTTCCGATGCGGATGCAAGCAGCGGCGTGCGCTGGATTGCGGCGGACCCGCTGGAGACTGGATTTTCGGCTGTGGCGCTGGCCTCGGCCGATCCTTACACCAGCGTGTGTTGGGCGCAGGGCGCGAACCTGAACGATAGCGTCTACGACGTGAAGGTCGAGAGCCATCTGGCGATCTATCACGCGAACTGCACATACATTCTGGTGACGCTGCAGGCGCTGCTGGCGGCTGGATTGCTTCTGCGGGGTTCGCGGTTGTGCGTCATCAGCTCCATCTGGCAGGAGATGGCGCGGCAGAACAAGCTTTCGTACTGCATGAGCAAGGCAGCGCTGCGGGGGTTGGTTCTGTCGGCTGCGGCGGATATGGCAAAGGACGGACATCTGTTCAACGCGGTGCTGCCAGGCGCGTTGGATACGCCGATGACGCGCGCGAACTTGAGCGTGGAGCAGATTGGACGTCTGGAGGGCGCGACGCAGTTCGGAGCGCTGTCGCAGTTGCGGGACGTGGCTTCGCTGGTCTGCTATCTGTGCGGGCCGGAGAACACTGGGATTACAGGACAATTCATCGCAGCCGATCTGGGGTATAGCCGTGTCCGCATCGTTTGAACTGGCATCGTCGTTGGAGATTAAAAGCTCAACTGGGAGCTACTCGGTTGGGATCGAGAGTGGTTCGTTTGAACGCAGCCTGAAGCACTTTGAGGGGGCCGCAATCATTGCGGACGAGTTCTTCCGACCGGCGTTCGAGCGGGCTGGGGCGGCGGCGATCTTCATCGAGGCGACAGAGATGAACAAGTCGCTGGATGCGTCGCCTGCGATCATCGAGAGGATTCGCAAGGCGGGCGCGAACCGGCAGACCGAGCTGGTGGCCGTGGGCGGCGGGATCATTCAGGACCTGTCGGCGTTTATCGCTTCTGTTTACATGCGCGGGCTGCGCTGGAGCTATATGCCGACGACGGTGCTGGCGATGGTAGACTCCTGCATTGGCGGGAAATCGTCGATCAACGTTGGGCCGTACAAGAACCTGGTAGGGACGATCCATCCGCCGGAGCGGGTGCTGATCGATCCGGCGTTGGCGCGGACTCTGCCGGACGACCAGAAGGCGAGCGGGCTAATCGAGGCGGCGAAGATATGTTTCTGCCGGGGTGAGGAGTCGTTCGCGCGGCATGTGGCCTATGGGCCGTCGATCGGGATGAGCACTGCGGCTCTGGAGCAGGTGATCGGCAACAGCCTGGCCGCCAAGCAGTGGTTTATCGAGAGGGACGAGTTCGACAAAAAGGAACGACTGCTGCTGAACTTCGGTCATACCTTCGGCCATGCCATCGAGGGGGCGACGCACTTCGCTGTTTCGCATGGGATTGCGGTGGGACTGGGGATTCTGTGCGCTAACGAGTTCGAGCGACAGAGGGGTGTGAGTTACGCGGGAGTGGAACGCGTAACGCTGCTCGAAGAGCATCTTGACACTATGATCTCCGAGGTCCCGAACCTGGCGGGGACGATGCGTGCAATGTCTATGGATGAGGTGATCGAGCGGTTCGGGTCGGACAAGAAGCACGGGCCGGGACACTACACGCTGATTCTGACCGCTGAGAATGGCGATGTGGTTCTACGCAAGATTGAGAAGACGGCGCAGGTGGCGCGCGATGTGGAGCGAGCGATCCAGACGGTTGTGAAGAGGTGTTCATGAAGAAGTACAGCGACGTGCTGGCTGGTTGGCTTGCGGAGTTTGGTTATACGCACTGTTTTTTCGTTGCCGGTGGGAACACCATGCACATTCTGGAGAGCTGCAGCCATACCATGACGTGTATTCCAGTTGTGCATGAGGTTGCGGCGGGGATTGCGGCAGAGTACTTCAACGAGCTGCATATGGGCAAAAAGGCGTTTGCCATGGTGACGGCGGGGCCGGGGCTGACCAACATCGTTACGGCGATGGGGGGGGCTTATCTGGAGAGCCGCGAGCTGCTGGTAATCGGCGGACAAGTGAAGGTGCCGGATCTGGCGCGGAGCATGGTGCGGCAGCGGGGCATTCAGGAGATCGATGGAGTGGCCATCGCACAGCCGATTACAGAGAAGGCGATTTTGATGGAGCAGGTGGTGGATCGCGCGATGTTTGCCGAGATGATTCGCTGCGGAGTGCATGGGCGCAAGGGGCCGGTGTTCGTCGAGCTGCCGCTGGATGTGCAGGGCGTGCAGGTGGACGAGGAGAGGCTGACGACTGCGGTAGCCGCGCAGGGCGCGCGCTTCGAGGCGGTGAGCGAAGATGAAGTGGTTGCGATTGTCGAGAAGCTGAAGAGTGCGAAGCGACCGGTGATCTTGCTTGGTGCCGGCGTGGACCGCGCAACGTCCGATGAGCTGATGGGGAAGTTTGAGGCGTTGGGCGTTCCGCTGATGGTGACGTGGAATGCGATGGACCGGATCGGGGCCGATCATCCGCTGTATTTTGGGCGGCCGAATACTTGGGGGATGCGCTACTCGAATATTCTGATGCAGCAGGCGGATGTGCTGCTGGCGCTGGGGACACGCTTGAGCCTGCAGCAGACGGGCTTCAACTGGCAGCAGTTTGTGCCGGGCGGCGATGTGATTCATGTGGACTGCGACCGGGCGGAGTTGACCAAGGGACATCCCAAGCTGGCGATGGCAGTCTGCGGGGATGCGAATGAGGTGCTGCGTGGTGTGGCTTCCGCCAACCTGGGCAGCCATGCGGAGTGGGTGGAGTTCTGCCGCGGCGTGAAGGCCGTGCTGCCACTGGTGGAGCCGGTGAACCATACGGGCGAGGGATACTTGTCGCCGTATGTGTTTGTGGAGAAGCTGTCGGAGTTGACGGCGAAGGACGATGTGGTGATCCCTTGCAGCAGTGGGAGCGGGTTCACGGTGATGATGCAGACGTTTGCGCAGAAGCTTGGGCAGCGCATCGTGAGCAACAAGGGACTGGCGTCGATGGGGTATGGAACCGGCGGTGCGATAGGGGCGGCGTTTGCAGCGGGCGGGCGGCGGACAGTGCTGGTGGAGGGCGATGGTGGGTTCATGCAGAACCTACAGGAGCTGGGTACGGTGCGGGCGCAGCAGCTTAACCTGAAGATATTTCTCTTCGACGACAACGGGTATGCGTCGATCCGCATGACGCAGAGCAACTACTTTGGCGGGCGGTATGTGGGATGCGACATCGAGACCGGGCTGGGGATTCCCAACTGGGAGCCTCTGTTTGCGGCCTACGACATCCCCGTAATGCGGATCGGGCCGGGATTCGAGCGCGATCCGCAGTTTTTGGAACGCTTCAACTCGGTTGGTGCGCGAGGCTTCATCGTGAAGATCGATCCGATGCAGACCTATTTCCCGAAGATCTCCAGCCGTGTAACGGCGTCGGGCGGGATGGAATCGAACCCGCTGCACCGCATGACTCCCGATCTGGATGCTGCGACGGCGGCGAAGGTCTTCCGCTACCTGTAGGCGGAGAGGGAATAGCAATGACCAAAAAGCCGGCGGTGGTCTCGACCGGCGGGCCCTCACTGAAGGACATGGACTACATAGTGACATTCTTCGCCAACCAAAATATTCCGCTGGCAATCAACCATTGCGTGTCGATCTACCCATCGGAGGATTCGGAGTTGGAGATCAACCAGATTGATTTCTTGCACAATCGCTACCTTCGCTACGCAAGATCATTGGAAATCGCGGTCTAGACGTGAGATAAAGAACACACATGTGCCGTTGCTGTACCTGCAACCGGCCAGTAATTCAGGTGAAAATCGATTCCCAGCTCAGGCCCGGGTAGAAGAAGTCGCCATGGATTGCGTTATTTGCTGTGCAATCCAGGCATAGGTTGTTGACAGGCCATCACGTAGCGGCTGCTTTGGTTCCCACCCCAGCTTTTCACGGATGAGATGGTTGTCGGAGTTGCGTCCCCGTACGCCTAACGGTCCGGGAACATGCTTAATGCGTACGCGTTTTCCGGCAATGCCCATGATGATCTCGGCAAGCTGGTTGATGGTTACCATCTCCTCTGAACCGATATTTACCGGGCCGGAGAAATCAGACTCCATGAACCGCCGGATGCCTTCGACACATTCCTCCATGAACAGAAAAGAGCGGGTCTGCAGGCCGTCGCCCCAAAGCTCAATCTCTCCGCCATCCGGAGTCTCCGCGATCTTACGACAGAGTGCCGCGGGCGACTTCTCCCTGCCGCCACACCACGTGCCCTGTGGACCAAAAATATTGTGGAAGCGCGCCACTCGCACCTGCACGCCGAAGTTGCGGTGGTAGGCGAAGTAAAGTCGCTCACTGAAAAGCTTCTCCCAGCCGTACTCACTATCCGGCGCGGCGGGATAAGCCGACTCCTCCGAACATTTCGGATTATCGGGATCCATCTGGTTGTACTCAGGATAGATGCACGCCGACGAGGAGTAGAAGAACTTCTTCACCCCGGCCTTGCGGCCCTCCTCCAGCATGTGGAGATTGATCATCGCCGAGTCGTGCATCACGGCGGCGTCATGCTCGCCGGTAAATATATAGCCAGCCCCTCCCATATCGGCCGCTAGCTGATAGACCTCGTCGATGCCGGCCAGTGCGGCGCGCGTGTTGTTCACGTCCGTCAGATCGCCTAGTAGAAATTCATCCGCCGCGCTTTCGGCAAACTCATGCTCCTTGATGTCCGCGCCCCGCACCCAGAAACCTTCGGATTTTAGCCGCTGCACCAGGTGACCACCGATAAACCCGCCTGCACCAGCGACCAGAACTCTCTTTGTGTGCATTCTGTTTCCTGCCTTTCAAGTATGCAGATTCTATCAACAATTGGAGGCTACTGCCTTCATAGAAGTCCCGGACCATCCCATTAAATCACCGCCCGTATGCGTCTTGGCAATATGAAATGCCAGGACACCCCGGGACATTCCATCTACCTGAAACGGAGGAGCAACTCTACGATCCGGGCACGGGCCGGTAGAAGTAACAGTCCCTGGAAAACTCCGGCTGAAACAGGTTGGTCGAGTCCTCAGCCTGCTCCGCCGATCCCAGCATGAGATAACCTCCAGGTGCCATCTGGCGATATACGTCGCTGAAGACGCAACTTCGGTCTTGCTGAGGAAAGTACAGCAGCACATTGCGCAGCATCACCAGGTCGAAGACCGGCAACTTAGGCAACGGAGCGCACAGGTTGGCATACTGGAACACGCACATCGGTCTCAACTCGGGCGTAACATCCCACTCGTCACCCTCGCGTACCAGATATTTCAGCAGCATCCGTGCTGGGAGACCTCGATTGACCTCCATACGGCGATAGCGGCCCCGCTGGGCGTATTCGATCACATGGCGCGAGATATCGGTTCCTATGATCTTTACATCCCAATTTGCCAACTCCGTAAAGTGCTCACGGATCAGCATCGCTATACTGTATGCCTCCTGCCCCGTCGAACTGGCTGCGCTCCAGATACGTAGCTTCTGTTGCTTGGAGTTATTTTCCACAAGGCGCGGCAGAATTGTATCGCGCAATACGTCGAAGGGCTTGCCATCGCGGAAGAAGCTGGTCTCGTTGATGGTCATCGCCTCAGCCACAGCGCGGTGCAACTGCGGCGTCCGGTCGACTCGTAGAAGACTCACAAAGTCCTCTAGACTTGTCGCTCCAGCCATGCGTGCGATGGGTGTAAGCCGCGTCTCGAACAGGGCGTTTCGCGATGGATCGATCAGGTTCGCCGACTCGGAGAGCACCAGTTGACGAAGGTATACGTAATCGGAATCAGAGCAACCCACGGTTCACCTCAGGATGCGACATGGAGACGGAAATATCATTTCGCGATGCCGTAACATTTGATTCATCAGACGGTTCGCGGATGACTTGTCCGCTGCGTCCAGCATTGACTCTCCGTGTTAATTCACTTGCCAGCGACGCCAGCGGCAGCGGGTCGCGCGACAGTCCAGCCTGAAAGACTCGCCCTGGCATTCCCCACACTGCGGATGTAGTTTCATCCTGTGTCAGCACTACTCCGCCAGCCTCATGCACAAGCCTTGCTCCGGTCAGCCCATCCGAACCCATTCCAGTCATCACCAGTGCCAGCGTTCCCGCGCCATAGAGTCTTGATGCCGAACTGAACAGGTAATCCACCGAAGGCTTGCAATGGTTCAGTGATCGCTGTTGATGAAGTTGCACAACGGCCTTATGAACTCCTTTGTAGCCTCCGTCGACCGCACTTCCTTGTGCTTTTTGAACGACTTCCATGTGCGCGTCGCCTGGCGCCAGCCAGATGGTGCCCGGCCTCACCTCCGCTCCATCGCGTGCCTCGCGCACACGTAGCGCGCAATGACGGTCCAGTCGCTCCGCCAGCTCGCCGGTAAACAGCTTTGGCATGTGCTGCACAATCATCACCGGTACGGCGAAGTCCTGTGCCAGGTTAGGCAGTACCGTCTCCAGCGCAGATGGTCCGCCAGTAGATACTCCGATCACCACAATCTCTACCAATGCACCGCTGATTCCTCCAGCTATCGAATATCCCATAGCAGCTAAACTCGGATTGCGTTTCGACTTCGCGATTTCCTGTTGTTTCGTCTTGTTGCGAACATCCGACAGCATCTTGAACCCTGCACCCCCAAGCGCGGCGATCTTAGGCAGTAACTGGCTCGCCAGTGTATCCATCGCCATCGCAAAGTCGCTCTGCTTACTGGGCTTCATTACATAGTCCGCCGCGCCCAGGGCAAGCGCGTCCAATGTCGAGCGTGCGCCGCGCTCCGTATAGGCGCTACACATGATGACGGGAAGTCCCGGCTCTTCCATACGCAGTCGTTCCAACACATCCAGCCCATGCATCCTCGGCATCTCCAGGTCCAATACCACCACGTCGGGACGCAACCTTAACACCGCCGCCAGGCACTCTACGCCGTCTTCCACTACGCCGCACAACTCCATCTCCGGTAGGTTCTTCGTGTGCTTCTTTCCCTGTATTTGAAATAAGTTTCGCAGGGCGCCGCGCATCACAGCGGAGTCGTCCACCGCCAGCACTCGTATAGGTCTCTTGGTTTCCATTGGCATTGCAACAGCCCTTTCACGGTCCAGCAATCCACCATCGTTTATGTAGCCAGCCCAATCATGGCCAGCTTCTCGCGCAGGCTCTCCGGTGTGAACGGCTTCATCAGGAACTCGTCGACGCCATATTCCAGCGCTTGGCGGATGTAGGAATTGTCGGCTTCGGTAGTCACCATCATCACCTTCATCGAAGGCTGTAGGCCCGTCTCGCGCACAGTCTTTACGCATTCAAGTCCACTCATGCCCGGCATATTCACATCCAGCAGCATGAAGTCGATCTGTTTCGCGCCACGCAACTTATCTAACGCCTCGTTCCCGTCCACTGCTTCCTCGCAACCCAGGCCCATTCCCTCCAACAGTTGTCGCATGTACTGGCGTATGAATCTCGAATCGTCCACAATCAATGCCCTCATCTCTGTTCTCCCTGCTTCTCCTGCATCGATCTCCCAAACAATCTGCTCTCGGCCAGCCGCGATGGGCGCAACCTCGAAGGGTCAAGACGCACCATCAAGCCGGACAGTAATTTGTATGCGCCATCGAACAGTTCCATGCTGCGCGCGTCCAGTCCGCTTGGGTTGGCCTCCAGCGAGTCCCGTTGCAGCGCGATCACGCCACTGACGCCATCCACGATTAGTCCAAAACGCTCCTCGTTCTGCTCGCCGTCGAAGACCAATATGCAATTCGACCCAATTCGGCTCTTTAATCCAAGTAACGCCCGGAAGCAAACCGTGGTCAGTACCTCTCCGCGATATGGCATCACCCCGGCTATATACTCCGGGGCAAGCGGTACGCGCTGCGGCCTGATCGTCCCCAGGACTTCGCGAATCTGGCGCGTGTCGATGCCGAACAATCCGTCTCCCACGCGTAGTGAGCAGATTGATACCGTATTCATCATGCAACCTCTCTTAGGACCGTTGCAGGCGTACTGGCAATCGTTTGCGCATACTCGCGATGCACCGTCTTTACACGGTGATTCACCATGGCTAATTGCTGCTCACAGGCCGCGGCATCCGTAGCTAGCAGTTTGCCCATCGACACATCCAGCACACGTCGCACAACCATCGCCACTCGCGTTGCTGTTTGTGCCTTTGGACGGAGACAGATCAGCACGGTCGCCGTCGCGCTACCCTCCTTAGCTCTCATCTCGTGCAACACATCACCCTCATCCTCCAGCGGAATCAGCTCTTCGCGGTATTGCAGTACCGCTCTTCCGCCGGCATACTCGATCTCGCTCAATGGCACACTTTCGATGCGTTCCACCGCGCTCAACGGCATCGCCATCTGCTCCCCGTTTCCACCATCCGTAGGCCCGCGCATTCCAGATTCGTAGATCACCATCGAGCTCTCCATCACGATCTGAGCCGTCTCGGCCTGCGTTTGCACCGCGTCCACTACGCCCACCTCTTCTGCTACTTGGCGCACTCCGGCTCGCGCTCCTGTTGCCGCTATGTCCAAAATTAGGGCCAGCGTACCGTTGCCCAGAACCGTTGCGCCGGAGAAGATGCCAATATCACGCAGCTCCGCCGACAACGGCTTCACTACAATCTCTTCCGGTGCATTCAGATCGTCTGTGACCAGACCGTACCGGCGGCCGTCCGACTCCACCACGGCAATATAGAAATCAGCTTTCCCCGTGTCGGCGCTTGGTTCCAATCCAAGCAGACGGTCAAGCCATACCAGAGGCAGCAAGCCCTTGCGCAGTCGGTACAGCTGCGTCGTTCCCATGCGTTCCACCGCCTGCTCCGCCTCTCGCTGTGGGACATACACCAGTTCAACTAGCGAGCTTTGCGGCAGAGCGAAGCACTGTCCTCCGCTCCTCACTACCAGTGCGGGAACGATAGCCAGGGTCAGAGGCACCCGCATTCGCACCGCAGTTCCAAGCCCGACAGCCGATTCTAGCTCCACGCTTCCGCCTACCATCTCCACGTTGGCGCGTACCACATCCATTCCTATGCCACGACCGGAAATGTTGGTTACCTGTTTGGCGGTAGAAAATCCCGTCATAAAGATCATCTGCAGTGCTTCGTGCTCGGACATCTCGTCCGCCTGCTCCGACGTCAGCAAGCCGCGTTCTACGGCCTTGGTACGTACGCACGATGTCGAAATCCCGGCCCCGTCGTCGATCACCTCAATCACCACCGACCCGCTCTTGTGAAACGCTCGCAGAAGCACGACGCCCTCAGCCGGCTTGCCTGCCTTTAACCGTTCCTCCGGTGGTTCGATGCCGTGGTCGATGGCGTTGCGTACGGCGTGGGTCAGCGGGTCCCGCACCGCCTCCAGCAGGCTCTTGTCCAGCCCTGTTTCCTGACCCTCGAACTCAATCCGTACCTGTCGCCCGCAGGTGATGGCCAGGTCGCGCACCATGCGGGGAAACTTGCTGAATAGATGTCCCATCGGCTGCATACGGGCACGCATAACACTCTCGCGTAGCTCCGCAGTCACGTTGTCCAACCTGCGCGCAAGCTCGGGAAAGTCCGCCGCGCCAGGTGTACTGCGAAGAATCTGATTGCGCGTCAGTACCAGCTCGCCCACCTGGTTCATCATCCGGTTCAATACTTCGACATCGATGCGTAATGTCTTATCGTGCGTCGATGAGACAGTTGTCACATCCTGGTGTGACGTCGGCTTCGGTTTCTGCCCCTCTGGATTATGTAAGGGGTATGCCTCCTTCGCGACGAACTCTCCATCCTTCAACTGCAATAACTGTGCGATCAACGCATCGTCATTGTCTGTTGCCTGCTCGCTCTCGGTTCCTGTCTTCTCAATCGTTTGCAGAATGCTGTGCAAGCCATCCATCAGCCGCAACAGTCCACTGATCAGCTCATTGGTTACCGCCAGCTTGCCGTCGCGCAGAGCTCCCAGCAGACTCTCACCCGCGTGCGCCAACCTCTCCAGCCTGTTGTACCCCAGAAAGCCCGTAGTGCCCTTAATGGTATGGACAGCGCGGAATACCTCCGACACTAGTTCGCTGTCTCCCGGCCGCTTCTCCAACTCGGTCAGGCAGCGCTCCATCCGTTCCAGCCCCTCCTGGCTCTCCGCAATAAACTCAGCTATTAGCTCTTTCACCTATCCTTTATCGGGTCTTATGCGCACGACCATGAACCCGAAACACCTGCCAACCCGCCTGCCGCTTGCCTTCGCGGCTTACACCCTTTACGCTCATTCATCTATGCCACTCAGCGAAGCCGAAGTCGCAGCTCTGCAGCAACGTGCCAGCGAAGCCGCCCACAATTCCTACTCACCCTACAGCCACTTCCGTGTTGGCGCGGCGGTTCTGCTCCAACCAGACCAGAGGCAGGATGGGGCCACTGTCCCCGGCACCAACGTCGAGAACGCCTCCTACCGCCTCACCTGCTGCGCCGAGCAGGCGGCCATTGCCGCTGCTATTACCCTCTACGGCCCCCAGATCCGCATCCGCGCCATCGCTATCGTCAACCTGAATGGGGCAGCCTGCATGCCATGCGGTGCCTGTCGCCAGACCATCCTCGAGTTCTGCACGTCGGAGACAGCCATCTTCTACCCGTCAGCCACCGGCGACACCGTCTTTACCACAATCGCCGCACTGCTGCCCGACGCCTTTCGGCTTACCCCCTAGCAACCCTCCACCGCATAGAATCGTAGTCGTGACTATTCATCCGATCGACGTGATCCAGCACAAGCGTGACGGCTTTGCCCTCTCCGATTCCGAGATTCAGGTCTTCATCCGCGCGCTTGTCGAACGCGAGTCCGCGGCCATTCCACCCGCAGACGCTCCCACAGACGCCCAGACCGCCGCGCTATTGATGGCGATCTTCCTGCGCGGCCTCAACCCGCAGGAGCTGGCCGCGCTGACCCAGGCGATGCGATTCTCCGGCGATACCCTGGATACATCAGCTCTGCGCGTGTTCACCGTGGACAAGCACTCCACTGGCGGTGTCGGCGACAAGACGTCCTTACTGATCGCCCCCATCGTCGCAGCTGCCGGTCTCTGCGACCCTATGATCTCCGGACGCTCGCTCGGCCATACCGGCGGGACTCTCGACAAGCTGGAGTCCATCCCCGGCTTCCGCACCCAGCTCCCGCTGCAGGAGTTCCTCTCCATCCTGCGGCAATGCGGCTTCGCTATGGCTGGCCAGACACCCACGTTGGTCCCCGCCGACCGCATCCTCTACGCGCTGCGCGACCACACCGGAACGGTCGAGTCGCCGTATCTCATCACCGCCAGCATCATGAGCAAGAAGCTCGCGGCGGGCCTCAACGCACTTGTCCTCGACGTCAAGACCGGTTCCGGGGCCTTCATGTCGAAATACTCCGACGCCCAACTACTCGCCCGTCTGATGGTCGAGACTGGTGAACTGGCAGGAACACGCACCGTCGCCCTGCTCACTTCCATGGACCAGCCGCTCGGCCGTTTCTCCGGCAACTGGGTCGAGGTGCAGGAATGCCTCGAACTCTTCCAGCACTTCTCGCCCAACTGCGCCGTCACCCTCCCTCCCGAAAAGCTACGCCTCTCCGCCGACC
Source organism: uncultured Granulicella sp. (assembly GCA_903932155.1). Classification (GTDB taxonomy): domain Bacteria; phylum Acidobacteriota; class Terriglobia; order Terriglobales; family Acidobacteriaceae; genus Edaphobacter. The sequence continues at coordinate 10,628 of CAIZFH010000166.1, read as the reverse complement.
TCCTAACCCTCACTCATGCGCTCACCGGCCATATGCTCTGCCTGGGCGGTAAAGCTGCCTCACCAGAGTACGGGGCACAGCTCTCCGCGAACCTCCTAGCCGACGGTTCAGCCTACAACCGCTTTTTGCAAATGGTAGAACTGCAATCGGACGATTTTCCGGGCACACAGGCCGCGTTTGCCGATCCTGCGGCGTTCCACAGGCCGAGTGCTGCGCGTACGCTTGCCGCCGACCGCTCCGGCTTCCTCTCCGGAATGGACTGCAAGCAGATCGGCTGGGCCGTCCAGCGCCTGGGAGCAGGCCGCACTCACCCTGGCGCACCCGTCAGTGCTCAGGCAGGCATCGAGATGCACGCCAAGCTCGGCGACCGCATCGACATCGGCCAGCCCCTCGCCACGCTCTTCACCGAAGACCCCGCCCTGCTCGACGAGCCCGAAGCCATGCTCCGCGAGACGCTGCAAATCTCCGTCGCGCCGCCCACGCCCATCCCCCTCATCCGCGAAATAATCACCTAGGATCAGCTCCGATGACAGCAGCCGGGGGGTACGATTTTCTTCGCTGCAAGATACTCTCATTCGTTACACTCAACCCACACCCCATCAGGCCGTAACAGACGAACCCAAGGGAGCGCATCGTGGCAAGATTCACCGGACTTCTCGGACTCATCACGTTTCTTGGCCTAGCCTACGCACTCTCCACCAATCGCCGTGCCATCCGCTGGCGCACGGTGGCCTGGGGACTCAGCCTGCAGATTGTCTTCGCCTTCCTGGTTATTAAGTGGACCTATGGTCAGCACCTGCTCCAGATAGCCAGTAACGCGGTCACTTCGATGCTGGGCCACGCAGCCGACGGCTCCACGATGGTCTTCGGTCCGCTGGGCGATCCCAACAGCATCCTCCACGTCTTCGCCTTTGCCGTGCTGCCCACCATCATCTTCGTTAGTGCATTCTTCGCCATCCTCTACCACATCGGAGTAATGCAGCGTGTCATCCAGGTGGTGGCGTGGATCATGCAGCGCACCATGGGCACCAGCGGCGCGGAGAGCACCAATGTTGCCGCCAGCATCTTCATGGGACAGACCGAGGCTCCGCTCACCATTCGTCCTTTTCTCGCGGGTGCCACCAACTCAGAGCTAATGACCATCATGACCTCCGGCATGGCGCACGTTTCTGGCGGAATCATGGCCGCATACATCAGCTTCGGCATTAACGCTAAGGACCTGCTGTCGGCTGTGATTATGACCGCGCCGGGAACCATCCTCGTCGCCAAGATGCTGGTACCGGAGACGGAGGTTCCCGCTACCGCAGGCACGGTCCACATGCCACCCTCCGAAGAGCACTCCAACGAGAATTTTATCGGTGCGATTGCGCGCGGTACTATCGACGGCGGTGCACTGGCCTTCAACGTCGCCATCATGCTGATCAGCTTCCTCGCGCTGGTTGGCCTGTTGAACGCCATGATGAACGGCGTATCCAACTTCACGTGGGCGCACGGTCATGTTCCGTTCCCGCACTCGCTCAACGCTGTACTGGGATTCTTTGGCGCGCCGGTTGCGTGGCTCATCGGTATTCCATGGCGCGAGGCGTCTGCCATTGGCAATCTGCTGGGTACCCGTGCCGTGCTTAACGAATTCGTGGCCTACACTCAGCTTGGTCTACAGAAGGGCGCACTCTCGCCGCGAACCTTCTCTATTGCAACCTTTGCTCTCTGCGGCTTTGCCAACCTCGGCTCCATCGGCATGCAGATCGGCGGCATCGGCGCACTGGTCCCTAATCGCCGCAACGACCTTGCGCGCCTCGGCTTCCGCGCCATGCTTGCCGGCACCATGGCCAACCTCATGTCCGCAGCCATCGTCTCCATGCTGATCAAATAATTCGCCGCTATCACTCGGAGGAAATGTTCTCCTGGATGCTCTGTGCCATGTCGTCAATGGAGGTGTGCTGGCTGAGTTGCTCGATCTCTTTGTCCTTGGCGACCTGTTGTAGTCCCACGCTTCCGGCTATCTGGCGGTCCATGCCCAGGACGGCGGTGATCTCTTTTTCGGTGAGCAGGAGGATCTGTAGCATCAGGTGGTCGCGCTCGTCGGCGCGCCGGCTCATACGAGCCTGGCGCATCAGGATGAAGCTGGCCAGCAGAATCGCCTCAAAGGCCAGGAAGGTTCCAAGCAGAGAAAACGGGGCGGGATCGAAGTGTCGGATGTTGGGGATGGAGAGCGTGTTGGCCGCGACCCACGCGGCGATCACAACGATGTGCAGCGCGACATAAACGAGACTACCGGCAAAGGAGGCGACCGCATCGCCGATGCGCTCTGTGCGCGTGCGCCGGGCGAGGAACTCCTGCTCATGCTTTGCTATGAGATCGATGTGTTCCTGGACGTGGTTATGCAACATTGGATCGACTCTCCATCCCAGCCATTCCTAGAATTAGATGCAAGAGCTGAGACTATATGCGGATCAAGTAGTCATCGGTTGTTGCCCCTCAAGCGATGAGCTTCAGATAGTTCGGTTCATCCGCGATGGTCCGGTACATAAACCGCCGCTCAATCTTCGCGTCCTTAAGGTAAAAAAGTCCTGGCATCTGATGTCCGTCGCCTTGAATCGTACCGATCCCGTGCTTGAAGATCGCGCCCTTCAACCAGCCCACCCAAACCGCCGGGTTTACCAGTTGCCACCACGGATTCACGCGCCCCAGCGCGAACACCCGAGACCGATATATGATTGCGCCTGGATCGTTGACTCGCTCCACATCGCTCAGCCCGTAGTAATCGAAGTGCGCCTTAGCTATCTCTGACGTGCCCAAATGCACAAAGACTGGCCGCACTCCGCGCCGCGCCAGTTCGGGCGTCAATTCCGCCACATCGCTGATCGCTTTCCGGCAGAACGAACAGCCGAAGTGCCGCAGGAATACCAACAGCACTGGTGACGCCTTCACCAGCGACAGAAGGCTCGCGCCCGATTCAGTACGGATCGAGGACAGTGTCTCGGCTAACTCGTCGGCAGATGTTGTTTCCGAGTTCGTCATCGCTAGAGTGTAACGTCGCTTCTGATCGCTAGTGAAGCGACATCCCGGTAATTCTGCATCCGGCGGATATTTTGACGCGTCTGCGCACTCTATGCGCTAACATTCTATGGGAATCAAGGAGTTCAATTGTGAAGAGTGTCTACGCCCTCGCCCTCTGCATCCTCGCCGTCTATCCCGCCTCAGCCCAGTCCAACGACATCCCCCACCTGCATAAAAAAGATGGCCACTTCGCCCTCATAGTCGACGGCAAACCCTTCCTCGTCCTTGGTGGCCAGATCAACAACTCCAGCGCATGGCCCGCGACCCTTCCCGGTGCGTGGAGCGCTGCCGAAGCCATGCACGCCAATACCGTTGAGGCCCCCGTCTACTGGGAGCAGATGGAGCCCACAAAGGGCACATTCGACTTCTCCAACGTGGATATGATGGTCACACAAGCCCGCCAGCACCAACTCCACCTCGTCCTGCTCTGGTTCGGCACATGGAAGAACGGCCAAAACCACTACGTCCCCGAGTGGATCAAGTCCGACCCCAAGACCTACCCCCGCGAGGAGACCGCTTACGGCAAGCTGCTGGACGTGATGAGCCCCAACTCACCCGCCAACCTCGAAGCCGATAAAACAGCCTTTGCCGCGCTGCTTCGTCACGTCAAGTCCATCGACGCCGCGCAGCATACCGTCATTATGATTCAGGTGGAGAACGAGTCGGGCTCAGTCGGTTCCATCCGCGACTTCTCGCCCGCCGCACAGAAGCAATTTGACGCGTCCGTTCCCGCGGACTTCGCACGCGCCTTGCACCAGCCCAGCGGCGGCACCTGGACTAAGACCTTCGGCCCGGATGCCGACGAAAGCTTCGCCGCCTACTCCACCGCGCACTACATCGGCGAGGTCGCCGCCGCCGGCAAGGCCGAGTACCCGCTGCCAATGTACTGCAACGTCTGGTTTGCCTATCCGGTCCACGCGCTGGAGAACCGCGACCGCCCCAGCGCTGGACAGGAGTATCCCTCCGGCGGCCCGCAGCAGGCCAATATCCCCATCTGGAAGGCCGCCGCGCCCGCCATCGATATCTTGGCGCCGGACTTCTACTCCGACGACTTCAGCCTCTTCCGCACCATCGTCGCCACCTATGGCCGCGCCGATAACCCGCTCTTCATCCCCGAGAGCCAGTTCGGCCCCAACTTTGGTCGCTACTTCTTCTACGCCCTGGGGAAAGGAGCCATCGGATTCTCGCCCTTCGGTATTGACCGCTCCGCGCAGGCTACGCAGCCCGCAGACCAGGTCCCCAACGTGGCCGCTCCCCCCACGCCTGTCGAAAACTACGCCCTCTTCAACGCGCCCGGCGGCGAGATCGCTCAGCTTAACCTGGACGGCAAGCTGCTCACGGCTGTCGAGGACAAGGGTGTGGTCCGCCAGTTCATCCACTTCGCCACCGCCGACGCGGTCGCCTCCTTCGGCTTTCCTCAATCAGACGGAACCTTTCCTCCAGGCACACCGACGCAGCATGGCCGCACCATGGTAGCGCAGCTTGGCCCGCTGGAGTTCCTGGTCAGTGGATTCGACGTCAGTGTCAGCTTCACCCTGCCCGCCGCCGTGCTGCAGCAGACGCCCAACTTGCAGCTCGAAATCCTGCGCGCTGAGGAAGGGAAGTACATCGAGGGCGTCTGGCAGACCACTCGCATCCTCAATGGCGATCAGACCGACCGCGGCCTCAACTTCCGCGGCGGCAACACGTCGCTGGTGCGCATCCGCCTGCATACCCTGCCCCTCTACGACGAAGCTCTCCACCGCAACGCAGAGTAGCTGCGTGTCCCAACTGATGGTTTCTCACGCCAGCGTGATCTGCAACGTAGTGACGCTGGCTGGTGGGAAGGTGTGCGTCAGCCTTCCGCCGCTTGGTGTGGCTGCGGCGACCGCCGATGGCTTGACCGCGTCTGGATGTGCGAAGTCGTTGTGCGCGTGGACGTCCGGCTCGGCTAGGACCTGGCCGCTGGTGCTGGCGATTGTTGCTCCGCCAACCGCGATCTGGGCGGTCACGGGCTGGTCGATGTGCGGATTAACCACAGTCAGCGTAAGCAGCTTGGGATTGGTCAGCGAGATGGACGCCGAGCCGCTGAGCCCCGCGAGCAGTTTTACCGCCTCCAGCGATCCGGTGTAGCTGTTGCCGCCCACCGGTATGGACTTGTTGGCCAGAGGGTTGCGAATCGCCGGAGCAGAGAACTCCGCGCGCACTGCTTGTCCGCCGCGGTGCGGCATATACATCCGGAAGACGTGGAAGGTAGGTGTGACGGTGAACTTGTCTCCCTGCGCCAGCATCAGCGAATGAATGCAGTTGATCGACTGTGCAACGGCGGCCACGGCGACCTTGTCTGCGTGACGCTGGAAGATGTCCAGCGTAATGCCGGTCAGCAGGGCATCGCGCATGGTGGACTGCTGCGACAGGTTGTACTCGGGGCCGAGAGAGGTGCCCTTGCCGTACCATGCACCCCATTCGTCCACCACTAGCTTGACAGTGTTCTGGCCGGATTGTGCGGACTCGCCCATTGCTGCCCAGTGGTCGGTGACGATGCGCTCCATGATGCTGGCGCGGGTCAGCAGATCGTAATACTCATCATTGTTGAAGGCCAGGGCATCGCCAGCAGCGAACTCCGTTGGGCTGCCCGAGGTGTAGTAGTGCACGGAGAGGCCGAACAGGTTACGCCGCTCGACGTTGGAGTAGAGGCTTTTGAATAGTCGGCGCGTCCAGTCCACGTCATCGCCATTGGGCCCCACAGCGACGAAGCGTGTCGGCGTCTTGCCGTAACTCGGCGTCCACGCGGTAAAGCGGCGAAACATCGCAGCGTACTCCTCCGGCACAAGGTTGCCTCCACATCCCCAACTCTCATTGCCTACACCCCACAGGTCCACATTGAAGGGTTCCACATCGCCATTGGCCGCTCGCTGGGTGGCCAGCGCATTGCGTGTGGCGGGAGCGGCGGAGTTCGAGGGCACCAGACCGGACGGAGCGTTGCAGTACTCGATCTCCTGATAGAAATCGCGCGCCGGCAGCGAGCGCATGTCCGCGGCCAGATACGGCTTGCATCCAATAGCGCGACAGGAGTGTATGAACTCGTGCAGGCCGAACTGGTTGGGGTCCTGCTGGCCCCAGAATCCAGTGCGCGCTGGTCGATTGGCCGTGGTGCCCAGGCCGTCGCGCCAGTCGTATGAATCAGCGAAACAGCCGCCCGGCCAGCGCAGCAGAGGGGCCTGCACTGCCTTCATCGTGTCGATAAAGCTCTGGCGGATTCCATTGGTATTGGCGATCTTCGAACCCGGACCGACCCACACCCCGTCGTAGATCACTCCACCCAGGTGCTCGATGAAGTGGGAGTAGATCTCCGGAGAGATTGTCCCGATTGGCTCACCTGGCAGAATGTCGATGTGCGCGTCTACAGCGGTGGAGGCCTGCGAAAAGAGATGTGATCCTCGCATAGCGAGAGCTGTGGCAGCCAGGGCAGAGGACTTCAGAGCAGCACGACGTGTAATTTTCATAGTGCGGAAACAATAGCAGATGACGGGCGCAAGTTCGAGGGATGATGTTAGTGAATGAGACTTGACGAGCGTGTGGTCCAGACAGTAAACATGGAAGCCATGAATACCATCCATTCTTCCCGTCAATCTTCAGTACGGCATTCTTCGACATCTATACTTTTCCTCCTCCTCGCGCTGTTCCTATCGTGTGTCGCATGGCATGTCAGCGTGGCTCAGCCACCGGCGGGTGCCGCACAACCGGCTGCTATGGGTGCGGCCCAGACACCCCCTTCGGGGAATGCTGCTCCTGCTGCGCCCCGGCCTCGGATGGGATTGCCGGTTCCAGCGGACCCCAAGCTGCCGACGCTCTTCCTTGTGGGTGATTCAACTGTACGTAATGGGCAGGGAAACGGCGCGGGAGGGCAGTGGGGATGGGGCGAGCCGCTGGTGGACGACTTCGACGCCACCAAGATCAACGTGGTGAACCGTGCCATCGGTGGGCTCAGCAGCCGCACTTATATGAACAGGCCGGGTGGTGATCCATGGGCGTCGACGTTGGCCATGGTCAAGCCGGGCGACGTGGTGATGATCCAGTTTGGCCACAACGACGAAGGCAAGCCGGATGATCCGTCCCGTGCGCGCGCTACGTTGCCGGGCGTGGGCGAGGAGACGGTGGAGATCGAGAACCCGCTCCTCAAGATGCATGAGACGGTGCACACCTACGGGTGGTACATCCGCAAGATCGTCCAGGACACCAAGGCAAAGGGAGGCATTCCCATCGTCTGCTCACTGATTCCACGCAAGTTGTGGCAGGACGGCAAGGTGATCCGCAACACCGCCAACTTCGCGGGCTGGGCGCGTCAGGTAGCCACCCAGGAAGGTGTTGGATTTGTCGATCTGAACGAGATTATTGCGCGACGCTACGACGTTCTCGGCGAGGCGGCCGTCGAACCGCTCTTCGGCGATCCACATACCCATACCAGTCGCACCGGTGCGGAATTGAATGCTGAGTGCGTGGTCTCCGGACTGAAGGCACTGAAAAACGACCCCGTGGCAAAATATTTTTCTGCCAAAGGCACGGCGGTAAAGCCCTACAAGGAGTAGAGAATCGGCTGGGCTAGCTTCTACAGATCTGAGCGAGGACGGCCACTCTTTCCTCTATGCCTTGGCAGACTGAGTAGGGGATTCGCCGTGTGCTTCGGCTGCCTTTAGCGATTCTTCAAAGGCGCGTGTGGAGTGTTCGTGAGCCTGGCGCGAGAACTCGTGCGCTGTGGGGTTGCCCTGCGTATGAGAAGCCGCTGCTACTGAGTGGGCATGTGCGGCTAGATTGTGGTACTCGGCTGCTCGATCATGAATGCTCTGTGGCATGGCAAGGATCCTCTTTGCCGTTAGATGCGCATAGAGCCGGCAGCGTCCGCCAACCGAATGGCTGCAGTGCCGCCTAGTATACCGGGCAGCACCAACCCGAATTTGCCTCAAATGCAGCGCGATTAGCGGCCATGAATGGTAAAATGAGGGGAATGACAACTCCCCTGAAGACCCTCTTCCTGAACCCGCCCTCCTTCGAGAAATTTGATGGTGGCGCAAGCAGCCGTTGGCCCGCCACACGCGAGATCGAGTCCTACTGGTATCCCGTCTGGCTTACTTATCCGGCGGGCATGCTGGAAGGGTCGCGTCTGGTGGATGCTCCGCCGCACCACCTCAAGTGGGCGGATGTCGTGGAGATTCTGAAGGACTACGAGTTTCTCGTCCTCTTCACCAGCACTATGGGCTGGGAGGGCGACCAGAAGATGGCCGAGGTCATCAAGCAGACCTACCCCAAAATCAAGATCGCCTTTGTCGGTCCCCCTGTCACTACCTCCACCGACAAGGCGTTGAACGAGTGCCCAGCCATCGACTTCATCTGCCGCCGCGAGTTTGACTTCTCTGTCGTAGAGTATGCAAACGGCAAGCGGTTGAACGAGATCCTCGGTGTCAGCTACCGGGACGATAACGGCGTCATCCAGCACAATCCAGACCGTCCGCAGGTCACTCCGGAGCAGTTGGATGAGATGCCCTGGGCCACCGAGATCTACGCGCGCGACCTGGACGTGACCAAATACAACGTGCCCTTCCTGCTGCACCCGTTTGTCGCGCTTTACAGCACCCGCGGATGCCCCGCGCAGTGTACCTTCTGCCTATGGCCGCAGACGCTGAGCGGACACGCTTGGCGCAAGCGCTCCACCGATGATGTCGCGGCAGAGATGGCCAACGCCAAAAAGCTCTTCCCCCATGTGAAGGAGTTCTTCTTCGACGACGACACCTTCAACATCCAGAAGGCGCGCACTGTCGAGCTGTGCGAGAAGCTGAAGCCGTTGGGCCTCACTTGGTCCTGCACGTCGCGCGTCACCACCGATTACGAGACGCTCAAAGCAATGAAGGAGGCGGGTTGCCGCCTGCTGATCGTCGGCTACGAATCGGGCGACCCGCAGATCCTCAAGAACATCAAGAAGGGAGCAACCGTCGAGCGCGCGTTGGACTTCCAGCGCGACTGCCACAAGCTCGGCCTGGTGGTCCATGGCGACTTCATCCTCGGTCTGCCCGGCGAGACCGCAGCGTCGATCCGCAACACCATCGAGTTCGCCAAACGGCTGGACTGCGAGACCATCCAGGTCTCCATGGCACACGCCTTCCCCGGCACCGAGCTCTACGACTTTGCCAAGGAGAAGGGCTACATTACTAACCTTTCTATGAGCGACGACGCTGGCCACCAGATGGCACATATCGAGTACCCTGGCCTGCCCGCAGAGTACGTTCTGGAGATGGTTCACAAGTTCTACGACGAATACTTTTTCCGTCCCAAGGCGGCCTTCCGCGTTGTTTGGCAGGCCATCGTTAACCGCGATGTCCCCCGGCTATACAGCGAGGCGCGTTCCTTCATGAAGCTGCGCGGCCAGCGTAACCGCTCCGCCCGCGCCACCAAGGCCGCCAACGCTCTCAAGGCCCAGGCATCCTCCAGCTAAACGCATCGCGCATATCTAACAGTTCAATAGAGCGGTCGGCTTTGGCAGGCCGCTTTTTCCTGTGAGGTATGATGGTCGCGTGCGATATTACCGGCAAAAACATGGATTATTTTATTTCAGTATGTCAGAAATTATCTTTCCGGGGTGGTGATGCTTCTCACGCCACACCGGATGGATCTGCTCAATGGAGAACCTGACTGGTTCGTAACGCTATTGCGATACTTACCATTCATAATGTTCACGCTTGTACCTTTATATTGCCTGTCCTACTTCCTCTCTTACTTTGAAACTCTTCCCGAATCGCTCGAGTCCAGGCATCTATGGCGTAGGAAGTATATTTCGTACTCCGAAATCAATCGCATCTCACCGCACAAGACCTGGTTTGGCGTCGTCACCGTAAATCTTTGCTACTCCAGAGTGAGAAATCTGCCAGTCTTCGTCGATAGACCCGCAGACTTTCTGGCCGACATAACGGCACATGCGCCTCAGGCAGACATCGGATAGCCTAGAAGGTAGATGAAGCACACCCTCACCCCGCAACGGTATCTCATTCTGCTCGCCGTCATGCTCACGGCGTCGGTCGGCGACACGCTGCTCTCGCATGGCATGTCGCAGGTTGGCCCGGTCACGCTGGCGCACCTGGGCTTGCTTTTAACGGCGTTGCACAATCCCTGGGTGATCACCGGAATCCTCTGCCTGCTGGGCTTCTTCGCCAGCTACCTCACCGCGCTCTCCTGGGCCGACCTCACCTTTGTACTGCCATCCACGGCGTTCGGATACGTGGTGGTCGCGTTTCTTGCCAAGTACTGGCAGCACGAGACAATCACTTTCTACCGCTGGGTGGGGATATTGCTGATCGTTTGCGGCGTCGGCTTTGTCGCCAACGGGCCATCGCTTACCATGCACGAGTCGCAACATCCAACAGACGAGCCTACACCCGAAATCGCAACTACGGGTGGCCATCGATGATCTTTCCTACTCACATCTACGCCGGCCCCATCGAGACGTGGGCCACCATCATTACGGTAGCCGCCACAGCGGTCGCCGGAGATGTGCTGACAGCTGGAGCCATGCGACGTATAGGCGACCTCGACCTGATCCG
>CAIZFH010000165.1 GCA_903932155.1 uncultured Granulicella sp. | reverse complement strand
GTTGATGCGCCAGGCCCACATCAGCATGCGCGACGACTTTGAGGCGTCGTGCAAGGAGGTCGATACCATGGTGGAACTGGCTGGCAAACTGCCGGGCTGCTATGGCGCGCGCATCACCGGAGGAGGCTTTGGCGGATGCACCGTGAACCTGGTGGCCGCATCCCAGGTTGAGGCCTTCACCACAGCCATGCGCGCCGGCTACCTGGCAGCCACCGGCATCACCGCGGAGATATACAACAGCCGCGCCTCCGACGGCGCGCGCGCCATCACGCTATAAGCCTGCGTCGCTCGACTATCCTACTGTGATGGACTCTATGGAGCAGGAGACGATTGTGGCGATCTCGACGCCGGTTGGGCGCGGCGGGATCGGCGTGGTGCGCCTCTCTGGGCCGCATGCGCAAGAGGTGGTTACGCCTCTTCTGCGGTTGCGCCATGAGCTGGCAGCGGGACGAGCGCGCTTCGGCGAGTTAGTGGATGTTGTCACCGGCGCTGTGCTGGACGAGGCGGTCGTAACGTTCTTCGCCGCGCCGAACTCTTATACCGGAGAGGATGTAGTGGAGATTGCGGCGCACGGCGCGCCGGTGCTGCTGGAGTACATCGTGCGCCAGTGCTGTGCGGGTGGTGCGCGGCTGGCCGAGCCGGGCGAGTTTACTCAGCGGGCCTTTCTGGCCGGGCGCATCGACCTGACCCAGGCCGAGGCAGTGAATGACCTGATTGCTTCGTCCACGCTGGAGCAGGCGAAGGTGGCGGCGCGGCAGATGGGTGGGGCATTAGCGAAGATCGTTGCCCCAGTGAAGGCGGAGTTGGTGGAGCTGATTGCCACGATGGAAGCGGGCATCGACTTCGCCGAAGACGACATCGACGTGATGGCGGCGGAGCACATCGCCGGCAAGATCGCCGAGATACGCTCGCCGCTGGAAGACCTGGAGCGCAGCTTCGCTTTTGGGCGCATCGTGCGCGACGGATTTCGGCTGGCGATTGTAGGGCGGCCCAACGCGGGCAAGTCGAGCCTCTTCAACCGGCTGGTGCAGCGTGAGCGCGCGATTGTGACAGCGACGCCGGGCACCACACGCGACACCGTGACGGAACACGTCTCCATGGAGGGCATTCCGGTTGAGCTGATCGACACCGCGGGGCTACGCGAAGGCACAGGCGAGGCGGAGCGGATGGGCATTGCCCGTTCGCGCGAGGCGATGGCCGACGCCGACGTGGTGCTGCTGGTCGTCGATGCCACAGTTGGAATCTGTGAGGAAGACAGCGCGGTGTTGCAGCAAAGCGCAGTGGGTGGCAGCGCGGTGCTGGTGGCGTGGAACAAGTGCGATCTGGTTGAGGGTATTGCCGGCGATGTGCAGACCCACATCTCAGAAGCGAGATGTGGGGCACCCAATTCGATGGTTGTACGGACTTCGGCGCTTACGGGCCACGGCATCGCCGAGCTGCGGGCGGCTATTGTTGAGGCTGTGGGAGGATCTGGGGGAGGGTTGCGCGAGGCGGGAATGCTCACCAACATGCGGCAGCATCAGGCGGTGGAACAGGCACTGCGTGGGTTGGAAGCGGCGCGAATCGCTGTAACGTCGGGGATTCCGCATGAGATGCTTCTGCTGGATTTATACGAATCGTTGCGCGGCCTGGATGCATTGACTGGCGCGACCACCAGCGACGATGTGTTAAGCCTGATCTTCTCGAAGTTCTGCATTGGCAAGTAATACGGAGTGCAATGGGAATTCAGCCAGACACACGATTGAAGTCTAATTACCAGCCATGACATAAGGCGGAGTGGGGGTCTGCGCGCCACCATCGTCTTCAATGCTGACACCGAATCCCTTGGCGGCGACGCCCGAGGGCAGCGTGGGCAGAATGACGCTGGCGTTGCCGTGGTTGTCCGGATGGAAGACGGCAACGGCGATAGGGTTGTGCCCGTCGGCGGGGAGGAGCCAGAGTTCATAGACTTTGCCGGTCTCGAGCGGGTTGAGGTCGTCGACCAGAAAGATGAGGCTGCCGTTGGAGGGGTTGTAGGTGATGCGTCCGAGGGGCTGAGGATTGGCTGGCGGCTTGGCGGTGAGGAGAATGCGCGAGGCATTGGGGTCATTGAGTGCGTCCAGGATGGGGGCAGTGTGGGCCGCGTCGGCGGTGAGCCGTGCCAGTTCGCTGGACTGTGCGCTGAGGTGGGCGCGCTGTGCGATCTCTTCCTGATAGAGAGAAGCGGCGACGGCGGCGAGGCCCGCCGCGACGATCCAGCCAAGCCATCCCAGAAGGGTAAGGGCAGTATTGCGCCTCGGTGGGGTGTCTTCGGGCGGAGCAAGGATAGAGCCGTTACGGCCAAAAGCGGCGAATGCGGGCGGAGCCTGGAGAACAGGATGGTTCTCCCGGGTGACCTGCGTCTTCAGGCGCTGGCGGGCGAGCGCCGGTGGCGATTGCTGATCGGACGTGAAGGCGCAGGCGGCCAGATCGCCCTGCGTGCGTGCGAGTTCCTTGCGGCACGCGATACATTGCTCAACGTGACCCGCGATGCCGGAGGTCTGGTCCTCCGGAAGGAACTGCAGGGCGAAGAGTACTAGGTCATCTGTGTTGGCATGGCGTGCGCCGCCGGGATTGGCAATTCCAAGCTGAAGGGTGGGTTGGCTGCTCATGGCTGGACTGCCTCTCTGAGTGCCAGCAAGGCGCTACGCAGAGTGGTTATGACGGTGGCCACGGGGTCGCCGGTGACCTCTGCAATCTCGGAGTGGGTGAGACCGTCGAAGAAGGCCATTTCGAGTGTCTTGCGCTGCTCCCGGGCAAGCTGATGGAGAAGGGTGCGAGAGCGATCCGCAAACCGGTTGCGCTCAGCTTCACTGGAGAGATCGGTGGGCGTGGCGAAGCTGATCGCATCGATCGGGTCTGCGTTGTGCTTGCGCCGCAGTGCGTTGATCGCGCGGTTGCGTGCAAGAACGGCGAGCCATCCGCCCAGGCTGCACCCGGATGCTGTGAAACTGCCTGGCGTGCGCCATAGCTGCATGAAGACCTCCTGCAGTACGTCTTCGGCCAGGGCAGAGTCGCTGAGCACGCGCAGGGCTACCGAATAAACAATTCTGGAGTAGCGGTCGTAGAGGGTAGCGATGGCACGTTCGTCGCCCGACTGCACTAGCGAGAGCAGGAATGCATCGTCTGCGGTGGGGTGCTGCGTTCTGTCGCCTGCCCCGATAGTTCTATCCATTGCACGCACCCACGGATGGTCTGTTCAGGACGAACCTGCCGCGATCAGTTTACTTTATCCTGAACTGTACGCGGCGCGTACTCTCAAAGAGATAGATGAAGATCAGGCTGGACAAGGCGTTGGTGGAGCGGGGGTTGGCGGCCTCGCGGGAGCGCGCGCAGGCGCTGATCCTTGCCGGACGCGTCCTGGTGGCAGAGCAGCGCGTGGAGAAGCCAGGAACGCCGGTCGATGAGGGTGCTACGCTGCGCTTGCTGGGTGACGACCTGCGCTATGTGGGACGCGGCGGACTGAAGCTGGAGCGCGCGGTGGATCATTGGAAGATTGCGTTGGACGGGCGCGCCTGCATCGATGTGGGCGCCTCCACCGGGGGCTTTACCGATTGCATGGTGCAGCGTGGCGCAGCCAGCGTGCTGGCCGTCGATACAGGCTATGGCCAGATTGCCCACAAGCTGCGCGTGGACCCGCGCGTCACTCTGCGCGAGCGATGCAATGCAAGGTTGCTGGCCCCCGCAGAGTTGCTACTTCCTGGCACTTCGCCGGCGATCTCATTTCTGGCGATGGATGTGTCGTTCATCTCGGCGACGCTGGTGCTGCCCGCGGTGTTGCACGCGCTGGTGCCTGCGGGTGAAGCATGGCAGGGCGAAGCGGTGGTACTGATCAAGCCGCAGTTCGAGGCCGGCCGCGAGCACGTCGGCAAGGGTGGAATTGTGCGCGAGCAGGCCGGTCGCGATCTCGCCATCGAGCGTGTCACGCTATGCGTGGCGGAGCTAGGCGGGAAGGGAATCGACGTCATCGATTCGCCCATCCACGGCATGGAAGGGAACTGGGAGTACCTGCTGCATGCGCACTTCGGTGGCGGCGCAATAGAAACTTAGGGGAGGGCTTGCGGAGATCCATCTCCGTGGGCGGTACACTGGATAGCGGTATGCCAGTAGCTGGAATCATCTCGAAGCCGCAGAAGCCCGAGTTGGGAACGGTGTTGCCCGAGCTGCGCGTGTGGCTCGCCCAGCGTGGTTGGAGCAGCGTTCTGGACCACGAGAGCGCAGCATATATGCAAATCGGCTCTCAGTACGCGGAGTTGCAAATCATCGATCGGGCGCAGATGGCCGAATACAAGCCGGACCTGGTCATCGTCCTCGGTGGAGACGGGACGCTGCTTGCCGCGGCACGCGCCTTCGCCCACACCGGCACTCCGCTGCTCAGCGTGAACCTGGGGGCGCTGGGGTTTATGACCGAGGTGCCGCTGGCAGATCTCTACACCACCTTGCAGGCGTGGTGCGAAGGCACCGCTGCCATTGAGGTGCGCAGCATGATCCACGCCGAGCTGTATAGCGCCGGTGAGCGAACACGCCAGTGGGACGCCCTGAACGATGTGGTGGTGGCCAAGGGAACCATCGCGCGCATGGCCGACTTCGCCGTCGAGATCGACGGGCAACCGGTGGCTACCTTCCGCGCCGATGGCGTCATCCTCTCCACCCCCACCGGTTCCACGGCCTACAACCTCTCGGCCCACGGGCCTATTGTGATGCCCACGGTAAACGCCATGCTGGTGACGCCGATCTGCCCCCATCTGTTGACCATCCGTCCCATCGTGGTGCCGGGCGAGTCGGCTATCAGTGTGCGCGTGGTGGGCATGCCAAACCAGACCTATCTGACGGTGGATGGCCAGGAGGCCGTGCCGATGCACGTTGGCGATCAAGTGAATTGCTGCCGCAGCCAGTACAGCGTGCGCCTGCTGCGCCTGCAACCCAACGGCCTCTTCAATGTGCTGCGCTCCAAGCTCAAGTGGGGCGAGCGATAGAAGAACAGTTGTTAGTCTTGAGTTGTGAGTAAAGGCGTATGGGTTTCAGCTTTGCATGCCGGGTGGTTCATGTATTGCGCACGCATCGCGATGCGTGGGATCGCGGCTCGACTACGCTCCTCCTCCTCGCCACACTGCTCGCCGCACCCGCGCTCACCGCGCAGGACTTCTCTCACACCGACAGCGAAACCGCACCGCAGGTCGCGCTCATTCAGCAGGCCAATGATGCGCTGGCCGCCAGCGACTTTGCTACCGCCCTTAAAATCCTGACTGGCCTCAATAGTCAGATTCCCAACAACCCGCAGGTTCTCTACGATCTTGGCTTGACGCTGGAGGCCCTCGGGCCGGAAACCCCAGCCCCAACGCCGTCTACCCCAACCACTACAGACTCCAAGGCTCCAACTGCGGAGTCTTACTATCGGCAAGCCATTGCCGCAGATGTGCAATTTCCCGCCGCGCATGTTGCGCTTGGCCTGATGCTGGCCCGCACGGGGCGTTCCGCGGAGGCGCACAGCGAGCTGCTTACGGCCACTACGCTTGCCGATGCAGCGCCTGCCCTGAAGTCCCGTGCCTACCGCGCCCTGGCCAGGCTTGACCTTATCGGTAATGCCCAGCAGGCAACGCCACCCAACCCCGCGGCTGCGTTGTCCGAGCTGCTTGCTGCGCTCAGCCTCACGCCCGAGGCACCCGAAGACATTCTGATGGCCGCGGAGATCGCCGAGTCTGCCGCCGACCTGCCCTCTGCCGAGAGCGCCTATCGCCGGTACCTGGCTCTGCCAGGCAACACCGGCGATATACAAGCTATCGCCGCGTTGGCCCACGTTTTGCTTGGCGAGCACCGCTCCACAGACGCTGAGGTTCTGCTGATGCCCGCCCTCGCCGCCCACCCGGACGATCCCTCCCTCACGGCCCTGCTTGCCCGCGCCGACATCACTTCCGACGATCCCGCCAAGGTCGCTCAGGCTGTGCCGCTGCTGGAAAAGCTCCACGCGGCCAATCCCCAGGACACCAACATCACTCGCCTGCTTGCCCGCGTCTACCTGGATACCGATCATCCCGATCAAGCCGAACCACTGTACGCAACGTTGATTGCAGCTCAGGGAGAGCAGCCAGATCCTACCCTGCTCGACGACCGCGCCGAGGCACTGATCCGACTGCACCGCCCTGCCGCGGCTGAGACGCTGCTGAAGCAGGCCACAGCCAATCCTATCGCCTTCCCCACGCACGATGCACTGGGCGATGCCGCTACACATCTTGCGTTTGCCGCTGCCGAGATCGACGATCCTGCAACCACTTTGCAAGCGCTCGCACTGCGTGCTACAGTGCTGCCACCCTCGCCGCAGTCTCTTTTTTTGCAGGCAACGGCGAACGATTCCCTGCATCAAATCTCCAAAGCCGTCGACCTCTACAAACAGTTTCTAGCGGCGGCCGGTGGAAACTTTCCCGATCAGGAAACACAGGCGCGCCAACGGCTTGCCGTGCTCGCCCCGGATACAAAGCACGCGGCCCCCAAGAGGTGACACATGAGCTGCTGCCATCGCCTCCAACTTCGACTTCGCACCGCGCTGTACCTATTCGCCGCGTTTGCTGTTGTTCTACCTGCCCGCGCCGCCAATGAGATCATCCCAAACGCTGCGGATTTGGCCTTGCTGCAACAGCGTGCCGCCCAGGCCAAACCCAGCGAGCAGAGTTACCTCTACACCGAGCTGGTCCACGGACTGACCCAGCAGGCCGCAGCCCAGATTGCGGCCGACGACACCGACAAAGCAACCGCGACCATCCGCCAGATCGACCAGGTAACTCCTCTCATCCAACGCAATCTCGCCCACGACAGCAAGCGCCTGAAGGACGCCGAGCTGCTGCTGCAAGATACTACATACCGCCTGGGTCAGATCCTGCACCGGCTGAACGGCGACGACCGCTCCACCGTTCAGGACACACTCAAGCATCTCAACCACCTGAACGACGAACTCCTCAAGCAGGTTTTTACCCACTAAGCGCATCCCTGTTCCAGGAATTACACTTTTTAAATGCGCATCGCACTTCTACTTACAGTTCTCTTCGCGGCGATCACGGCCAACGCCCAATGGGAGATTCAGACCGCGCCCACCACCGCCGACCTGCACGCCATCGATAGCGCCGGCAGCAGCATCACGTGGGCCGCAGGCTCCGACGGCGCGGTGCTGCGCACCATCGACGGCGGAACTCACTGGACCCTCTGCGTCATGCCAGAGAAGCTCGACTTCCGCGGCATCAAGGCCTTCGATGCCTCAACCGCCATCGTCATGTCCACCGGTAAAGGCGCGCTAAGCCGTCTCTACAAGACCACGGACGGCTGCAAATCCTGGAGGCTGGTTTTTACTAACCCCAATAACGACGGCTCGTGGGATGCGATGCGCTTCCGCACCAGCAGCGACGGCTATGTACTGGGCGACCCGGTGGACGGACACTTTACCTTCGGCTCCCCGCAGGACTGGCAAAGCTTGACGGATTGGAAGGCTCAGGGAGATCAGTATACTCAGGCTTCCCTGGCGGCAATGGACGGCGTTCACGCCTTCGCCGTCAGCAACTCATCCCTCGCGCTCTCCACGAAGGACATCCATCCCGATCCCAAGCCGGAGATGTGGTTCGGAACCAGCGGCCCCGGCGGCGCGCTTCTCTATTACTTTGTGGACAAGTACTCCGACGTCAACCCCGACGACGAACTGGCCGATTGGCACAAGGTGAGTGTTCCGCTCGCGGGGGACGATGCGTCCTCGGGCGTCTTCTCCATTGCGTTCAAGAACGATGCAATCGGCGTGGCCGTTGGCGGGAATTCGCAAAAGCCGGACGATTCTGCGGGCACTGCTGTCTCCAGCACGGACATCGGAGTGACCTGGCAATCTGCCCAGACGCTGCCCCACGGCTTCCGGTCGGCTGTAGCCTACGATGCTGCGAGCAATAGCTGGATCACCGTAGGCCCCAACGGTACCGACCTCTCCACCGACGATGGCCGCAACTGGCGCGCCCTCCATCCCAACACGGCACTGCACGAGCCCGCAGACGCCGACCGCGACTGGAACGCCCTCTCGCTACCCTTCGTCGTCGGCCCCCACGGACGCATCGGCAAGCTACTTCCTGCCGCCCTGAAGTAGGAGATGTCATCGTCGGTTAGAGTTCCACTTTTGTTCCACCGTCATGCTTAAGGTCACGAATTCAGCCATACAGAACGTGTTTTGTTAAGGGCACGGCTTTAGCCGTGCCGTCAGACTTCCGTAGATGTCGCGGCTTCAGCCGCTGAGGTACGGATTTCGCGGGTCCCTTATCTCAATGCTGAGGTGTGGGTATACACTTCCTTCGATGCGCTACGCACTCATTCTCGGCGTTCTCTTTGTGGCAACCGCCGCCAACGCGCAGTGGGAGATTCAGCCCGCGCCCACGACAGCCGACCTGCGCGGCATCGACAACGTCGGGAAGGGAATCGCATGGGCCTCCGGCTCCGATGGCATCGTCCTGCGCACCATCGATGACGGCGCATACTGGCAGCTCTGCACTACGCCGCCCGATGCGGAGAAGCTCGACTTCCGCGGCATCCAGGCCTTCGACGAGAAGACCGCCATCGTCATGTCCACCGGCAAAGGTTCGCTCTCCCGCCTCTACAAGACCACCGACGCCTGCAAAACTTGGGATCTGATCGCCAAGAATCCTGACAAGGATGGGTTTTGGGACGCAGTACAGAGGGAAGGTGCATTTTGGGGAGACGATGACCCGGACAGCGATGAGCGGGCCGTCGTCCTCGGAGATTCGGTTGGTGGAAGGCAGCGCGTTTGGGAATGGAAAGACGGCTGGGGCGATCAAGAACTTGAGCCGATGGACATGACCGAGTTCAAGGCAGACGTACAGGAAGCATCGTTCGCCGCAAGCAACTCGGTGCTGCAGGTCGTGAAGACACCACAGATTGACAGGACCTGGAAATATCGATTCCGTTGGGTATCTGGAACAACTCAAGATGCGTACATTTGGATTGTTCGCGAGGAGCGCACCGACACCTGCGAGCCCTGCACGGTGGAAACCAAGCGTATAGAAATGCCCTTGGCAAATGATAGCCCAGGGGCCGGGACGTTCTCGTTCGGCTTTAGCACCGACCTTGTAGGCGTAGCCGTCGGCGGAGACTACATGAAGCCGGATATCTCCACGAGAACCGCCGCCTGCACCAGCGACGCGGGCTACTCGTGGAAGATATCGGATACCCCACCTCACGGCTTCCGTTCTGCCGTAGCCTATGATGCCGCCGCGAAGACCTGGATCACGGTCGGCCCCAACGGCACTGATACCTCCACCGACGACGGTCGCAACTGGCGCGCTCTCCGCCCCAACCCCGCGCTGCATGAACCCGCCGATGCCGACCGCGAGTGGAACGCCCTCTCGCTGCCCTTCGTCGTCGGCCCCCACGGACGCATCGGCAAGCTCCGCCCGACGGCCCTGAAGTAGGGCGCTCCATAGCCGGGTGCCCCACATCTCGCTTTTGAGATGTGGGTTCTGGCCCCAACCCGCCGCCGCAATATTCTTTCCCCAAAAACCTCGGCAAAATCGCATGTCAAGACCCTCGATCCTCAAAAATCCAAATAACCACATCCTCATCAATAACTTAGCCAACAAAAATAGTTGGCATAGTAGTTTCCCTCCAACGCGTATAATTAAAGCAGTAGAGATGAAACAAGAGAAGTCCGGCGATATCGCCGGGCTTCTCTCGTTTTGATCCACTGCCGAAATCGCTGACGAATATCAAATAAGCAGTTTATTTTGAAATATTTAGCCATAAGTCCTTTGTTGTCCAATATTTGCAGACACAAGCCCCCTGCAAACGAATCATAACAATGAACTTACTCCCAAATACCCCCCAGGGGGGGAGGGGGGGGGGAGGGTACTAACGAGTTAACAAACAGTTTCGTCATTGCACCGTTCGCTCGCCGGGTACCCCATACTTCGCGGCATCATGCGAAGTGTGGGATGGACGCAGAAAAGGCACCCTCCAAAAGAAGGTGCCTCATTCAGCAAAAATCTCGTTGCAAACTAAACGCTGAAGCTCGATCCGCAACCGCAGGTGCTCTTGACGGCGGCGTTCTCGAACTTGAATCCGGCTGCCTCCAGCGTCTCCACATAGTCCACCACGCAGTTGTTGAGGTACATCTTCGAGGTCGCGTCCACGAAGACCTTCAGCCCGTCGAAGGTGAAGACCTTGTCCATCATGCCGCTCTGGTTCTCGAAGGACATGGAGTACTGGAAGCCGGAGCATCCGCCGCCCACCACGCCGATCCGCAGCCCAGCCGGAATGGGGTCCTGCGTCGCCATGATCTCGCGCACCTTGGCGATCGCTGCCGGGGTCAGTGTGACCGGGGGCTGCGACTTCGGCTCGCCGGTGACGACCTCCGGGGTTGGGGTAATAGTTGCTGTGGCCATGGCACTCTCCTTTTGATTCCGCACCCTTAGTATATGCGACCATTCCGGTCGCTGCAAGACAGCCTTCTCGCCTCATCGCGTGGAGCGTATCTCCGCTATGGCAAAAAAATCCACAGCGCCTTCCTATTCAGGGCGTATCATGCACAATTAGGACTGCAATTTGAGCGCTGGCGTCAGGCGATTTGGGCCACTGTACTACCTGGTTGACCTGCTGCTGCAAGTCCCGCAGAGGGAGGTGTCTCATGATGAACGACTTGCCACTCCTGATTATTATTTGGGCCGTATTTACGGGCCTATTTCTTGCTCTGCTCGCCTACAATGCCACTATCACACGCTATGAGGAGAGCCAGCTCTTTCTGGAGAATATCAATCCCAACGAAGAGCAACAGCAGACTTCAATCGTTCAGAAAGTCAACAAGACGTTGCCGTATGTCCGTGCGCTAGGCACCCTGTCTGGCATCTTCACGGTTCTCATCATCGCCATCTATACGTGGGATTGCTGGCAGAAGCTACAGTCCCAGTAATCGTGAGCGGTTCATCCAGTTCGAGCAACCACATCCCCACTCCAAACTAGATCGCAGCAGCAATGCAAAAGAGCCAGCCTCGTATAGAGAAGCTGGCTCTCTGGTTTTGTAAGCTGCAATCCTACGCGTTGTAGATTCCCGAGGCTACCTTGCCCCCGTGTCCTGTCCAGTTAGTGTGGAAGAACTCGCCGCGCGGCTTGTCCACTCGCTCGTAGGTATGCGCGCCGAAGAAGTCGCGCTGTGCCTGTAGCAGGTTTGCCGGCAGCCTGGCTGTGCGGTATCCATCGTAGAAGGCAAGCGCGGTGGAGAAGGCCGGTGTCGGTACGCCGCTCTGGATGGCATGCACCAGCGCCTTGCGCCAACTCGCCTGATACTTGATGAGTGCGCTCGAGAAGAATTCGTCCAGCAGCAGGTTGGTGAGGTCGGGATTCTTGTCGAAGGCTGCCTTAATGTTGCCCAGAAAGATGCTGCGAATGATGCATCCGCCGCGCCACATCAGGGCGATGCCGCCCATGTTCAGGTGCCAACCATGGTCCTTCTCCGCCGCCCGCAACAGCATATATCCCTGCGCGTAGCTGATCATCTTGGAGCAGTAGAGCGCGCGTCGCACGTCTTCGATAAACGTCTTGCGGTCATCCATTGTCTTGATCGCCGTCGGCC
Source organism: uncultured Granulicella sp. (assembly GCA_903932155.1). Lineage (GTDB taxonomy): Bacteria > Acidobacteriota > Terriglobia > Terriglobales > Acidobacteriaceae > Edaphobacter. The sequence continues at coordinate 3,960 of CAIZFH010000165.1, read as the reverse complement.
CAGTCAGCACCTTTGACGCCTCGACCCGCTCATCCTTTAACGCCGACAGGCAGCGCGCGAAGACGCTCTCCCCGATCAGTGTCAGCGGCATGGCCAGGTCCAGCGCAGAGATTGCCGTCCACTTGCCCGTGCCCTTCTGCCCAGCCTTGTCCAGGATCTTATCGATCAGCGGCGAGCCGTCCTCATCTTTCGTGCCGAAGATGATTGTCGAGATCTCGATCAGGTAGCTGTCCAGTTCACCCTTGTTCCACTCCGCGAAGACCTCGTGAAGCTCGTCTGGCGTCAGGCCAAGAGCATCCTTCAGCAACTGGTATGCCTCGCAGATGAGCTGAATGTCGCCATACTCAATGCCGTTGTGGACCATCTTGACGTAGTGGCCCGCGCCGTCCTCGCCCACCCAGTCGCAGCACGGCGTTCCGTCCTCGACCTTGGCCGAGATTGCCTGGAATATCTCCTTCACATGCGGCCAAGCCGCGGGGTTGCCTCCCGGCATAATCGACGGGCCGAAACGCGCGCCCTCTTCTCCGCCGGAAACGCCTGTGCCGATAAACAGAATCCCTTTGTCCGCAAGGTACTTGGTGCGCCGGATGGAATCGGTGAACAGCGAGTTGCCGCCGTCGATGATAATGTCACCCTTGTCCAGATAGGGAAGAATCTGTTCGATGTTGTTGTCCACCACATCGCCCGCCTTAACCATGATCATCACGCGGCGCGGTGACTTGAGCAGCCCGCACAACTCTTCCATGGAGTGCGCGCCCACTACATTGGTACCCTTTGCCTCATCGTTCAGAAATGTATCCACCTTCGATACCGTGCGATTGAACACCGCAACCTTGTATCCGTGGTCGTTCATATTCAAGACCAGGTTCTGTCCCATGACTGCCAGCCCGATCAATCCAATGTCACAATTTCCCTTCGACATAAAAAATCATCTCCCGTGGGATAGCGGCTCGGGGCCCCGATCCTGTTAATAATTCTATTCCTTGCGCCACGCCGCTCGTGTGACACTCGGCACAATCCCATGAGGGAAAGACACCATCCGTGTGCTACAGGAGGTCCTGTTTTACAGATGCCCGCGAATTCTGCGCGAAGAGGGAAGCGGGCGCGATAAAACGCTATTTCTGCGTATCGCATACCTGGATCAAGCCTTCGGCGGCGTACTCTCCCAGCGTCCGCAGCACGTCCGATTCGATCTCGCCCGGCGTGGCCTCGAACTCCGCTTCCAGTTGCACCATCAGCTCCGCAACCGGAATTGGGTGACGCAGCCTGCGCCAGATCTCGCTTCCGGTAACCCCCAGGCCGTGACAACGGTCGCGCTCCAGGTTCATCAGAACCACCTCGCCGTTAACCTCCGTCGCCACTGCTTCGATGCTCCAGCAGACGATGCTATTGCGCCCGATTTCTGGTCCACTCATGGCCCTTGTTCCTCCGAATTCGTCAGACAGGGCAATCCAAACCTGTGTTCTGAGAGGTATAGCGTTGCCTGTACCATACAGCCTGAACGATACTGCGATCACCAACTGGTAGCAACCATACGGGAGGGAAATGTCCCTAGCGGCGGGTGCTCGCAGCGTGTACTCCCATCCTGCAATGTATCCTGTGAGACGAAGGCGGGGAGGCGACGGGCTTGCAGCAACGACGGCATATGCCTGCGGAGGTGTTTACGGCCCGGAACACCGGACGGTCGGTGGAACTCGACCTGCTACTGCTCTGTGCCCGCTGGCCGCAGCGCGACGAAGACCGTCAACTCATTCGCGAGCTCTCTGTACTCCCCATGGACAGGCAGCACTTTCTGCTGCTGGTGCAACACCATCGTCTGGTGCCTCAGGTCTCACAGAGTCTGCATGCCAGTGTCGCCGAACTGCACTCGCCTGCGCTCGAACCGCTGCTTCATCAACTTCATCAGCTTTCGCTGGAAAATGCTCATCTGGCGCTTCACTCGCTTGCCGAACTGCGGCGCGTGGTTCAGGAGCTACTGGCCCATGACCTCTCAGTGGGCGTGTTGAAAGGATTGCCGCTGGCGCAATCTGTCTTCGGTGACATCGGACTGCGCGCTAGCGGCGACATTGACTTGCTGATTGACGAGAAGTCGATCCTGGAGGCCGACCGCGTGCTGCGCGACTTCGGTTACCGCGGCCTCTTCCGATTGGAGCAGTTGACGCCCAGGCAGTTCGCCTTCTATCGCGCACACTGGAGAGATAATGCCTATCAAAACCCTGTCACCGGCTTCGAGATCGATCTGCACTGGAGATTGTTCCGCAACTCCAGGATGCCCGGCGCAGACCTGTGCGATACGCCTACCGGCGAAAGCATCTCTTTCGGAGGCTTCCATATAGAGACGCTGCTGCCGCCGGAGAACCTGCTCTATCTCTGTGTCCATGGCGCCTTCGACGGGTGGCTCTTTCTCAAGTTGCTGGTCGATGTCGGCGCCCAGGTGCGCAGCATGAGCGAAGCGGAGCTGGACAAACTTGCATTCCTTGCGGAAGGATACGGAATTCTACCGGAACTCTCCGCGGCCCTCACTCTGGTGCGGCACTATCTGGCGATGGACCACTGGAGTGCGCACCTGCTGTCCGAAAGCGACCGCACGGTCGGCCACATCCTTCGCTATGCCGACCGGACTCTTGTCCATGGAGGCTTTCTCGCGGAGCGCGAGGATATTCCGCACTCCACGACCATGGCGTTCGAATATGGCCTGCGCACCAACCTCGGATATCGCTACGAACTGCTGCTGCGTGTGCTCTACCGCGCCCGCATGTGGCAGACCATACCCCTGCCGGACTACCTGTTCGGTCTCTACCCGCTGCTCAGTCCGGTGGAGTGGGTGCTGTTCCGGCTGCGCAAGCAAAAAGCCCCATCCTCTCTTGCCCTATAAACAGCGGGATGGCATTCTATGCAGATGGAACTTAACCCGTACGCGAAATTTCAGGCTGGCCGCGACCCGATCGAGATCATCAGCTCCACGCCCACCCAACTGACGAAGCTGGCCGAGCGCCTGCCTGCGAACCAGCTCGCGTTGCGGCCGCCGCAAGGCAAGTGGAATGCGCGCGAGATCGTCGCTCACCTTGCCGACTGCGAACTCGTCTTCAGCCTTCGCCTGCGCCAGACGCTCGCCGACGACCATCCTACGCTACAGCCCTTCTTCGATCAGGACCGCTGGGCCGCTCGCTACGCCAACTGCGACATGGCTAGCGCCCTAAGCCTGTTTGGCGCAACTCGCAACTGGAATCTCCTATTGCTCGCGGGAGTCACCGAAGCGGAACGCAAGCGCCCAGCGAGCCATCCCGAACGCGGCACGGTGACTCTATGGATGATCGTAGAAACTATGGCCGGGCACGACCTGAACCACCTGCAGCAGATCGAACGGCTGGCAGGTTAGGTTTGGGCTAACTACCAACGTAAAAAGCCCCACCCGGTTAGGGGTAGGGCTTGTGAAATAATGCCGGCGATCACCTAATCTCCCACACACTTACGCGTGCAGTACCATCGGCCCAACGAGGCTTAACTTCCGTGTTCGGGATGGGAACGGGTGTGACCCTCGTAGTAAACTCACCGGCAAATTGTCGAAATCTCGCTCACGCGATCTCTCATAACTGAATAGATTGGGATTAGACGTTGTATTGCAAACATCTATGGGATAACTACAGGGCTTGTGTTGAATGTACTTTGAACAGTGGACTTACACTGCGCAGAGTAAATTCTATGGACAAGCCAAACGGGCGATTAGTACTGGTAAGCTACACGCATTACTGCGCTTCAACCTCCAGCCTATCAACCAGGTGGTCTTCCTGGGCCCTTCATTTCCCTTTTGGGTTGGGAGATCTCATCTTAGAGCGTGCTTCCCGCTTATATGCATTCAGCGGTTATCACAACCGAACTTCGCTACCCAGCCGTGCCATTGGCATGACAACTGGAACACAAGAGGTTCGTCCATCCCGGTCCTCTCGTACTAAGGACAGC
>CAIZFH010000164.1 GCA_903932155.1 uncultured Granulicella sp. | reverse complement strand
TTCAGACGTGTGCTCTTCCGATCTGGCCATAGCCGTAGACCGCCGTGCCAAACTCAACGACCGCATGCAGCACCGCGTGGTCGCGCAACCGGGCGGTGAGAATTGCGCACCGCAAAATTTTTTCAATGCAGCAGTAAATAGGCCAAACCCCCATAGGAGCAACATGACTGAGATCGTATCCATAACCGCCCGCGAAATTCTGGATTCCCGCGGAAATCCCACTGTTGAAGCTGACGTTACTCTGTCTGGCGGGGCCAAGGGCCGCGCAGCAGTTCCCTCCGGAGCCAGCACCGGCGAACACGAAGCCGTTGAGCTGCGCGATGGCGACAAAGAACACTACATGGGCAAGGGCGTGCTGAAGGCAGTCGAGAACGTCGAGTCCATCCTGGCCCCCGAACTCACCGGCATGGACGCAAGCAACCAGCGCATGCTGGACTCCACCATGATCGCAATCGACGGCACGGAGAACAAGTCCAAGCTGGGCGCCAACGCGATACTGGCCGTCTCCATGGCTGCCGCGCGGGCCAGCGCCAATGCGCTGAAGCTGCCCCTCTACCGCTATCTGGGCGGAGTAAACGCATGCGTGCTGCCCACACCCATGATGAACATCCTGAACGGCGGCAGCCACGCCGACTCCAACGTGGACTTCCAGGAGTTCATGGTGATGCCAGTGGGCGCGGAGAGCTTCAGCGATGCGCTGCGCTGGGGCGTCGAGGTCTTCCACACGCTGAAGGGCGTGCTGAAGAAGAAGGGATACAACACGGCGGTGGGCGATGAGGGCGGATTCGCGCCGTCGCTGAAATCGAATGAAGAGGCCGTGGAGCTGATTCTGGAGGCCATCACCAAGGCCGGCTACACGCCGGGCGAGCAGGTTGCCATCGCGCTCGATCCGGCCTCCAGCGAGTTCTTCGACGCGGAGAAGAAGCTGTACGTCTTCAAGAAGTCCGACAAGAGCGAGAAGACCAGCGAGCAGATGATCGACTTCTACGAGGACTGGACCAAGAAGTACCCCATCGTCTCCATCGAAGACGGGCTGGCCGAGGACGACTGGGACGGCTGGAAGCTGCTGACCGAGCGTCTGGGTCACATCCAACTGGTGGGCGACGATCTCTTCGTCACCAACACGGAGCGGCTACAGCAGGGCATCGAGGCGAAGACCGCCAACTCGATCCTGATCAAGGTGAATCAGATTGGGACGGTGTCGGAGACGCTGGAGGCGATCGAACTGGGCCGCCGTTACGGGTATACCAGCGTCATCAGCCATCGCTCCGGCGAGACGGAAGATACGTTTATCGCCGACCTGGCTGTCGCTACCGGCGCAGGGCAGATCAAGACGGGATCGGCCAGCCGCACCGACCGCATCTGCAAGTACAACCAGTTGCTGCGCATTGAGGAAGAACTAGGCGAGAGTGCGGAGTTCCTGGGTATCGAGTCGCTGAACTTCCAGTAGGGCGTAGTGCGGTAAAAATATAGAGCCCCATTCACCGCGGCATCGCGGTGGGTGGGGCTTTTTAAGTCTGCGCAGACGATGACCTCAGCGGCTGAAGCCGCGATGCGAGTCAATATTTTCGGCACGGGTAAACCCGTGCTCTTAAGCAAAACGAGAGCGAACTATTCCGCTGCTTCGGGTTTAGAAGTCTGCGGACGGAGGAGCGGGAAGAGGATGACGTCGCGGATGGATTTGGAACCGGTGAGGACCATGGTGAGGCGGTCGATGCCGATGCCTTCGCCGGCGGTGGGAGGAAGGCCGTAGCCGAGGGCGCGGACGTAGTCAGTGTCGACTTCGGCCATGGCTTCCTCGTCGCCGCGCTTGCGGTCTTCAATCTGGGCCTCGAAGCGGCGGCGCTGGTCGTCGGGATCGTTCAGCTCGCTGAACGCATTGCCGATCTCGAAGCCGCCAATGTAGAACTCGAACCGCTCCACCCAGTCGGGCTCGTCCGGCTTGATCTTGGAGAGTGGCGAGACGGCAAGAGGAAAGTCGTAGATGATGGTGGGCTGGATGAGGTATTCTTCCGCCACGGCTTCAAAAATGTTAGCAATCATCTTGCCGTCTCCCTCCCTGGCATTCTCCGATGTGAGAGCTGCTCTTAGTGCGTAGAGAGTTGCGGTAGTCGTAGGTTCTTTCTCTGCTAGTTGCAAATGACCTTCAGGTAGTTTCCCAGTAAGCAGTGTGTTTATGTCTCTGAGTATTTCGGTCTTGAAGACATTGAAAATAAAAACGTCGTCAGTGAAAAGGCCCGTAGCTTTGGTTCTAAATTCGGGTGGCCACCATTTGATGATTGCTTCCCGCATGGTCAGGCGCGTCCATTTGCTTAGGTCGATCTCGGTGCCGTTGAAGGTGGTGAGGGTGGTGCTGTTTACTTCCATCGCGACGAACTTGACGAGTTCTTCGGTCAGATCCATGAGGTCGTGGTAGTTGCTGTAGGCCTGGTAGAACTCGAGCATGGTGAACTCGGGATTGTGCTGGGTGCTGATGCCTTCGTTGCGGAAGTTGCGGTTGATCTCGTAGACGCGATCAAATCCGCCGACGACGAGGCGCTTGAGGTATAGCTCTGGCGCGATGCGCAAAAACAGCTTGAGACCGAGCGCATTGTGTCCCGTCGTGAATGGTCTCGCCGCTGCGCCGCCCGCGATGGGCTGCATCATCGGCGTCTCCACTTCGAGATATCCGCGCGCGTCGAAGAAGCTGCGCATGGCGCGCAGAACGGCGGCCCGCTTGACGAAGACATCGCGCACGTCGGGATTGACGAAGAGGTCCACATATCGCTGGCGATATCGCAGTTCGGTGTCTTCCAGGCCGTGGAACTTGTCGGGCAGGGCGAGCATGGCCTTGGCGAGGAAGGTCAGTTCCGTGACGTGAACGGTCAGCTCGCCCGTTCGCGTTCGCATCAGATAGCCGCGCGCGCCGACGTGGTCGCCGAGGTCGAGCAGTTTGTATAGCGCAAAGCCGTCCTCGCCGACATCGTCCTTGCGGACGTAGAGTTGCATGCGCTGGCCACTCTGCTGCAACTGGGCGAAGCCGGCTTTGCCCTGAACGCGGATGGCCATGATGCGCCCGGCGATCGCGACCTCTATCTTCTTGCCGGCGGCGAGGTCTGCCTCAAAGTTCTCGGCCGTCATGGGGTCGTAGGCCGTGCGCAGCTCGGGGATGGTGATGGTTGCGGCGTAGCTGTTGGGATAGGTTGCCTGGCCGAGCGCGGCGATCTGCTTGAGCTTCTCGCGCCGCTCGTTATACAGCTTCTCTTCAAATTGCGATTCGTACACGGGCGCTCCTGCCTCTGACGATCCAGTATAGCTGTCAAGCGGGCAATGGCCTCGAAGTGGTGTAATGAGGGAGCGATGGATGATGAACCCAACATCCCGGTGAAGAAGTACAGCAGCATAAAGGACTACGTCAAGGCTGAGCAGATGGTGCAGCTCGGCCTGGCGATTCCTATTGGGTGCGTCCTGGGTATGCTGATTGGCAGTTGGCTGGATCGACACTTTCACACGAGCTGGATTGCTATTGCCGGCATCATTGTTGGCGCTGTTGCTGGCTTTGTACAGATCTTTACCCTTGCCTCGCGCTACCTGAAGAACAACCGATGATGAGCTTTGACAGCTATAGCGACGAGGATTTCAAGCGCACCATGCGGAGTGCGCTGCGCCTGGTTGTGATCGCGTTCGTGCTGGGGGTTCCGTTGTTTTGGTGGAAGATGGGATGGCCGAGCGCGGTCCTGTTCACGGTGGGCGCGCTGATCTCCAGCTCGGGGCTGTTCGAGTGGCTGCGCCTGATGACCGCCTTGATGGCGCGGATGGATGCAGGTGGAGAAAAGTCCGCGCCTACACGCCCGCTTGCCCCCGTGCTGATCGGGTTCATCTTTCGTCTGGGATTCGCCCTGGCGCTGCTTTATGGTAGCCTTAAGTTTCTGCACGGATCGGTCTATGCTCTCATCGCCGGTCTAGCACTTGCAGTGGTCGCGCTTTTGATTGAAGGCCTGCGGCTGCTTAAGAGCTGGACCGTCTAGGACGATTCGCGATGAAAGACATTATGCCGACACAGTTACTTTTCACTCGTTTTCTGAATGCCCACTTTGCCGGGCCCGTAGACTCGCTTCTGCGCGCCGTGCATGTGCAGCCTGCCTATCCCGCCGCGCCTATCAACGACACGTTTGCGATGGAGCTGATCGTCTTCTTCGGCTTGCTTCTCTACTTTGTGGTGGTTCGCCTCACACTTCAAGTCGAGCGGCCCTCCATGGTGCAGCATTTTGCGGAGATGACCCACGAGTTTGTCTCCGACCAGGGCGAATCGATTATTGGCCATGGGTACGAGCGGTTTCTCAGTTTTCTCACCGTGCTAGCCATTTTTATTCTGTTCAGCAATCTTCTGGGGCTGATTCCTGGGATGAAGTCGCCAACGGCGGACGTTGTGGTTCCCTTGGGCTGCGCGATCCTTACCTTCGCCTACTACCACTACCATGGCATCCGCATGAACGGATGGCGATACATCAAGCAGTTCATGGGGCCGGTGTGGTGGCTGGCATGGTTGCTGATGCCCATCGAAATCATCTCTCACCTGGCTCGCATGCTCTCTCTCACGGTCCGTCTATATGCAAATATGTTCGCGGGCGACTTGGTGACGCTGGCCTTCTTCTCGCTGGTGCCGATTGGCATTCCCCTGATCTTCCTGGGACTGCACCTGGGAGTCGCATTGGTACAGGCATTTGTCTTCATGGCGCTGGCGATGAGTTATCTTTCGCTGGCTGTAGCGTCAGAGCATTAATAAGTTGTCGCACTGCACCGGGCTGAACTCCGGAGAATGCAGTGCCAGGTTTCTCCGCGGAGATTCTCTCCCGCTTCGCGGTGCGCAGGAACGCCGTTCAGCGTGAGGGTGCCAGCACGGTGAGCGTCAACCACCCACTGGCGGCGTACTTTGGGAGAATGGAGTGAAACACGATGCGAACACTGCAATATCTCTTTATGACATTGGCCGCGATGCTGCTGGCCACACCGGCCTTTGCCCAGGGTAGCGGCGGGGCAGCCGACATCTATGCCCCACTGGCAGCCGGACTGGGAATGGGAATTGCCGCCGGACTGTGCGGCATGGGACAGGGCAAGGCAATCGCCTCGTCCTCTGAGGCAGTAGCCCGCAACCCAGGGGCTCGACCGGCCATCTTCCTCTTCCTCATTCTTGGCCTGGCGTTCATCGAGTCACTGGCGCTGTTTACGTTTGTCATTATCTTCATCTTCGTGAAGTAAGCGTCGAACAGGAATCAAATTGTGGTACGGACGAGCCTCCCATGCGGAGGCTCTTTCGCTTGCTCACGCTGAATATGCCTTGGCAGGGTTGGCAAGAGGCGCGGAAGGTTATCGCGCGTATCGAGGATGTTGATAGACTGCGGACGCTGCTGTTTCCGCGATGGGTGGGAATGTAGAGCAGTATGAGGCTTTTATGGACGCACGAACTTCGATCAGCCGGCGCAGTGTTCTGGTGGGAATGACAGCGGTGGGTGGAAGCCTGACGCTGGGGCGCAGTGCGCTGGGATCGCTGGCCGCTCCTGTAGGTAAGCCGGACGATTTTGTGGTGGGCAAGCCGGACAAGCTGGTGCCGTTTCCCATGACGGAGGTGCGTCTGCTGGACGGAATCTGCAAGGCGCAGGCGGAGATCAATCAGAAGTATCTCGACTCGCTGACGGCGGACCGGCTGCTGCACAGCTTCCGCGTGACGGCTGGGATCGCGTCGACGGCGACACCGTACGGGGGATGGGAGAATCCGGATTGCACGCTGCGCGGACACTTCAACGGAGGACACTATCTCTCTGCTGTGGCGCTTGCCTACGCGAGCGCGGGCAATGAGACGTTACGGACGCGCGGCGATGCGATGGTGGCCGAGCTGGTGCGCTGCCAGAAGGCGAATGGCAAGGGATATCTGAGTGCGTATCCGGCAGAGCAGTTTACCTTGCTGGCCGCGGGTGTGACGGAGTATCCAAAGGTGTGGGCGCCGTTCTACACACAGCACAAGATCATGGCCGGGTTGGTGGATATGTACATACACACCGGCAATGAGCAGGCGCTGACTGTAGCCGAAGGGATGGCGGGTTGGGTGCGCGGATATTTTCAGGGAATTGGAGAGGATCAGCGCCAGAAGATGCTGCGCATCGAGTATGGCGGGATGAACGAGGTGCTGGCGAACCTGTATGGGTCGACCGGCAAGCAGGAATATCTCGATACGGCTCGGCTGTTCGAGCAGCCTGTCTTTCTCGATCCGCTTGCACAGCACCGCGACAGCCTGCGTGGACTGCACGCGAATACGCATGTGCCCAAGGTGATTGGCGCGGCGCGGATGTACGAGCTGACCGGCGACGCGCGCTATCGCGAGATTGCGGAATATTTTCTGGAAGAGGTGCTGACCCAGCGCTGCTACGCGATCGGCAATACCAGCGTTGGTGAGTCGTGGCGCAGCGATGCGGGGAATTTGAAGGGAAGCCTGGAGTATCACGACGCGGAGTGCTGCATTGCTTACAACCTGATGAAGCTGGAGCGGCACGTTTTCAGTTGGACGGGCGACGCGCGGTGGATGGATGCGTATGAGCGTCAACTGTGGAACTGCCGCATGGGGACGCAGAACGCGCAGGGATTGAAGCAGTATTTTTTCCCGCTGGCAGCGGGCTATTGGCGCTTCTACAACTCGGCGGAAGGATCGTTCTGGTGTTGCACGGGCACGGGCGCGGAGGAGTTCGCGAAGTTCAACGACACGATTTATTTCCACGACGATGAAAGTGTTTGGGTGAACCATTACATTGCGTCAGAGCTGGATTGGAAAGAGAAAAAGTTCGTACTACGGCAGGAGACTTTGTTTCCGGCCGAGCAGGGAACGACGATACATATTAAAGTAGCGGTGCCGCAGCGGCGGACGATTCACATCCGGATTCCGGGCTGGGTTGCGGAGGGTGGGGCGGTTCGCATCAATGGCCGCGCGCTGGATGCGTTTGCACAGGCGGGCAGCTATCTGTCGCTGACTCGCGCATGGCGCAATGGCGACAAGATTGAAATTTCTCTGCCGATGCAACTGCACAGCGAACCGCTGCTGGGCGACCCGACGCTGCGCGCGGCACTCTACGGACCGCTGGTGCTGGCGGCGGAGCTCGGCGCTGGGCCGATGGATGGGCCACTGAAGATCGGTGGATACGATACTGGCCCGAAGCCAGCTGAGCTTGGCCCGCCGGCTGAGGCTCCAGTTGCGCAGGATACAGACTGGATCGAGGTGGTTTCGGCGAAGGACCTTGCGTTCAAGGCAGCAACCAAAGACGTGAAGCCGATATATCGGGTTACGGACCAGAAATACGCGGTTTACTGGGGAACGGAGAAGAAATCTTGACTGCAAAGAACGAGGGAGATGCTTCGCGAAGCCCCATCCGGACGATCAGCAGCCGCGAGGTCTACCGCAACCCGTGGACGCGGGTGCGCGAGGATATGATCGAGCGCGCCAACGGCGTGCGCGGGATCTATGGCGTGGTGGACAAAGACCCCGCATGCCTGATTATTCCGCTGGAGTCGACGGCGGAGGGTGAATTCGTCACCCTTGTGGAGCAGTATCGCTTCACGGTGGGCGGGCGGTTTATGGAGTTTCCGCAGGGCGGCTGGGAGCAGGCCGACGCCATTCCCGAAGAGATGGCGCGAGGCGAGTTGCGTGAAGAGACCGGACTGCGCGCGGAGAGGATGACGCTGTTGACAACCTTGCAGATCGGCTACGGCGTGCTCAACCAGAAGCAGTACATCTACCTGGCCGAAGGGCTTACCCAGGGCGAGCGCGAGCTCGACGACGAAGAGAGCGACCTGGTGGTGCATCGAGTCAGTGTGGCGCAGTTTGAGACGATGCTGGTGGATGGGACGATCGTCGACAACTGCTCGGCTGCGGCGTGGGGGGTCTATCGGCTGTGGCGGGAACGGCATAGCTAGAACTAAATCGCGCTAGCTGACGAGGTGGCCCATTTTTTCCTGCTTGGTTTGCAGGTAGCGGGCGGAGGCGGGTTCGGCGGGTACCTCTGCGGACATGCGCTCGGCGACGGTGATGCCGGCGGCTTCGAGGGCGGCGACCTTCTCCGGGTTGTTGGTGATGAGGCGGACGGATTCGACGCCCAGCAGTTGTAGGATGGCGGCGGGCAGTTCGTACTCGCGGCAGTCGGCCTTGAAGCCCAACTCGAGGTTGGCCTCGATGGTGTCCAGTCCCTGGTCCTGCAACTCGTAGGCCTGTAGCTTGGCCATGAGGCCGATGCCACGTCCCTCCTGATTTTCGTAGAGAAGGATGCCGCGACCGGCGTCGGCAATGGTGGCCAGGGCGAGCTCCAACTGCTGGCGGCAGTCGCAGCGCAGCGAGTGGAAGACGTCTCCGGTGAGGCACTGGGAGTGGATGCGGACGATGGGGGGCTCGGACGTGGATATGTCGCCGAGGACCAGTGCGATGGCCGACTCGACGCGGCGGACGGGTATAGGGACCTGGTCGTTGCATGGCTCAGGATTGGCGACGATGCCCTCGAAGCCGAGGATGCGGAAGTGTCCCCAGCGGGTGGGGAAGTCGGCATCGGCGAGCTTGCGAACGGATTCGAAGGGCATGGTTCGATTATACGGTGCGAGGTACGCAGTACGAGGTTCGAGGGCGCGCTGTGGAGGTACAGTAGGAGGATGGGGCAGGGGATGACGCACGCGGGCGTTGGGCTGGTGTCGAACAGCCTGATCTGGTACACGCTGCTGGTGGAGCTGGGCGTGGCGGCGGCGGTATCAAGCGCGCTGGCGCGGTCGAACACATTCAAGAACCTGCTGCTGCTGCCGCGCCGGAACTTGAGGCAGACGCTGGCCCTGGTGGCGATGATCACGATCCCGCTGACGCTGGGCGTGTGGCTCCGGTTCGTGGTGCCGAACTTTCTGGCCGCGGACATCTCCTATGAGGCGACCATCCTGATGGGACTGCTGCTGGGGCCTGCGGCGGCCATGCTGGGAGGTGCGGCGCTGGCATTGCCCGCGGTCTGGCATGGCGAATACTGGACGCTTCCGGTCAACCTGGCGGTGGCAGCGATTGCAGGCACAGTGGGACGGTTCATCGAGCGCGAAGAAGTGTGGTCGTTTTCGCCCATGATCGACCTAAGCCTGTACCGCTGGGTCACACGCAACCTGCGCAAGCCGCAGTTCGATCGCCAGATTGCGTTGCTGGTTCTGATTACGACGATGCAGTTTGCCACCAGCATGTTGGGACGCGCGTATCCGGCGCGCTACTTCGAGTTGCACTCGTCGTACTGGCTTGTGGAGCTGGCCATCTGCGCCTGCGCTCCTGTGGTGGTGGGGATTCCGCTGAAGATATGGAATGCTATCCGCATCGAACGCAAGCTGGAGGTGCAAAGCCGCTTGCTGATGGAGGCGCGGCTGGACGCGCTGCAGCGGCAGATCAATCCTCACTTCCTGTTCAACACGTTGAACTCAATTACCTCGCTGGTGAGGTCGAAGCCGGAGCTGGCGCGGGAGATGATTGTAAAGCTGGCCAACATTCTGCGCGCATTGCTGAAGGACCGCGAGGCGTATGTCCCATTCAGCGAGGAGCTGGCGTTTACCGACGATTACCTGGACATCGAAGGGGTGCGTTTCGGGGAGAAGCTGCGAGTTGTGAAGGAGATTGCCGAAGAGACGCTGGCGGTGATGGTGCCCAGCATGCTGCTGCAGCCGCTTATCGAAAACTCGATCAAGCATGGTTTGGAGCCGCGTATCGGCGGCGGGACGGTGACGCTGCGGAGCCGGATGCTCTCCGACGGGCGGTTGCTGATCGAGGTGGAGGACGACGGTATCGGCGTGGATATAGAGCGAGACGGCGGGACCAACCCGGTACGTCAAGCTGGCGCGGGCAACGGCGCTGGTGGGATTGGAATGCGCAACGTGCGCGAGCGCATGGAGGTGATGTACGGCAATGCCGCGGAGGTGGAGATGGTGAGCCGTCCGGGGCGCGGTACCAAGGTGACTTTGGTGCTGCCGATGATGGAGCTGGGAGCGGCCCCATGGGGGCAGTTTGGCGAGGCGCTACAGGCGCGCTGGGCGGATGTGTCTCGTGCGGTGACTCGGGGTTGAAGAGGTGAGGAACGATGAGGTTAGAGTGGTGGTGGCGGCTGCGTGCTGGTACACTCATAGAGTTGAATTGACGACGCGGCGCGCTGCTTGAGGTGGCCCGAACGGGGGGCTGAATCGGGTGTCGCAGCGGTTGTCTGGTGGGGGCTGTAGCTCAGCTGGGAGAGC
>CAIZFH010000163.1 GCA_903932155.1 uncultured Granulicella sp. | reverse complement strand
GAGCGAGGATCTCCACGTTTGGCGGGCCGTCGGGCCAGTTTACGATAAGCGCACTTTCGAGGAATCAGCGGAAGGCGTTCTGGAATGCACCAAAGAGCTTCAAGTAGACTCGATTCATGTTCGTCTACGAATCGATCGTGGCCCTGGTCGTTAGCTTCGTAGCTCTGCAGCTCATCCAAGCGATTGTGAATTGGCGGGAACGCGGGACGAGGGAGATTCCGAGTCAGATCGTCGCACTATTCGCTGGCCTCGGTGTCATATGGTTCCCACACTCTGATGTGATCGATGTGTACGTCGCCCAGTTCACCATAAGCGCAGTGTGGCTCCAAGTCTGGGTCGTGCTCATGCTCCTCTTTTTTGCCTATGGTGTTGCCGTGTTGGCAGACGCGCATGCGGGAACGCAAATCGACGTTCCGGCTCGGTCTCCGTTCCTTATGGCTCCGAACTTTGCTCTGTTTCGTGCCGATGTTCATTCGATAGGGTTGCTCTTTTCCGGCGGATCGATGGCGAGGCAGTTGCGTACGCGCGCGGCCCAGTATGCGTTGGTCGGAGCATGGGGCGCGGCGTACGCCTCGGTGTTGTTGGCTCGCTTGTTCTTGGATCGTGCGTCGAGCGAGGGCCGTCAAGTTGCCGTGATGTTCGCAAGCGGCTGTATCTGCTGTGTGTGCTTCTGCGTGTTCCGATGGCTGATTGGCTCCAATCAAGTTAGCGAAGAATCAACTGAGACGGCTGTCCATACCCATCCACGTCGTCGCCTGAAGTAAGTGCGCACAGCGAAGGCTAGGAGTGCGCAAACGAGCGCGATTGCGCACAACGGCTATGCCCTTCGGGGAACAACTTGCAGCCACGTGGCTGTGAAACCGGCATACCGGAAAGTGACCCCCGCGCCCGATTCTGAATCCTCACTGGATCGTCTGGTAATCGCCGCGACCAATCGAATTGCATTCACCCAGAACGCGAAAGAGCCCAGCAGCGATGCCGGGCTCTTTCCGCGTTCCAGTGCCTGTTACTTGGCGATGGCGTAGACCCGAGCCTGATCTCCTTCCCGACGCGTGCTTGTGATCACGTGGCCGTGCTTGCTGGCGAGCGTCGAGATGAAGCCTCTCACGGAGTGTTTTTGCCACTGCGTTTCGGACATGATCTCTTCCAAAGTCGCGCCGCCATCGCGTTCGAGCAGGGCGAGGACCGTGGCCTTGCGCGTTCCTTCGCGCTGCTTGGGTTCAGGCGCGTCGTCCGTGCTGGTGGCATCCTTGGTTGCCTTCGCCTTGGCGGGCGCCTTGGCTGCGGCCGTGCGCGCGGCCTTCGCCGGTTTCGTCGCGCTCGCCGCCTCCTGCTGGGCCCGAAGCATGTCCTGCTCCGCGATCTTCATCTCCTCTTCGAGCGTCTCGCCCAATCGCTGGGCTGCATTCCAGATTCGCGCCACGGCGCTCTTGCGATCCGTGAAGCGTTTGACCTCCTTCAGTTCTGCAAAGGGCGGCGCGCCTGCGAAGCCGTTCCAGACGTCAACGAGGCGACTGGCGGGCCAGGCCGCTACCGCTTCGCTGAAGTCCGCCTCTGTCTCAAACGCTGCGCCAGTGGAGCCGGCCTCTCTGGTGGCAGCACCCTTGTCGGGGTGCACTGCCAGGTTGCTGTCACCGTCGATGCTGTATGTGGGCATGTGATGTTCCTTCGTGCG
>CAIZFH010000162.1 GCA_903932155.1 uncultured Granulicella sp. | reverse complement strand
GGCGGCGACCGCGATGGCGGGATGGTTCGGCGTGAACAATGCGTGCGCAATGCTGCTGGTGACGAACGTGGCTGCCTTGATTCTGGCCGCATCGTTTCTGGTAAAGAAAGACCGGAAGGCCGGCCAGAAGACGCCTAAATCGCGGGTACACCTGCGCGATCTGCTGAATATCCGCAACTTCCGGTACGCAACCATGGCGGGCATTACGGACTCTTTCTCCAGCGCTTCGCTGTACATCTTCATTCCGTTCCTGCTGAAGGCAAAGGGTATTTTAGTGGCGGATACGCCCTATTTCATCGTAATTCTCTTTGGCGGGTACATGGCCGGGCGACTCGTCCTGGGTCGCATCGCCGACCGGCGCGGTGCTGCGCAAACGCTGATCGTCTCGGAGATATGCATGGCGGCACTGATCCTGGTGCTGACGATGGCATCAGGGATTGCAGTAATTGTGGTCCTTTTGTTCCTGCTGGGCATCTTTACACGAGGCACATCTCCGATCATCCGTGCGATGGTGGCGGACTCGCTGGAAGAGCGAAGCAGCTTCCACGATGCATTCAGCGCGTACTCGTTTGCGTCACGCGGATCGGGCGCGGTATGCAGGCCTATCTATGGATTTTTGGCGGGGTATTCCGGCATCGCGGCGGTGTTCTATGTCGCGTCGGCGGTGTCGATGTTGACGCTTTACCCAGCGGCCCGATACGCACAGAAGAGATAGTGTGCTGGCCCAGAAGTTCTTCTTATAGTCAGCCTTAATCTGAGGCTCTTCGTTTGGATCGGTCATTCTAAACTTCGCTCAGAAGGTCAATCATCCTTACGATTACTTCCTCAGCAGCGCCTCATACGCCTCAATCTGTGCCAGCGTGAACGCATGCATATCAGACCCAGCTTGCCACGCGCGGGCCCACTCCACAATCCACTCAATCGCGTTTCCCAGTCGCATCTGCGGAGTCCATCCCAGATCGGCGCGCGCGCGGCTTGCATCCAGCTTCAGATAGCCCGCCTCATGTACCCCTGCGTCCGCATCCAGAATCCACTTTGCCCCGTCGCCCCACAGGCTGCATATCTTTTCTGCGATCCATGCCACCGGCTGCGTGTCATCGTCGCTCGGACCGAAGTTGTACGCCGTGGCGAACCGTGCCGCCTCATCGCGCTTCTCCGCCAGCAGTTGTTCGGCCAGTCGAATGTACCCGTGCAGCGGCTCCAGCACATGTTGCCACGGCCGGATCGCATGCGGCCTGCGGATGCGCACCGCCTCGCCTACTACAAATCCCCGCACCAAATCAGGTATCAGCCGGTCCATGGCCCAGTCGCCCCCGCCGATCACGTTTCCCGCGCGCGCCGTCGCCAGTGCAGTCGAGTGTCCGCCCGGCTTACCTAGCGCGGCAACCGGGAAATACGACTGCCGATAAGCCGCCGTCACAATCTCCTCGCACGCCTTCGAGCTGGAGTAGGGATCGTAACCGCCCAGAGGATCGCTCTCCCGATATCCCCACGCCCACTCTTTGTTCTCGTAGCACTTGTCGCTGGTCACGCACACTACCGCGCGCACAGACGGTGTCCGGCGCACGCTGTCCAGCACGCGCGCTGTGCCAATCACATTGGTCTCGTATGTGCCAACCGGATCTTCGTAGGAGAGCCGCACCAATGGCTGCGCGGCCAGATGGAAGACTGCCTCCGGCGCAAAATCGCGCATCGCAGCCTCCAGCCTCGTGTATTCGCGGATATCGCCGCGCACATCGTCCACCACAGTACCCACACGCGCCACCGTGAACATGTTGGGATCGGTCACGGGGTCCAGCGCGTAGCCGCGTACATCCGCGCCCAGTTTTGCCAGCCACAAGGCCAACCATCCACCCTTGAATCCGGTGTGGCCGGTCAGCAGCACGCGCTTGCCTTGCCAGTTGAATGCGGACTTGTCGTTCATGCTCTTTAGCATAACTGCTGCAACGAGTCTCAGGTCAAAAGGAATTCCATCCCTTACACAAAACACCGTCGCCGGCAGCTCTTCCTGCACACAGTTCTGCTTTGTCCTGGCTATATCGATTCAGGTTGTGCGCCCGCTCTATGGATAGCGGTATAGCGTTACCCGCACGATATTGTTCGGACGCAGCACCAGAATCTCGCCCTGTGCATCATCGTCGCCCGCAATCTGGCGCGTCACCACGAACTTGCCATCCACGAACTTACCTTCCTGCACATCCCCCAGTCCCACGTTGCCGGGGCCCGGAGTGTTGGCCGTAAAGTCGACCCGCATTCCACCGCCGCCGAAGTAGTACTCGTCGGGGCCGGTGGAGATCAGCACCGCCGCAGCCTCCAGAGGGGCATCATTCGGGTTAGCACCAGGTGTTCCTGGTGGCGGCGGTGACGCTACGTTCTGCCCTCTGGGTTGCGGCGGCAACCGTGTAGTCCGCCCAGTATAGGTAAACGTCAACGTGTAGTTGCCCAGCTTGACGCTCTTCGGCTCTTCTCCCTGCACCATCCGCACCGCGGTCACCGCATCCGTGCCTTGACGCGCCAGTATCATCGGCGCAAGCTGCTCCAGCATGCTGTAAGTCCCAGCCAGGTCAGAGCCGATCGGCCGGTTGCCGTCGATTCCAAACGGAGAGAAGCCGATCGTGTTGTATTTGCCCACCGCAACGATCGCGTTGGCCGGATTGGTGCTCGTCTCGGGAATAAATAGCGGGTTCCCGTTGCGTGTGAACCGTTGGCAAACCTCGTCGAAGTACTCCAGATAAAGGTCTGGAGCCAGAATGTCCACGCCAGGAGCGCCTGCACGCCATATGTCATGCACCTCCGGCAGCGGCCCGCCGCTGGGATAGGTTCCCGGCCATGCATGATTGGGCTGCTGTAGCCATCCGTTCACGAACATGGGAATGTTGTACGCGGCTTTGCCCGTCTCCACTACCTTCTGTACATAGCTGGCGTAGTTCCACGCCATGAATATCTCATCCGATGGCCAGTGCAGGCTCTGCCAGCTATTGCTGTGTTCCAGCGCGCTCATCGGCGGGCTCGTGGTCTGGATCGGAATCACCACGTCCGCCGGCTTGCCCGGCCCGAATACCTGCTCCCACGTACCAGCCGTCTTATATCCGTTTGCTGCCCATACATCGCGGAACTCCGGTATCAGAGTGTCCTTGTGCGCCACCAGATACTGCATCAGCTTGGCCGGAACAGGCTCGCCGTAGGCGCGGTTGGCGGCAGTAGACCGGTCGCGAGTATCCCGTAGCACACCCACTTCGTTCTCCACCTGGACCATCAACACCGTATGCTGCGTCCCGTCTACCTCGCCTACATGCTTCATCAGCATGCCGAAGGCCTTCGCATCTGCATCGCGCGTCGCGTCACCAAATGTGCTCAACAGCTCCAGCGGCCCGGACATCGAGACCGTTTTGCCGTCGTTGATCTGTATCCGCGGAAAGCGCTGATAATCCTTCTTCACCCAGTACGGCGCAAAGCTCGACGTGCCGTTCTTCCAGCTCGCAAACCAGATCAGAATCACATGCATGTGGTTCTCACGGGCCTTGGTAATCACGCCATCCAGTTGTACATAGTTGTACTGTCCTTCTACCGGCTCAAACTGCGCCCAGGTCACCCCAATCAGCGCTGTGTTCATGTTGGCGGCCACCAGCTTTGGCCAGATCGTGTCCATGTTTTCCAGGCTGGTCGCGGCGTTGTTGCTCAGCTCCCCGCTCATCGCCAGGTATGGCTTGCCATCCACAATCAGTTGAGTAGTATTGCCCTGTTTTTGCAGATGAGGAATACCTGTCGCGTTCTGCGCCGAGCACATCACAGAGAGAGTGCTGCCTAAAAGTACTACCCCAAGCCCATAGAACGATTTCACAAGCATTTCGAGCCGCTTTCTTACTTTCTATATAACTGGAATTGGATTGGGCCGGTTCACCTTGCGGTATTTCCGGTCGCCAGCCATTCTACCTCCGAACCCTCCGCAATCTATATCAAATGTCACCAGCCTCAGAAAGTGATTCCGGGTGCCGCTGTGCCCTCTCTTAACTATGCCGGATTTCAGGTGCCCCATCCATGCAGTTTTATCGCATGGGTGGGAGACCACCTATCTCGCCATAGTTAGAATGCGTTGGATTTCTTTCCCCAAAAACCTCAGCAAATCCGCATGTCAAGCCCCTGCGCACTCCGAAATTTCCGTAACCAACACCGTATCAATAACTTCCAGTAAAAAAATAGTTGGCATAGTAGTTATGCCCAACCTGCTATCCTTTAACTAGGTCAGAAGATTGCAAAATCCAGATACTGCCGTTATTGCCTTTGTTTTCTTATATATGACCTATAACTCGTTTTGATCGAATAATTTGCAAGTAAATACCTGCAACCCTTTGATTTCAGATATTTTATCGAATGGGGAGGGGGTATGTGGAGGTCGAATATATAGACTATAGAATGTTTGGCAACTGCTGAGATAACTCGCGTCGTGTGCCAGACGCATCTGCTCTATCGCGGCACAAACTCGTCGGCGTGAATTACAAACTCTGGATATGCGCCTGCGCCAAGCTCGCGTACGTCCATTCCGTGCCAGTGTCCGTCGTCGTCCACACGATAGGTCGACCAGCGGTTGATCAGCAGATTACCTCCGTGGATCAAAGGCAGCATGAATCCCAGCAGCGCGCTGATGCCCACCAGTTGAGCAAGAATGTGGCCTCCGCGCGTGCCTGAGGAGAAGTGACCGAAGAGTCCGAAGGCGAACAGTCCCCAGATGCCCGCCAGAGCATGCACTGAGACCGCGCCGCCGGGATCGTCCACCCGCAGATGCAGTTCAAAGATTTCGATCAGGTATGTGGACAGAACGCCTGCTGCCAGGCCGACTTCAATGGCCGCTACCGGCGAAATCATGGCGCATGCCGCGCTGCCTGCTACCAACCCGGCAATCCAGCCATTCGCGCTGAGGGATGCGTCCGGCTTGTGGTATCGCGCCCTCGTAATCACAAGCGCGGCGAGGCATCCGGCGGAGGCTGAAAGTGTTGCGTTGATCACAACGCCTACAACTTGAAGCGGTCCCGCTCCATAGAACAGAATCGAGGCTGCCGCATCGAGACCGATCCAGCCCACCAGAGCCAGAAGGCAGCCGAAGAGCACCTGCACGATGCTGTGACCGGGAATCGCAGCCGGAATTCCGTCGTCGGAGTACTTGCCCCGCCGAGGACCTGCAATCCAAGCCACGGAAAGCGCCGTCAGTCCTCCAACCACCTGGACCACGCCAGCGCCGCCCACGTCGGTGAAGTTGGAAATGCCGAAGTTCGCTGCAAGCTGCGCCAGCCATCCCGCGCCCCACACCCAGTGCGCGAAGATGGGGAAAACGATTCCGCCGAGCAACGCGCTGCTAAAGCAAATCGGCCCCAGTCGCCAACGGTCCGCGCCCGCGCTGAGCGGTATAGTCGCAGTCAGTCCAACCGCCATCAGTTCAAAACACAGAACCAGTGATCGGCTAAGTCCAGCCGTTTCCGATCCATCGAAGCTTATGCCTTGCGCAAAGAAAGGAGCAGCGCCCAGCCAGTCCCAACGCACGCCACCTGCAACAAAGGAGTGTATTGCAGCACCGTTATATCCTGTCCACGAAGCTCCAAACAGAACGAAGACGATGGCAGAGACCGCCAACGCACACAAACTCGCGAGCATGGCGTGGGCCGCGCTGCGCGAGCGTCCAAGCCCCTGGTGAATGAGCGCCAGGCCAGCCGCGGCAAACGGAATCAGCATCATCGAGGACAGACTTAGTTCCAGGTTCATCGATGCTCCTTCCGGTGCGTCCGGTAAGCTTGCGTGAGCAATGCGAGACCGAGAATCTCCACGCCTAATCCAGCCCCGATAAATGCAGAGCGCTGTTCCATCGAGGTCAGCAGCACCAGGGCGACAAGGACTATGAAAAAACCCAGGAGAAGCAGCACACAAGCAACCAGCTTCAAGGATTCTCCTTTGAACGAGTTCTCATTATGGAAAGAATTCAGATGCAACAGTCTATCAACAACAGCTCCGATACTGGAAGATTTCGCAGTCCTAACGCAGGGATTTAGTACCTGTAGTGCTCCGATTTATACGGCCCTTCTACAGGAACACTCAGATACTCCGCTTGCTTCTGGGTCAGCGTGGTCAGCTTGACGCCTATCTTTTCCAGGTGCAGCCTCGCAACCTCTTCGTCGAGCTTTTTGGGCAAAATATAAATACCTACTTTGTAGATGTCCTTGTTCTTCCATAGATCAAGTTGCGCCAGCGTCTGGTTGGCAAAGCTGTTGGACATCACAAAACTGGGATGGCCTGTTGCACAACCTAGATTGACCAGGCGGCCTTCAGCAAGCACGAAAATGCTATTGCCGCCGGGGAAGGTGTACTTGTCCACCTGCGGCTTGATCGTGAGCATCTTGATACCAGGCAGAGCGGACAGTTTCTCCATCTGGATCTCGTTGTCGAAGTGGCCAATGTTGCATACGATGGCCTGGTCTTTCATCCGTTTCATGTGTTCGACTGTGATAATGTCCACATTCCCTGTGCAGGTAACGTAAATGTCGCCGCGCCCCAGTGTTTCCTCGATGGTTGTGACCTCGTAGCCCTCCATTGCAGCTTGCAGCGCATTGATGGGATCAATCTCGGTTACAATCACGCGCGCTCCAAGCCCGCGAAGCGACGCCGCCGAACCTTTGCCCACGTCTCCATAGCCGCAGATGACCGCAACCTTGCCGGCGACCATGACATCGGTGCCGCGTTTAATGCCGTCCACCAGCGACTCGCGGCAGCCGTACAGGTTGTCGAACTTCGATTTGGTTACCGAATCGTTGACATTGATGGCAGGCACCAGCAGCTTGCCCTGTTCGAACATCTTGTACAGGCGATGTACGCCTGTCGTCGTCTCTTCGCTGACACCGCGCCACTCCTTCACCACATTATGCCAGTGCTTGGGACGTTCAGCATGGACCTTCTTGAGCAGCGTCTTGATGACATCTTCCTCGGTGGAACCGGAGGGCGTGTTCACCCACGGGTCGCCATCCTCCATCTCATATCCCTTGTGGATAATCAGGGTTGCATCGCCACCGTCGTCGATGATGAGCTGTGGTCCAAGCACTCCGCCTTTGCCGTCGGGAAAGCTGAGCGCTTCATTCGTACACCACCAGAACTCCTCCAACGACTCGCCCTTCCAGGCAAATACTGGAATGCCTGCCGCCGCAATCGCAGCAGCCGCGTGGTCCTGCGTGGAGAAAATATTACAGCTGGCCCAGCGCACGTCCGCACCCAGCGCCACCATGGTCTCGATCAATACCGCGGTCTGGATGGTCATGTGCAACGATCCCATAATGCGCACGCCAGCCAGCGGCTTATCTGCGGCGTACTTGTTGCGGATCGACATCAGGCCCGGCATCTCCTGTTCGGCGACGTCAAGTTCTCTACGGCCAAACTCAGCCAGTCCGATGTCCGCTACCTTGTATTCCACCGCAGTACTCAACGCTGTCTTATCGATCGTTGCCGCCGCCATTCAATTACCTCTTAATTTGACTCTAGGATTGTTTGCAATAGACCCTGCAAACCAATACATAGGATAGCACCGCTTGCGGAGCAATCGGCCTCGGACTAGTGCTTGTGTGGCGTAGCACAGCGCTGCGCTGTACTCTCAGATTCGTGCCCTACTACTGCGACGTTGCGCTGCCAGTGCCACTGGACCGCACCTTTACCTATGCGGTAAACGGGTCTGCGCCTGTGGTTGGCGTGCGTGTACTGGTGCCTTTCAGCGGGCAACGACTCATGGGAGTAGTCGTCCGCGTGCATGACGCCCCTACCACAGACGCGTCAGCGATCAAGCCCGTGCAGCGGGTGCTTGACGACGCTCCACTGCTGTCCGATGAGCTGATGCAGCTGGCTAAGTGGATCGCGCAGTATTACGTTGCGCCACTGGGCGAGGTGCTGCGCGGCATGATGCCGCTGGCCGCAGAGGTGCGACGGCAGATCGTCTACCGCATCGCCGAGGCTGGCCAGCGCGTGCTGCGCGAGGGAACACCATTGCTCGATGGATCAATCAAGAGCAATTCGCGGCGGTCCAAATTGTCGGCGGAAGACCAGAACCGCGAGTTCACGGTGCTGACTTATCTGAGCGACGGCAGTTCGGCGAAAGCCTCCGCGGTACGCTCTGCAACGAAGGTAAACACAGCGCTGCTGGACAGTATGGTGAAAAAGATGTGGCTGGCCCGTGAGGCCCTCGCGGAGGAACGCGACGCGCGGCGCACGGAGCGCATCGCTGTACTGGTTCCGGATGCACGCATTCCGAAGCTGAATGAGAACCAGACCACGATACTCGCCGAGATTGCAGCCGCAGGCGGACGCATGCGCGTGGTCGATCTGCGCGATGCGATGGCGCTGCGCGAACTCAGTGTTCCTACCACCACGCTTTCGACTCTCGTCAAGCGCGGGCTGGTTGCTATAGAAGAGGCTGCCGAAGAATTCCACCTCGGCGGCATTCCTGCCAACGGCAAGAAGAATGCTCACGAGCACGCTCTGAATGAGTCGCAGATGGAGGCACTCTCGTCGATTGCAGCAGCCATGACACAGGGTGGATTCAAGCCAATACTGCTATACGGCGTCACTGGATCGGGTAAGACGACCGTCTACTTTGCCGCGATGCAGCGTGCACTGGACGCAGGCAAGTCCGCGCTGTTGCTTGTGCCGGAGATAGGACTGACTCCAGCAATGGCGGGACAGATGTTTGCCGCGTTCGGATCGCAGGTGGCGTTGCTGCACTCTGGCCTTACGCCAGACGAGCGTGCCGAGCAGTGGCACCGCATCCGTCGCGGAGAGGCCCGCATCGTGGTAGGCACTCGCTCCGCCGTATTCGCGCCCATGGTCAACCTCGGCCTCATCCTGGTCGATGAGGAGCACGACGGAAGCTACAAACAGGAGGAGACGCCGCGCTATCA
Source organism: uncultured Granulicella sp. (assembly GCA_903932155.1). Lineage (GTDB taxonomy): Bacteria > Acidobacteriota > Terriglobia > Terriglobales > Acidobacteriaceae > Edaphobacter. Next base: position 1,409 of record CAIZFH010000162.1, on the reverse strand, counting down.
TGCGCGCGATGTCGCGGTAATGCGCGCCAAGCTCAACAACGCAGTCGTGCTGCTTGGCTCGGCCACGCCCTCGCTGGAAAGCTGGGCCAACTCGGAGCGTAGCCGCTACGCGCGCGTTGAGATGCTCTCCCGGGTGATGAGCCGCCCTCTGCCGACGGTCGAATTGGTTGATATGCGCACCGAGTTCAAGGAGACGGGCAAGGAAGACATCTTCTCGCGGCAGCTTGTGAGCGAAACGCAGGCCACACTCGATCGCGGCGAGCAGGTGATGATCTTGCTGAACAGGCGCGGCTACTCCTTCACCATGCTGTGTCGAAGTTGCGGCGAGAAGATCGAGTGTGAAAACTGCGCGATCGCAATGACCTACCACAAGCCTTCGACGCATACCGATCTGCATGTTCATGCCGGCGACCGGCTGGAGTGCCACTACTGTGGATTTCGCCGCTCGGTCCCCAGACTCTGCCCCAAGTGCGGAAGCGAGCACCTCTTCTACCTGGGCGCGGGCTCGCAGCAGGGCGAGGAGCGGCTACAGGAACTGTTTCCGAACGCTCGGATCGGGCGCATGGATCGCGACACCGTGCGTGGACGCGGCGATATGGAACGTCTGCTCACACGGCTGCACTCAGGTGAGATCAATCTGCTGGTTGGAACGCAGATGATCGCTAAGGGACACGACGTCCATGGCATCACGCTAGTTGGGATAGTGGGCGCAGATTCAGCGTTGGGCCTGCCCGACTTTCGCGCGGCGGAGCGTGTCTTCCAACTGCTAACCCAGGTCTCTGGCCGCGCCGGCCGCGGAGAGCTTCCAGGCCGCGTTCTGGTGCAGACCTACCATCCCGAGCACTACGCCATTCAATGTGCCGCCGCGCACGACTATGCGGGTTTTGTGGCCAAGGAACTTCATTATCGCCGTTGGATGCATTACCCTCCGTCCAGCGTACTGGCCAACATGATTGTTCAAGGCCAGACGCTGGAGGAAGCTGCCGCTTTAGCTTCCAAATTGGGCCGCTGGTTCGAGACTGCACATCTGGATAAAGTGCGTGTGCTTGGTCCAGCAGCAGCGCCGATTGCCCGGCTGAAGCGCATCTATCGATTTCACTTTGTACTCAAAGCCGAACGTCGCGATGCGCTCAGTCGTACGCTGCGTGCTCTGCTTGCCTACGCGGATTCCGAAGGCGTTCCCCGCCGCAAACTGATTGTGGACGTAGATGCGATCCATCTGATGTAAGCCGCTCAGTACTGCTATGCTGGGCTTGCCGGTCTCCGGCCTATCTGATCGAGGAGTCAATCCAATTATGTCTGAGACAGTAAAGATCTCCGTTCGCCCCACCGGCCCGCTGCGGGTAGAAGGACCGATTGTGTTATGCGATGCCGATGGCAAAGAGTGGGACCTGACCGGCAAACCAGCG
>CAIZFH010000161.1 GCA_903932155.1 uncultured Granulicella sp. | reverse complement strand
CGGCGGCGATACCGGCGCGGATTGCCTGGGTACCAGCCTGCGTCAGCATGCCAAGAGCGTTCACCAGTTCGAGATCATGCCTAAGCCACCGGATCAGCGCGCGGCATCGACTCCGTGGCCGATGTGGCCGCTGCAACTGCGCACAGAGAGCAGCCACGAAGAGGGCGGCATCCGCGACTGGGGCATCAACAGCGTGAGCTTCAGCGGGGACGAGCAGGGACGCGTTACGCATCTGCACGCTGTACGTGTTGGCCCGCCGCCGAGCTTCACGCCGATTGCGGGTTCGGAGTTCACGCTGGAGGCAGACTTAGTTCTTCTGGCGCTGGGCTTTCTGGGGCCCGTGCGCTCGGGGATGATCGAGCAGTTGGGTCTGAAACTGGACCAGCGTGGTAATGTGGCCGCGGACGAGAACTACGCAACTTCTGTGGAGGGCGTCTTCGCCGCGGGCGATATGCGGCGCGGCCAGTCGCTGGTGGTATGGGCGATTGCGGAGGGGCGCAAGGCAGCCGCGTCCATCGACCGCTATCTGGCCGCAAAACCCGAATCGATATCTATAGGGCAAAGCGTTCTGGTATAAAACTGCCGGCGGCTTAATACCCATCACTCACGGCCACGTACCCAATTGCGTGGCCGTCTCGCTTTGGGCAAGAGGAAATGCTGCTTCGCGGAACATTTTGCGGGTTGGTAGCGTAAGTTGTTGCACAGAAGAATAAGAACGCGATGCGGAACCAAGCGGAGGCAGCACGATGCATACGAAGCTGGGAATGAAGGTTGCGGGACTGGTAATGACAGGTCTATTGACTGCGCTATTGGCAGGCTGTCGTGTGGAGGCTAACAAGCAGGGAGACAGCGACAACGTGAAGATTTCCACACCCTTCGGCGGGGTTCAGGTGAAGACCAACGACGCAGTGGCGGTGGAGGGAATCGGGTTACCGGTGTATCCCGGTGCGCAACTGGTGAAGAAGGACAAGGACAATGGCGCTGCCGACGTGAATTTGAACTTCGGCAGTTTTCAACTGCGGGTGAAGGCTGTGAGCTACCGGACGGGTGATTCGCCGAAGAAGGTGGAGGCGTTCTATCGCAATGGGATGAAGCGGTTTGGCGATGTAATAGCGTGTCGCGACAACCGCGCTGTGGGCACGCCGGTTCGTACGTTGGAGGGGTTGACCTGCGACAACGACAAACAGAACCACTATTCGGTGGACGACAAGCCAGACCAGGGCGCGCTAGAGCTCAAGGCAGGGTCGAAGCAGCATCAGCATATTGTGGAGATTGACGCAGAGAGCGATGGGACGAAGATTGGGCTGGTGGCCTTGGACCTGCCGGACAATAGCTCTTCGGAGAACGGGGACGCGCAGGACAAGCAATAGGGGATCGAGCTTGCACTGAACCACGTCGGCTTGCGAAGGGGTTTGGGGTGGGGTAGCTTCGTAGATATGCAAGAGTTCTGCCATCGTTGCGGGGGAGAATTGCCTGAGAGGATCGGGGAGTCGCCGTTCTGCCCCCAGTGCGGGGCTCCGCAACTGAACCTATCACTGGAGAACCAGTCGGTGGAGGCAAGTGGGGAGGCATCGGCGGGCGAATCGAGCCTTGGCACGGTTCCACCTGTGAATGCGAGGCAGGTGGAGTGGAAGACGGCGATACGCTGCGCGGTGGTGGTGGCGGCGGTGGGCGCGGCGCTGAGCGTGGGTGCGATCCGGGTGGACGTGCTTTCGTCGGTAAGCTTTCTGTGGATCATGAGCGCATCGCTGATAACGCTGGGGTTTTACCAGAAGCGGAGGCCGACAGCGTGGATGGATGTGCGGGTGGGAGCTCGCATTGGAGTGATGGTTGGCGTGTGCCTGACGCTGGAACTGGCGATTGCGCTTGCCGGGGCGGGGCTGGTGGAGCGCTTTGGGTTGCATGCGATGGGGAACTTCGACGCTCAGATGACGGCCCAGGTACAGAAGGCGGTGCAGCAATCCTCGACCCCGGTACCGGCGGAGATGATCGGTCTTCTTCATTCGCCGGAGTTTCGCGGCGGGATGATTCTGGCGGGCATTGCGTTCCTATCTGCGGGGCTGGTGGTGCTGTCTGTACTGGGCGGGACTTTTCATGGGCTGCTGCGGATGCGCCGCCGACCGGTGGTCTAAGACATACGGATTTGGCATGAAGGACGATGGAAGTAGGATTTGGCTGTTGGTTCGCTCATTTTGAGAGGAAAGAGGTAAGACGGGCGGCGGCTGTGCTGCTATCATCAGCATCGACAGTGTGAACTCCGCAAACAACCTATGAGCGAAACTACCGAAACGACTACGAAAACGAGTTCGCCAGAGAAGTCGAAGCTGCGCGAGAAGGGCCGGCTGATGTCGGCTTCGGAGATTGAGAGGACGCTGGTCCGGTTGGCGCACGAGATTGTCGAGAAGAACGAAGGGGCCGACAACCTGGGGCTGGTCGGCATCAAGCGGCGCGGGGTCCCGCTGGCCGAGCGGCTGGGCAAGTTGATTGCCGGTATCGAGAAGCGCCCGGTGCAGACTGGCATGCTGGACATCAACCTCTATCGCGACGACCTGACGACAACCGGGCCACGGCCTACGGTGGTACCGGGCGAGATCGGCTTCGACGTGAACGGACGTGACATCGTGTTGCTGGACGATGTGCTGTACACCGGGCGCACCATACGGGCCGCTCTGGATGCGTTGTTCGACCACGGCCGGCCGAAGAGCGTGCAACTGCTGGTACTGATCGACCGAGGACACCGCGAGCTGCCGATCCAGGCGACCTATACCGGGCGGACGGTGCCGACCTCGCGACGCGAGATTATTGAAGTGAAGCTGAACGAGATCGACGGGCAGGAGCAGGTGCTGCTGGTCGAGTTGGTGGACTGAGGCGGGCAAGAGTGGCGCGCGAAGAAACCCATATTCCAGGGGCTAAAGCCCGTAATCAGCGCGGCTCCGGAGTGTCCGGACTAAAGTCCGGATCTATCTCAGAGGCAAAAGCAGCAAACTCAGCATCAAGAGCAGTAAACTCAGGATCAATAGCGGCAAGTTCGCAGGTTGCTGCGGGATCGCTGCTGTCGGTGGAGCATCTGTCGGTGGCGGATGTGGCCGTGATATTGGCGATGACCGCACGGCTGGAGCGCATGGATGCGGCTGAGCGGGCGCAGGTGCTGCTGGGGCGGACAATTGCATTACTGTTCTACGAGTCGAGCACGCGAACGCGAACCTCGTTCGAGCTGGCGGCCAAGTCGCTGGGCGCAACCACTACGCTGGTCAGTGACAAGTCTTCCTCGATCGAGAAGGGCGAGAGCCTGAAGGACACGGGGTTGACGCTGCGCGCGCTGGGCGCGGAGGCGATTGTGCTGCGCCACCCGTCATCGGGCTCGGCGTCGCTGCTGGCGCGGGTGACCGGGCTGCCCGTGCTGAACGCTGGCGATGGCATGCACCAACATCCCTCGCAGGCATTGCTGGATCTGCGCACCATCCTGCTGCGGCTTGGACGGGACGCGAGCACAGTGGATGCGAAGACGCTGGACGGCATCACGCTGGTGATTACGGGAGACATTCTGCATAGCCGCGTGGCGCGGTCCAATGCCATGCTGCTGCCGCGGCTGGGTGCGCGTGTGGTGCTGTGCGGGCCGCCGGAGCTGCTGCCGGAGAGCGCGCTGGGAATGGGAGAAGGAATCGATGGCGGCGGCAACATAGAGATTGAACGCGACTTCGATCGCGCGCTGGCGCGGGCGGATGTGGTGATGATGCTGCGCATCCAGAAAGAGCGGCTGGCGGGATTCGACCTGGACCTGGCGGAGTTTATCGTCCGGTATCAACTGAGCGAGGAGCGGTTGGCGGCTGCTTCGCCAAAGTTACTGGTGATGCACCCGGGGCCGATTATTCGCGGGTTGGAGATCACCGGCGAGGTGGCGGATGGGCCTCAGTCGGCGATCGAGGAGCAGGTGAGCCAGGGGCTGGCGATACGGCGCGCAGTGTTGGCGCGGGCGCTTGGGGTGACGGCATGAGCGAGATTCTGATCCTTAATGGACACCTGGTCGATCCGGCGAGTGGAATCGACGGACCGCGCGATGTGTTGGTGCACGATGGGCGTGTGGCGGCGGTGGATCATCCGGGGGCGTTCGGTTCGTTACAGGTTGCTGAAGTGATCGATGCGGCGGGTTGCGTGGTTGCGCCGGGTCTGATTGACATCCATGTGCATCTACGTGAGCCGGGGCAGACGCACAAGGAGACGATTGCGACAGGAACGTCTGCGGCTGCGGCGGGCGGTTTTACCACGGTGGTGGCGATGCCGAACACGACTCCGGTGAACGATTCGGTGGCTGATTTGGAGTGGATGCTGAATGCGGCGCGTGGCTCGGTGGTGAAGCTGCTGGCGATGCCGGCGGCGACCATTGGCAGCCTGGGTTTGGAACTTACGGATTATATGGCTCTGGTGCGGGCAGGAGCAGTGGGGTTCACGGACGACGGCAAGCCGGTACTCGAAGACGAGGTGATGCGGGCAGCGCTGGTGGCGGCGGCTAAACTTGGCGTGCCAGTGTCGCAACACGCGGAGGACACGCGGCTGACGGGCGGATGCAGTATGAACGCAGGGCCGGTGGCGTTCCGGCTAGGGCTGCGTGGAATGCCGGTGGAGGCGGAGGCGCGCATTGTGGAGCGAGACCTTCGCTTACTGCGCGAGATTGAACGCGCGGAACGGGTGAGGCCGCATCTGCATGTGCAGCACGTGTCGACAGCACGCGCGTTGCAGGCGATTCAACGCGCGAAGGCAGAGGGACTACATGTGACCTGCGAGGCCGCGCCGCACCACTTTACGCTGACCGAGGACGCGGTTGGAGAGTATGACACCAACGCCAAGATGAATCCGCCGTTGCGCGCGGAGGCAGACCGTCAGGCCGTGATCGCTGCGCTGCTGGATGGAACCGTGGACTGCATTGCGACCGATCACGCGCCCCACGCGAGCCACGAGAAAGAGGTTGAGTTCGAGCGCGCGGCGAATGGGATTACGGGTCTGGAGACGGCGCTTGGACTGGCACTGCGCGTACTGCATAGCGAGCATGGGATGCCGCTTGCGCGGGTGATTGCGTTGATGAGCGCGCAGCCGGCGGTGGTGATCGGGCTTAAGGATCGCGGGACTCTGGGGGTGGGGAGCTACGCGGATGTGGTGGTCTTCGACGCGGGCGCGGAGTGGAGATTTGCGGCGAAGGATTCGCGTTCGAAGTCGAAGAATACGCCGTTCGATGGCGCGGCGATGCTGGGGCGGGTGCAGGCGACAATCTGCGAGGGGCGCGTAGTCTATCGAACGTAATTTTGGGGAGCCTTCAGGGAGACGACTCCGGGGATAGCTGCTAGTGAGTGGAATAATCTGAATTCGTATTTTGTATCCTGCGATTTCACGGATAATTATTCAATGAAGTCCTTTCCATCGCTCTTTCTCTCCTCATTATTGACCTTTCTACTGTGCCTGACCTGTGATGTTGCTAATGCACAGTTATCTGCGGCACCAGCGTTAAATTCCTTCTTTGCAAAGTACCAGGCGCGAGTGACGGCGACGCAGAGCCAGCAGCCGCACTGGATAACGCCGCTGGTGACGGTGACGCCGCGGCTGGAGCAGGAATTTCGCACTGACTTTGTGCATGATTACAACACCAGCAGACGCGAGATATGGAACTATGGAAACAGCAAGGGGTTGGAGCTGATTCCTGAGAAGCACATTGAACTGCTATTCAATGTGCCTCCCTTCTTCGATCGCACAAATGGCGCATCGGACGGGTTTGGCGACCTGTCGTTCAACAGCAAGTTCCGCATTTACGCGCGCAACGAGGAGCATGGGAACGCAATCATTACAGGCTTTTTCGCGGCGACCGTACCCACCGGCAAGAATGGGAATGGAAGTTGCTGCGCTACTGTGACGCCTACGCTGGCGGTGGGCAAAGGGTGGGGCAATCTGGATGTGACGTCGACGGCTGGAGGATCGCTGCCACTGACCAATGTGACTGGACTGGGACGGAGCGTGATCTGGAACAGCGTCGCACAGTATCGGCTGGCGAAGGCGGGTGTGGCGCGGCTGTTCTGGCCGGAGTTCGAGATCAGTACTACGTTTTTTAAGGGTGGGTCGAACGACGGGAAGATCCAGGCGTTAGGGACGCCCGGGGTCGTGATTGGGCGGGTACCGCTATCGCACGACGCATCGGGCAAGCCGGGACGGCTGGGGCTGACGATCGGAATGGGTGAACAGATTGCGTTGACCCACTTCCACACGGCCAATCACTATACGGTGATTACCGTCCGAATGCCCTTCTAGGCCAGCAGTTGACAGATAAGACGCCTCCGCAGGATAGAGGTCTGTCGAGTTAGCTCTGCCGGAAGACCAACAAAATAATACCTTGCGCTTGAGGCACACGTGTGCGCGGAAGCTGCATCTTACTGGATTGACAGGCTACAGGAAAGTCAACCAGGACATGAGGAGGATGCAGCAATGAATTCCGATACTTTGATTGGCGCAAGGTGGATGAAGGCCGCGGGCGCGCTGGCGCTGGCCGTCGCGATGCTGGCGGGCTGCTCGTCGCAGCAGGACAAGGCGATCGAAGCGGCGAAGAAGCAGGCGGCGGCCAGCGGACAAGCGCAGCAGGTTGTGACGGTGGACAAGGCTGGGAACACCACGACGACGACGGTGCAGCCACCGGCCCCAGGGCAGACGGCGGAGGCGATTTCGACGACGACGGCCCCCGCGCCTCCGCAGACTCCGGGCGGACCGCTACCGACCGCTCCAGGGACGTATTATCAACCGGTCGGGACGGTGCAAGGAGGGCCGCAGCAGGCAAGTGCGCCGCCTGTGCAGCCGGTAGATGTGAACATTCCCGCAGGTACGGAACTTGTGATCCGCATCAATCAGACCATCAGTGTGAAGCACACACCGGCTGGCTCGCGTTTCGACGGTGAGGTAGTTGAGTCGTGGGTGGATACGAGCGGGCATGTGATTCTGCCCAAGGGCACGCCTGTGGACGGGGTTGTGGATGTTTCGCACAAGAGAGGACATTTCAAGGGGGCTTCATTGCTGGAGCTTCGACTGACATCAATGACGCTTAATGGGACACGCTATCCGCTGGAGACTCGCGACCTGACACGGTCAAAGAAGGGGAAGGGCAAGCGGTCGTTGGCGATGATCGGCGGCGGAACTGGGCTGGGAATGCTGATCGGCGGCGTAGCCTCGGGAGGCACGGGTCTGCTGATCGGAGGGCTGGCCGGAGCTGGTGCGGGAACGGCTGGTGCCGGGTTGACAGGCAACAGCGACATCGTGATTCCATCTGAGTCGATTGTGCACTTCCGGCTGGCGGACGATCTGACGCTGCAGGGATAAGACGGTGGGTTGTGAACAAAGGCCTATCCTGACGGATGGGCCTTTGTCGTGGGATGCGAACACATTAGAGCAGCTAGTGCTGGAGGAAGACGAGCAGGTCGGCGTTGATCTGGTCCTTGTGGGTGGAACAGAGGCCATGGGAGGCGCCGGGGTAGATCTTAAGTGTGGAGGCGGGGATGAGCTTTGCGGTGGCGAGCGCGGAGGCAGCGATTGGGACCATCTGATCGGCGTCGCCGTGCAGGATGAGGGTGGGGACGTTGAATTGCTTGAGGTCCTGGGTGAAGTCGGTCTCGGAGAAGGCCTTGACGCAGTCGAATACGGCCTTGAGGCTGGCGGTCATGCCCTGTCGCCAGAAAGAATCGCGAAGGCCCTGCGAGACTTTACTATCGGGCTTGTTTGCACCGTAAAAGGGCGCGCTGACGTCTTTGAAGAACTGGGAACGGTCGGCGAGGAGGCCTGCGCGGATCTGGTCGAAGACCTCGATGGGAAGGCCACCTGGGTTTGCTGCGGTCTTGAGCATGAGTGGCGGCACTGCCCCGATAAGGACGGCCTTGGCGACGCGGCTGGTGCCGTGGCGTCCGATGTAACGTGTCACCTCACCCCCACCCATGGAGTGGCCGATGAGGACAGCGTCTTTCAGGTCTAGTGCGGCGGTGAGTTGGGCCAGATCGTCTGCGAAGGTGTCCATGTCGTTGCCCTGCCAGGGCTGGCTGGAGCGGCCGTGGCCGCGGCGGTCGTGGGCGATGCATCGGAAGCCGCGCGAGGCCAAAAAGAGCATCTGGTCCTCGAAGGCGTCTGCGCTGAGCGGCCAGCCGTGGCTGAAGACGATAGGCTGTCCCGTGCCCCAGTCCTTGTAAAAGAGCTCGGTGCCGTCTTTGGTGATCATTGTGCTCATGGGTGGTTTCTCCTTATGTCCCGACCGATGTGGCAACGGTCTGGCAACATCGTAAGATGCCGAAGTTGCGGCGGAGGGAACTATCCAGTGTGTAGGATCAGAAGACCCTTCGGCTAGAAGCGGAGAAAGAAGCCGAAGGTGGGCTCGCTGGTACGCGTACGCCGGGTGATGGTGAGATAATTCTGCCCGAAGTCTGGCGCAAGGTAGATGAGTTGGCGGAAGCCCACGCGAACGCCGAAATTACTGTTGGGGAAGTTGTTCTCGATGCCGAGGTTGTAGTAGTAGACGGCGCGATATTGAAAGGGAAGTCCCTCGCCGCCATTGCGAGTGGGAATGAAGTGGATAGTGCCACCGCCGGCACCGAGATAGGGCTGGACGCCGAAGATCTTCGGGGTGTGTGCGACATAGCCCAGGGTCAGCTCGCGGGCACCGGACTGCGCACTATGCAGAAGACTTGAGGTGAGCGGCGGGGTGAAGGTGAAGTTCTGCGTGTAGCGGGAGCTGCCGAAGTTGAACTCATAGCCGAGCAGCGGTTTGGCGATATAGCGTATGGTCAACAGTTCGCTGACGGTGCTACTGGGACTTATGAGCAGGTTGTTATTGGTGGAACCAGTATCGCGCTGCTCGATGCCGGAGACGCTGGTGCTGAAGATGCCGGTGATGCTGAATGCGAGGTCGACGCGGTTCATCTGCTTCTGAAAGGGTGTGAGCGGGACTGCCTCCTGTGCAACGGCCTGCGATGCGGTGAGGCTGAGAAGGCACAACACAATGGCTGGGACGAGAAGGCTGGTTCCAGCGGGGGCAGATCGACGAATCGAAATCGGCATGAAGTACGGACTCCCTTGCAGCGAAAAAAAGCGCTTCTGTAAGTCTACTCTGACGGAAAGGTTGATGGTGGAGTGTGCGGCGATGAGTTCGGCTGGTATTATCGGTGCGATCCAGATCAAGCCCTATTGGCGGGAGTGCAGGGATGCAGGTTTCGAGATCGG
>CAIZFH010000160.1 GCA_903932155.1 uncultured Granulicella sp. | reverse complement strand
TGCTGCAAAAGGTGGGTGTCACCCAGCGCTTGAATCAGATGCTTCCCCTGGACGCTCAGTTCGTCGACGATACCGGAAAGACCGTACGTCTGGGAGACTACTTCGGCAAGCGTCCCGCCATCCTTTCGCTGGTCTACTACAACTGCCCCATGCTCTGCTCCGAGGAGATGGACGGCCTGGCCAGCGCTCTCATGATGGTGCGTCTGACACCGGGCAAGGACTTCGACATCGTCATCATCAGCATCGACCCCAATGAGACGCCGCAGATCGCCGCCAAAAAGAAGGCATTCTACGTCAAGCGCTACGGCCACCCAGAGACGGCTGACGGATGGCACTTCCTCACCGGGCAACAGGCCGCCATTGACGCCGTCTCCGACGCCACCGGCTTTGGCTACATCCGCATCCCGGGGCCGGATGGCAAACTGAACCAGTTCGCCCACGCCAGCGCCATCGAGGTGGTGACAACCCAGGGCCGTCTGGCGCAGTACTACCTCGGTGTGGAGTATTCGCCCAAGGACATCCTGCTGGGGTTGATCGAGGCATCCGGCAACCGCATCGGTTCGCCGGTCGCCAACATCCTCACCTACTGCTACCACTACGATCCGCAGACCAACCGGCACTCCCTGATTGTGGCGCGAGTGGTTCAGGTCGGCGGCATGATGACCGTGGTAAGCCTGGGAAGTTTCATGTTCTTAATGTTTCGCCGTGATATAAAGCTTGGCCGCAACCACGATTTGATCGATTGGCGTACGGAAGATAAAGGGTAACGATGGGTATTAGTCCGGTCTTATGGCAGTTTCTGGTGAAGTGGCTCAACGCCTCCGCGCTCTTTCCCAGCGAGGCGTCCACCATCGCGCCCTACATGGACGCGCTGTACTTCTTCCTGCTCGCCATTACGTTTGTCGGCGTCCTCCTGGTGGCGATCCTGCTTGTGGTCTTCTCCGTCCGCTATCGCAAGGCGGTGCATCCCGTGGCCACGCAGATTGAAGGTTCCACCCTCCTCGAGGCCACCTGGACCATCATTCCCCTCGGCCTCTTCCTCATCTGCTTTGTCTGGGGAGCGCTTCTCTACTTCCGCATCTACAATCCGCCCGTCAACTCCATGAACATCTACATCGTTGGCAAGCAGTGGATGTGGAAGGCGGAGCATCCCGGTGGCCAGCACGAGATTAACGCGCTGCATGTGCCCACCGGCCAGCCCATCCAGTTGACCATGATCTCCCAGGATGTCTTCCACAGCTTCTCCATTCCCGCCTTCCGCATCAAGCGCGAGGTCATTCCCGGCCGCTATAGCACGGTTTGGTTCCAGGCCACCACGCCGGGCGAGTATCACCTCTTCTGTACCCAGTACTGCGGCACCAACCATTCTGCGATGATCGGCACCATCACGGTGCTCACGCCGGAGGATTACAAGAAGTGGACCGAGCAGTCCACCAGCGGCATGTCGCTGGCGCAGAACGGCGAGCGACTGTTTGCCAGCATGGGTTGCAACGCGTGCCACTCCGGCAACGCAGCGGCGCGCGGGCCCAGCCTGGCGGGCGTATACGGGTCCAAGCTGCTTTTGACCAACGGCTCCCAGGTGCTGGTGAACGACGCCTATCTGCGCGACGCCATTCTCAATCCATCGCAGCATGTCACGTCGGGCTACACCCCCATCATGCCTACCTACCAGGGCCAGATCAGCGAAGACGGCTTGATCGACCTGGTCGAATATCTCAAGAACCTCAGTTCCAATGATCGCGTGCAACAAACGCTGACCACATCGCAATCCGACCAGGCGGCGCCTTCGGCGTCAGGGGTGGTGAAACCATGAGCGCACCGAGTCCAACAATCCTCAAGCTTCCCGATCAGAGCACCGCGACCTTGCCGAAGAAGAACTTCATTAACGCGGAGCACGGCCTGCTCAGTTGGCTGCTCACCGGCGACCACAAGCGTATCGCGATCCTGTATCTGATCTCCATCACCTTCTTTTTCTTCATCGGCGGGGCCTTCGCAGGGCTCATCCGGCTGGAACTGCTGACGCCGCAGGGAGACCTTGTCTCGTCGGACACCTACAACAAACTCTTCACCATGCACGGCATCATCATGGTCTTCCTGTTTCTGGTGCCGTCGGTGCCGGCGACGCTAGGCAACTTTCTGATCCCCATGATGATTGGCGCGCGCGACCTCGCCTTCCCCAAGATCAACCTGCTCAGTTGGTATCTTTATATAGCTGCCGGCACCTTGATGCTCACCGCCATGGCGCTGGGTGGAGTCGATACCGGCTGGACCTTTACCACCCCCCTCTCCACCCATTATCTCAACACCCACGTCCTCACCACTGCGGTTGCTGTCTTCATTGCGGGCTTCAGTTCCATCTTTACCGGGCTCAACTTTATCGTCACCATCCATCGCATGCGTTGCCCTGGGATGACCTGGTTTCGCATGCCGCTCTTTGTCTGGGCGCACTACGCGGCCTCCATCCTGATGGTGCTTGGAACACCTGTGCTGGCCATCACCCTTGTTCTGGTCGCGCTGGAACGTGTCTTCGGCATTGGCGTCTTCGACCCCAGCAAGGGCGGCGATCCGCTGCTCTTCCAGCATCTCTTCTGGTTCTACTCGCACCCTGCCGTCTACATCATGATTCTGCCCGGCATGGCGGTCATCTCCGAGGTGGTCAGCACCTTCAGCCGCAAGCGCGTCTTCGGCTACACCGCGGTCGCCTTCAGCTCCGTCGCCATCGCCCTCTTCGGCTTCTTCGTCTGGGAGCACCACATGTTCATCATGGGCGTCTCCAACTACTCGGCGCTTGTCTTCTCCCTGTTGACCATGCTGGTCGCCGTACCCTCGGCCATCAAGATATTCAACTGGTGCTTCACCCTGCAGCAGGGCTCCATCACCTTCGAGACGCCCATGCTCTATGCCTTCGGCTTCATGGGACTGTTCACCATCGGCGGACTCACCGGAGTCTTTCTCGGCTCGTTGGGCATGGACATCCAGCTCACGGAAACCTACTTCATCGTCGCCCACTTCCACTTCGTCATGGTGGGCGGAATGTTGATGGCCTTTCTCTCCGGTATCCACTTCTGGTGGCCCAAGATGACCGGCCGCATGTATCCAGAGTCGCTCTCCAAACTAGCCGCCGTGGTCACGTTCATCGGATTCAACCTGACCTTCATGCCGCAGTTCATCCTCGGCTACCTGGGAATGCCGCGGCGCTATCATGCATACCCGCAGGAGTTTCAAGTACTCAATGTACTCTCCACCGCCGGGGCCACGGTGCTCGGCGTGGGATATCTGCTGCCCGTCCTCTACCTCGCATGGTCGCTGAAGTACGGGGCCATCGCGGGCGACAATCCCTGGCAGGCTACCGGCCTCGAGTGGCAAACCCAGTCGCCGCCGCTGACTGAAAACTTCACCGAGATCCCCATCATGGACCACGAAGCCTACGACTACGAGTGGCTGGAGCATAAGACCCAACACGAGGTGACCCACGTTGGATAGCGCGATCGCAAACACGCAGGTCGATCACGACACAGCCGAGCACGAGCACGTCGTCCTGCCGCAGCACCGCCATCACTTCGCCACCGAGGAGCAGCAGCGCGAGGCGGGCAGCTTCGGCATGTGGCTCTTCCTGCTCACCGAGATCATGTTCTTCGGTGGCCTCTTCTTCGCCTACCTGCTATATCGCAACTGGTACTACGACGCGTTCGTGGCGGCTTCCAACCAGCTCAGCGTGCCGCTGGGCGCGGCCAACACCGCCATCCTCATCTCCTCCGGCTTCTTTATGGCGCTGGCGGTATGGGCGTCCGAGGTGCGCAAGAAGGCCATGCTCGTCGTCTTCCTCATCCTCACCATCCTCTTCGGTGTCGCCTTCCTCGGCATCAAGGCCGTCGAGTACCACGAAAAGTACGAGAAGCACCACATCCCCGGAGCCAGCTTCGACGCCTCCCAGTTCATCAATCCGTCTGCCTATGGACTAAACGAAAAGCCGCTTCCGCCCGACATGGCACAAAAGACACAGATGTTCTTCTTCCTCTACTTTGCCATGACCGGAATGCACGCCCTGCACATGGTCATCGGCCTCGGCCTGCTCTTCTGGCTGCTGGCGCGCGCGCAGAAGGGCGACTTCACCTCCGGATACGTCGCGCCCATCGAGAACTTCGGCCTCTACTGGCACTTCGTCGACATCGTCTGGCTCTTCCTGTTTCCACTGCTCTACCTCATCAACCGTCACCCCCTGGCGCACTAGCAGTCTTTCGGATTAGCAGCGCTGTAGCTTGCCGCATAACTTGTCATTCTGAGCGTAGCGAAGAATCGCCGTATTTGTTTTGCTTAAGGGCACGGCTTCAGCCGTGCCGCAGTCGCCACAAAATGAGATGGGGCTTTAGCCCCTGAGGGAAGGTTGAAGATTTGTTCAATCTTCCATTCAGCAATGAGGACAAGAGCATGACCCAACCCGAGCAGCACTTCCACGATCCCAGCAACATCACCAACCCGGAGCACGCCTCGCACCACATCGTCACCCCGGCGCAGTACGCCCTGGTCTTCGCGTCGCTGCTTGCCGGAACCGCCCTCACCGTGGTGGCCGCCAACATCGACCTCGGCGTCTTCAACCCCATCATCGCACTCGGCATCGCCTCCACCAAGATGGTCATCGTCATCCTCTTCTTCATGCACGTCAAATATCAGTCGCACCTCATCAAGGCCACCGTCGCCGCCGGCTTCTTCATGTTTCTCGTGCTCATCACAATGACCCTCTCCGACTACATCTCCCGCGCCTGGGGCCTCTGGTAAAGTCCATCTTCCATCGCTCCATTTACAATCTCTATGCCGCCTCCGCGGCCTGAGGGATTGCGATGAAAGTCTTTCGTCTCCTCACCCTTCTTCTTCTTGCATCCCGCCTGCTCCCGGCCCAATCGCCCACACCACCTCCCGCCACAGGCTCCATTACCGGCCACGTCTACCTCGGCGACTCGCACCTCCCCGCACGCATGGCCTACGTGATCCTGCTACCCGTCGATGCTGCGGTAGGTGGCGACAAAAAGCCAACCGCCAGCACCGCTACTATCCAGACCGGGTTGGACGGGGCCTACGTAATGCCCAATGTCCTGCCCGGCGTCTACTACGTCGCTGCTGTAAAACTTGGCTATGCCTCACCGGTTCCTGCCTCCTACGTCATCTCCGACGATGCTCCCAAAGACATGAAGGAAGCCCTGGCCGCCACACTCACACCAGTCACCGTTGCCGCCAATCGCACATCGATATCCGACATCGTCCTCAACAAGGGCGCAGTCATCGCCGGCTCCGTCCGCTTCGACGATGGCGAGCCCGATTCGCAGGCCAACGTCTCGTTGCTGCACAAAGACAGCTCCGGCAAGTGGACCGAATACGAGTCCCTAGAGGGCCTGTTCGCCATGTCCAAGGTTGGCGGAGCTCGCACCGACGATCAGGGCAACTTCCGTCTCACCGGACTTCCCGCAGGAGAATACCTGCTGCGCACGACCCTCGCGCTCGATGGAGCCGAGGTAAGCTCCCCAGGGGTCGATTCGCCAGATGATCCCGACTACCGCTGGGACATCTACCTTGGTGATAGCGTTCGGCCTCGCGATACCAAAACCATCAAACTCAAAGACGGTGAGCAATCCATCGGCAACAACCTTGAGATACCCCTCGCCCGGCTCCACTCCATCACCGGAACAGTCATCAACTTCGAATCCAGTAATCCCATCAACCGCGCAACCGTCGAACTCCACAACGCCGACGACGACTCCACTTGCACCGTAACTAAACTCAACCGCGCAACCGGCCAGTTCCACTTCCCCTACGTCGCCGACGGCACGTACACCCTCAAAGTGACAGATGCCGCCGACATCGTTCCCGGCAAGGGTGACGACAAGCCCATCCGCACTTACAGCGATGCCGCCCAGTCCCTCATCGTGAAGAGTGAAACCAACGGCATCACAATCTCCGTCAAGCCGCTGCCTCCACCGGACGCAACTGCCACCGCCCAATAGCTCGCAGCATCGCGCATCGCCCTCCTCAGCGCATACAATTTCCACGCCGACCCTTCCACGCGGAGCACACACTATGAAGTCGACCCACCTCCTCGCCCTCACCGCCATTCTCGCAGCCGCGCCGCTCACAGCCGCGCAGAACCCGCCCGCAGCCGCGCCCATTCCGCATCCCATCCCCTCTATCCAGGACACGGAAACCCCGGCGCAAAAAGATGCGCGCATGGCCTGGTGGCGCGCGGCGCGCTTCGGCATGTTCATTCACTGGGGCCTCTACTCCGTCCCCGCCGGTACGTGGGACGGCAAGCAGATCCCATCGCTCGGCGAGTGGATCATGAACAACGCATCCATCCCCGTGGCCGACTATAAATCTCTCGCCGCGCAGTTCAATCCCACCGGCTTCAGCGCGCACGACATCGTCGCCCTCGCCAAATCTGCCGGCATGAAGTACATCGTCATCACCGCCAAGCACCACGACGGCTTTGCCATGTTCGACTCCAAGGCAAACCCGTTCAACATCGTCGAGGCCACGCCCTTCCATCGCGACCCGCTGCGTGAGCTGGCCGACGAAGCGCGCAAGCAGGGCATCAAGCTCGGCTTCTACTACTCGCAGGATCAGGATTGGACCGCTCCCGGCGGCAGCGCGATTCTGCGCGGCAACCACGACCCCGTCACCCATCACTGGGACAAGGCGCAAGACGGCGACTTCGACACCTATCTGCACACCAAGGCAATTCCGCAGATCAAGGAACTGCTGACGAACTATGGTGATTTTCCCGCCGTCCTCTGGTTCGATACGCCCACCGCCAACATGACACCCGCGCGCGCGGCGGAGATCGTCGCGCTCGTCAACCAGCATCCCAACCTCATCTGGAACAACCGTCTCGGCGGCACCTACAAAGGCGATACCGAGACCCCCGAGCAGTACATCCCTGCCCAGGGCTACCCCGGGCGCGACTGGGAGTCCTGCATGACCATGAACGACACCTGGGGCTTCAAGTCCTTTGACACCAACTTCAAGTCCACCGAGACCAT
>CAIZFH010000159.1 GCA_903932155.1 uncultured Granulicella sp. | reverse complement strand
TGTCGCTCGCCATCACGAAGCGGCATTTGCCATCGCTCAGTTCCGCCCACAGTTCGCCCATGTCGCGGTCCATCTTGGCGGCGGCGTAGCGGTCGGCACCCTTGTATTCCACCACCAGAATCGTCCTGTCCGGCAGCCGGCAGACAAAATCCGGATAGAACCGGCCTTCCGCCGTCTGGAAGTAAAACGAACTGCACGGCTTCCTGACGAGATTCCTCACCCAGAAGTCGATGCGCCCGCGCGCCGCCCATTTTTCCAACTCGCACGCGCACAGGTATTCCTCTTTCGAATCGAAGTCGCCGATCCGCGGGTAGTAGTGGTGTTGGAAATCAGCCTCGCCGAATCGCCCGTCATAATCCCGGTCCGGCGCGTAGGTGTCCGGGTGGAACTCGAAACTATAGCTGCCGTCCACCCGAATGCGCTCGGCGCGGTCGTCTCCGAATAGAGTTTTCTGATAGGCTTCGCGGACCGCAGTTTTGCGCAGACCCTTGATCTGGGCTTCGATCAATTGGCGGATCAGAAATTTCTGCCGGTTCGCGCGACCCAGATCGTGGTCGTCGTGCTGGAGCAATTTCCCCAGCCATGCAGAAACGAAGGCGTTCTTGCTGGCATGCGTCGTGTAGGGGTCCGGCAAGTTGCGGCAAATCCACGCTGCGAGCCGCGCTTCCGTCCAATGCTCCGGGCGGTAAGCCAGGCCCAGGTCGCGCTGCAATTCCGCCATGAAACGGACCTTCACCTTGCCCTCGTCGATATCGATCATGCCCGCGTCTCTATCCTCGGCCAATGGCAACACTCACCCCATTAACATGTCTTGCGATCAGCCTTCTTCCTGCAAGGCACCCGACATTACTTGCCAGGCATTCTGCGCTAAGCCAACACCGCGGCGAACGCCCAAGAACCAGCTTCGCGCGTCCTCAAGCGGCAGATTCTGAAGGCGACGCCACGCCCTGTAGGCTGGAGCCTGCCTGGCAGACATTGTCTCGAAGGCATGAAGCAAAGCTGAATCGGCAAGTCGAATGATGTGCTGATAGGTGAAGTACTGGGTCAGGGTCTCGTGAAACAAACTCGGCTCGAACAACGGATGAGTTGCATCTGGAAGCGCGAACTCGGCCCACATTCGCCCGTCAAGATCACGTCCGAGATGTGTGAGCGCGTGAAGTGTCTCATGGATCAACGTCACGCTGCCAACATGCCGAGCATGGAGTGCGAGCTTATCGGCGCATGACGAAATTGCTTCGCTGTATAACATCACGCGCCCCATCTTCGGCAGATAGTCGCCCAGAAGGCCGGTGGTCACGAGAGACCGTGCGGCGATGCGTTCCGCAATGACGCTGGCGACCCCAGATCTTTTGGGCCGACGTCCTTCCTCGCTTGTGGCGCATTCGACAAGTGGAGGCGGTTCGGGGGAAATCTCAAAGGAGATCTCGGTGTGCTTAAATGCGGAGGTCAGCTTGTAGATGCCTTTATCGTCGTCGGGCGAGTATTCCCGACCGGAACGGCTCAGGATACGCTGCGCTTCCATTCGAAACACTGCGTCTGGATCATATCGTAGGCCAAGCATGTCCCGCGCGAGAAGGCCGATTGCCGCTACGCCTGCCGGAGGGCCGAATGGCTTGCCATGGCCATGCATTAGTTCAATTGATGCCTCTGGAGGGGGGCGTTCAGAATTCCGTTAATCTGCT
>CAIZFH010000158.1 GCA_903932155.1 uncultured Granulicella sp. | reverse complement strand
CGCCGTCGGCGCCGCAGGACTGTTCATCATTAATTCTGCGGCGAAACACAAATAGAAAGGGGTATTCCGATGCCTTTGTCTGCGATGGCGTGTGGCCCGACGGGCCTGGAATGCATGAAGGCCCAGTGGGCAAATCACGGCGGCCAGGACCTCGGCATGGTCGGTATTGGGTCCGACTTCGTTGGACCGCCCGAGCCCATCATGACGGGTCCACCGTCCCCTGGTCAGTTTGTGGCGCCAGCCGGGTCATCGGCCGCTCAGACGGCGGCGGCCATCGCAGCCGCTCGCGCCAAGAATCCTAAGGGTGGCGGTGGCGGTGGATCATCCGCTCTCGATTGGTTCAATGCTGTGGCCAAGGCGGGAACGGAAATAGCACCAGTGGTTCTCAATAAGAACAAGAAGCCTGTTGGTGGTGGCGGTGGTGGCGGTGGTACTCGCGAAGAGACGCCATGGGCGACGTACGCGATGATCGGCGGCGGCGTGCTGATCGCCGGTGTTGCGGTGTTCGCCATCATTAAGTCAACGCGAAGTGGCAAGAAGTAGGAGCGCATCATGCCTTTGGTCGCAATGAATGATGTTCCTGGTGATCTTGAGGGTCTGAAGCTCCCTGGGGCTGCGTTGGGTGACGCGGTCACCGATGCGTTCTCCGCTGTCACCGGAGCGCTGTCTTTCGGGATTAAGCCAGCCAGCACGGACCAGCATACCGACACGTCGCAACTGACGATCAGGCCAGCTCCTGGGTCTCAGGATGAGTTGCGCCAGAAGGTCGAAGAACGTTTCACAAGGGTCGAGAACAATGGCGGACGGGAAGAGTACAATGAAACAATGAATGCCATCCGTGTCATGATCGACAAGGGTCAGTACGATGCGGCGTGGATGAACCTTGCTTCGGTCGAGAAGTGGATGTCCGCAGCGCCCGCAACATCCTCAAGCTCGTCTACACCTTCGACACCAGCGTCGACGCCAAAGACGAAGACGAAAACGAAGACTGATTCAGGCAACGGGTCAAACGCCCTTGATTGGTTCAGTGCCATCACCAAGGCTGGTACGGCAGTCGCTCCGGTGGTACTGAACAAAAACAAGAAGCAGAAGCCCGCTGGCGGTGGCGGTGGATTCGAAAAGCCGAAGGAAACTCCATGGGGCACGTACGCGATGATCGGCGGCGGCGTGTTGCTTCTTGGCGTGGCGATATTCGCCGCGACCAGATCGTCGGGAAAGTAGTCGGAGAACGGTGATGCTGTTGAGCGGACTCAACGCGATTGACTTCTCGAAGCTGCGGCTTGACGGCCTCAGCGGGTACACGTCAATTTCCATGGATCAGGCGAAACAGATCGCCTGGGATCATACTCCCATGGGAACCAGTGCCGTCATCTCCGAGGCGGATTTTAAGTCCAAGGTCGCATCCATGTACAATGATGGATACGTCCTCATAAAGACGACAAGCTCGTCCGGATTGAATGTGATGGATACGGCTAGCGCGGCCGCAGAGGCAAAGGCGCAGGGAAGGGAACGGGGTGGCGCCGAGAAGATGTATCTGGGTCGGTGGATGTCGAATCTAGCCGATGATGGATACTACTTCCTCATTCCGTCGAAACCTTCCAGGTCCATGCCATCGCCGAGTGGTAATGCCGATCCTGTTTCTCAGAGCGCGTCGACATCGTCCGTCTCCGTGAGCATGTCGCTTCCGCCGTCGCAGCAGACTCCGGATAATGTGGTCAAGGACGCCACGACGGCTTCGGCGAACAAGAAGCCGACGCCGATTGAGACGTTTTCCGCCGCCATGGACATGGTGAAGACTTTGGCGCCGCTGATGACTGCACAGAAGCAGACAGCCGCAGCAAACGAGCTGCTAAAGCAGGCGAAGGCAGGGAAGAAAATCTACAAGAAAGACACGTCGATAGTTCCGTGGTTGGTACTGGGAGTCGGGGTCGTCAGCGTCATCGGCCTCGGCATTTACTTTGCGACGCGAGAACACTAGGCGAAAGAGGAGAGTGGCCAATGCTCATGAGCAATAATCCCCTGACCGCCGTCCCCGTGGGACCTGCCCAGGACTTGGCGGCTCTTTCGGGGTACGGGATGCAAGGGTTGTCCGATTACCAGCTTAACGGACTGCTTGGAATGTCCGACTACCAGCTTGAGGGCTGGAGTATGGGCGCGCTGATGGGCGCGCTGGGTGCGGCTACCGCTGCGGAGCGAGCCGCTGCCGCAGCCGCCAGAAAGGCTGCCGCAGAAGCGAAGAAGCAGGCCGCTGCTGCGGACAGGGCCTCGAAACAGGCCACCGTCGCCGCCGCGCGACAACAGAAGCAGGCCGCCGCAGCCGCGAAGCAGCAGGAGCGCGTCGCGACGACCGCAGCCAAGAAGGAAGCCACAACGGCCAAGAAGGCCGCAGCCACAGCGGCCAAGGCAGAAGCGGTGAAAACGAAGGTTGCCGCCGCCGCCACAAAGAAGCAGGCGAAGCAGGCTGCGGCCGCCGCAAAGAAGGCTGCCAGGATCGCTGGAAAAAACATCAATGTTGACGCCAAGGATGTCTCCAAGGTTGCGGCCATCGACGCCATCGGCAAGGAAATGCAGTCAAAGTTCGCAGCCGTGAACGCCCAGGCCAAGTCCGCCAAGACTCCGGAGCAGAAACGGGCGGCGAGACAGGCGGCCATCGCTTTGATGACCGAGGTTCAGAGTCATCTCGGGACATCGGCGCCGAAGGTTTCGATCCCCGCCGTAAAGTCTCGCGTGGCTCCGAAGAAGGCGCTTAAGGGTCTTGGTTCGTGGCTGTCTGGCATCAATATGGGCCAAGACCTCGTCGATACTTCTGGAACGGACCTCGCCACACAGATCGCTGATGCTGGTTCCGGTGCTGGCGTGAGCGCGGGGGCATATCCTGGATCGTATGCGGCGTCTCCGTACACCCCTGCCGATCAGACGCAGTACGGCACCGATACCGGACTCATGACCAATGGTATGACGATGCCCACGATGTCGGCACCCACAACGCAGATGCCAGCGCAGTGCATTAAGAACCCGACGAAAATGCAGTGCGTCATGCTGCAGATGTCGCAGGACAGCCAGCAGCAGACGATGTTCATGATGCAGATGATGATGCAGATGATGAATCAGCTCATGACGCTGATCGCCAATCTCGGAACGGGAACCGCTGCTGCCGGTGGTCAGTGCGCCGTGGGGTATGCTTTCGATTCCAATAGCGGCCAGTGCATTCCGACTGGCGCCACCGGCGGAGTAGTTAGTCCTTATGGCGTGACGCCGCAGTACGATGCGTACGGAAACCCGATCTCGCCATACGGTCAGTCGCCGTATGGTCAGGTTCCCGGCATATCTCCCGCCAGTGGAGGATACGGCGGCGGCGATGCCGAAGCCATTCCCGCAGGGTTCGATGGCGGTGGAACGACGGGCGACATGTTTACGGACAGCGGCGCCGGTATTCCGACGGACGTTTTGGCTCCGAACGCTCCACCGGCTGGCGGCATCTACGCGCAGCAGGCCCAGAGCCCTTCGCAGCCGAACATCATCAGTTCGGACTACCTCCCCGTTGGCGCCGAGTCCGAAGGCGACGCCTACGGCGGTGGCGGCGACGTTGTTTCACAGGTTGCGCAGCAGCAGGTGTCGCAGCCATCCGGCATGGTGATGACCGAAGGCGGAACGCTGTCGCCCGGACCGATGCCGTCGTTCGCCACGATGCCTCAGGAACAGCCTGCTGGCTTCATCACTACTGAAGGGTCTGCCACAAGCGAGACGGCGTATGCGGAGCCCGCTCCTTCGGCTGGTTACTACCCGCAGGCCAGCATGCCTCCTTCGAGCATGCCAGAGGATGCCGGTGAGATGCCTCAGATTGCCGCTGCGGCG
>CAIZFH010000157.1 GCA_903932155.1 uncultured Granulicella sp. | reverse complement strand
CCTGTCGCACCAGTCGGTTGCGAACGTAGGCCGGCAATCCAAGCAACACCATGGCGACGTCGATGTTGAGGGCCTTCCGGATCAGATTGGCATGCGTGGCGTATTCCACCGGTGTTGCCGCTTCCTGGTCCTCCCCTTGAACGGCAAGGACGAAGCGCCTGCCAAACAGATTGGTGGCGAAGAACCGGTATGCCGTCGTGATGAAAAGGGGTAAATGGGCGGCATCACCGGCAGCCAACTCCCGTATGGCAGGAGGTTCCCCGGAAATATCCTCAAGATAGCGTATAAGACAATCTATTGCTTTCATGGGCGTATTCCGTATAATTCAACTGCATGATAAACTAATTTTGTTTATCGAGCAATACTGTTTTATTGTTGTAGGCGGACAAACACCCTGTCCCATGCTGACGCCCGGCAGGGAAGTCCGGTATGATCCGGACGCAATGAAGGCACTTTGGGCAAACGATATCCATCTGGAGTTCCTGGATCCCCGGCAGTACGACGAATTCCTTCGCCGACTGGCGGAGGCCGACTGCGACTGCCTGCTCCTGGGCGGGGACATCGGCACTGCATCGAACATCCTTGGGTACTTGAGCGACATTCAGAGAACAGTGCGGAAGCCTGTCTACTTTGTGCTGGGCAACCATGACTACTACCGCGGCTCCATTTCTGCGGTCAGAGCGGCGATGCAGGAGCTGCATGCTTCTCCTCGATGGTTGGGCGGCATGGAATTCGAGCCCCTCACGCACAAGACCTGTTTGGTAGGCCATGATGGCTGGGGAGATGGCAGGTACGGCAACTACGCGCAGTCCAGGGTATCGCTCAACGATTTCGAGCTGATACGTGAACTGAAGGGACTGTCCAGAGATGCACAACTGGCAAAGATGATGGCACTCGGTGACGAGGCGGCGGAGCACTTCGGGCGCGTTCTGCCAAAAGCACTCGCCGCTGCTGAACACGTTGTGGTTCTCACCCACGTCTCGCCCTTCGTAGAGTCCTGCATCCACGAAGGCCGCCCCAGCGACGCCGACTGGTTGCCGTTCTTCTCCTGCAAGGCGGTGGGCGATGTGCTGCAGGATGCCATGCGTCAACGACCAGACCGCCAAATGACGGTGCTTTGCGGACACACGCATGGACAGGGAACCTGCCAGATTCTCCCCAATCTTGAGGTTCATACGGGCGGCGCCAAATATCGCGCACCGGCCATCCAAAGGATTTTCGAGTGGCAGTAACGTCTTTCATCTCCTGGGATCACTGCCCATCCTGAATCCAGCGTACTACATCGAAAAGTGAACAAGGCAACGCCAATGAACATATTCTTCACCTCCGACCTCCACCTTGGTCACGACAACATCCGGCGGCATTGCCGCCGCCCATTCGCGACGGTCGAGGAGATGGACGAAGCCATCGTCACCAACTGGAACAAGTCCGTTGCATCCAGAGACCTCGTCTACATCCTTGGCGACTTTGCATGGATGCGCCACAGCCATTACCTTGCCCAGTTGAAGGGGAAGAAGATCCTCATCAAGGGCAACCACGACAAGATGTCGGAGGTCTGCCTGCGAAATTTCACCGAGGTGCATCACCTGCTGGCGCGAACCATCGACAAGCAGTTGGTCGTCATGTGCCACTACTGCATGGTGT
>CAIZFH010000156.1 GCA_903932155.1 uncultured Granulicella sp. | reverse complement strand
TGCTCTGCGAACGAAGCCAGCGACCACATAGATCGGCGTTCCGTGTGCCGACAGGCGTCTCGTCCGCACGGCGACAGTCATAGAATGTCAGGTCGGGGTTGGGCGTCTGCTGCCTTGAAAACTCTGGTCTAATGCGTCAAGGAGCGTCTATCGGCAAGTGGAGGAAGGGGCGGGAGTCGAACCCGCAAATGTTTATCACATCCGTCCGATTTTAAGTCGGCTGCATTACCATTTATACTACCCTTCCCGATATGTATTGTTGCTACTTTATAACATCTTCGATACCAGGTCAAGATCCACACTTTGTCGTTTAACGGCGACCACTGCCGACTTCACTGTGCGTTGATTATGAACGACTTATGACAAGTTCGTATTGTCGACTGTGAGGGGAGCCAATCGATCGACAACTCGAACTTGCGTTCGGGTTCTTTTTTTGCCCATCCCCCAAAACCACCCGCTTCAAAAGACCAATGTTTTCGTGGTTTCCGCACAAATCGCCCACTGCCAGCCTACCCCGCCAACAGCCCAAAACGGCTCAAGTTCGAGTTGTCGACGGTATGGCTGACCTCGACCAGTTTGAATTCGAACTTAAGGTCACTGCCCGTTTTTTCACTGCCTGGCAGTGGACTTTGGAGGCGGTTTTGAGGCTATTCTGGGGGTTCCTGGCTGGGGAACGAGGGCGTGGGTAAGACTCACGGGGTGGGCTGTAGGACGGGTTTCAGCCCTTGGACGGCACTTCGTAGGCGGCAATTTTCCCGGCAAAACACAGCCTGTCGGCTCGGGCATTCGCCTTCGGAAAGGTAGCCCGACACCGTGTGCAGTAGAGTTCTGCCGCCTGATCAATCCAGCGTCCAGCCCCCTGGCTGATGCCAAGCGACAGTTCCGCTTCCGCCAGCAGGCGTGCTATATCGAGTTTCTGGTAATGGACGGCATCGAGGTCGAGCCGCACCAGCGTCCCTGTGCCGACCTCCAGGTAACTTCCGAAACTGTAGAACGATGCCAGGAAGAGAGCATACTCGACACGACTGCCACACGCAGAGCAGAAAGCCTCGTAGACCTGTGCTGGCAGTTCGTGCGAAGTCATTGTCTTCATACGCCATCCTGCGGCACCCCGCTAATTCAACCACGCCACATCGATGAACCGCCAGCGTCCGCTCCGCACGCCCTGACGCTCCTTGACCTCGCCCACGATTGGATCGCCTTGGATGGGATTTATTACGATGCTATTCGGCGTTAGTTCAACTGTGCGGACGAGCAGTTTCAGGATGTCCTTTTTCTGTTCGGCGTCCAAGTCTCGCAACGCCGTGGCACGCATCTTGGCGACGCTCTTGGGCTTGCCAGCAGACGCCGCCTGTTCCTTCCGTGCCGCATCCAGTTCGGTCTTCTTTTCGGTCAATCGCTGACGCAAAGCCGCAATGTCCTCGGCGAGCGTAGCCAGCAATTTTCTGGTTTCGGCATCAGCCTCGCCGCCCCCAAAGCCCTTCAGTATGTTGGCGTGACTCTCCCGCTTCGCCTTCAGGGCTTCCCGAATCTCGGCGACTTCCGCTTGGATTTCCTCGACGCCGATCTGGCTGGATGCCTGCTGGGCTTGCTCTGTCCAGCGTTGCAAATCGGCATCGGACAGGTTGCGGGCGATTCGCTCCCAGACAATCTCGTCCAAGCGGTCGGCATTTATGTTCGGCGGCAAGGCACAGAAATCCATCTTCTTGCCGATGCGATGCACATAATGCGGCACGAGCACGCCATCCCTGTAGGAACCACCATTGGTCAGCATTTCCTTGCAGGGGTTGCAGAAAAGGCTCTGCCCCAGCAGGTAGATGTGCTCGCCCTTTGACGCCTTGACGGGCATCCTGCTACTGCTGCTGATGACGAGCAAATTCTTCGCTTGGTCGAAGGTCTGCTGGTCAATGATGGGTTCCCAGCATTCCGTGGTGATGACCTTCGGCTTCACGGATGACGGCACCGATCGCCATTTGCCGTCCCGTCCCTTCACCCTGCGGGGGCGACCCAGTTGCTTCTTGGCTACATACGCAAGGTTCGACAGCATCTGCTTGACCGAGGTGTAGGTGAAATCTGTGCCGTGGTGCGTATCTTTTCGGCGGGACTCGTAGGTCTTGGTCTTGTAACCGTGCTGACGGCAAAGTTTCACGACCTTGCCAATGGAACCAGTCTCGATGTACTTTCTGAAAATGAACTGCACGATTTTCTTTTCGGCTTTGTTGACCGTGAGGTAGCCCTTCCGCTCGGCGAGGTCGTAGCCAAACAAGTTCCCGCAAGTCCACAATCCTCGACTCGCCCGTTCCTGATAACTCTTCTGCGAGCGATCCACATTGATTTCCCTCTCAAATTGCATCATCGCCACGAGCATTGTCATCAGAACTCGCCCGTGGGCAGAGGTCGAGTTGAGTTCTGGATGCTGGAGGCACACGAAGTCGGCGTCGTGATCTTCGAGAAACCCGCAGAGTTCAAGAAAATCCTTGGTGGAACGGGAAATACGGGACAATTCCGTGAATAGGATCGTGTTGACCAGCCCACTCTCGATATCGGCAATCAGTTGTTGGTATTTGGGGCGATCCGTGTTTTTCGCCGACTTGGGGTTTTCCTCGTAGTAATCGTGTATCAGCCATTCGTCGCCCGAGCCGTAATCCTCGGCGTGGCGGTTCTTGTCAGCGATGAAACGCTCCAGCCGTGCTCGCTGATTTTTCAACGAGCCTTCTTCTTTTTGAGCCTGCTCTTCGGTCGAAACCCGAATGTATAAGCCGCATCTATGGATTTTGCCCATCAGAAGCGTCCTTCCCACCACGCTCACGGATCAGGTGCCAGCAGCCCTTGGCGTCTCGCCTCATCTGGTAATCCCCTCGCTTGCAGGCGTGCTTTTTCATCCGTAGAACCTCGAAGGCGTAGTCAATACGGTAATCCGCCAACCCGTTTTTCGCTAGTTCGATTTTCGAGCGGTAGATTATCTGGTCGGTTGTGAGCGGCGGGTTCTGTCGTAGGACTTCGAAAATGAAGTGATACCCCGAGCCTTCACGGTAGGGATTTGGGAACTTCAGAAACGGCTTGCCTCTGCGTTGAAGTTTGTCCCGCTCACGCCTGATCCTGCCGTACCATTGGTCGTAATGCCGCTGGCACAAGCCCTTTCCTTTTGACCTGCCGTCGCAACCTGGCATCGTGCAGGGCATTTTTTCAACAGCCGCTTTTGTCGTGACCGCATTGTCCGTTCTCATCGCCGTGACCCCGTTCCACGCTGGTGGTGCCACGGATGGCGGACGGGAGTCAACGACGAGGATCACTGCCGATAAAAATCCGGCTGCATCTCGCCGACCATCACAAATATGTCCATCCAATCGGCTGCGACGCTATCAGGGTCAAGCCCACAAAACCGAAATATGTCTGCAACGGCAGGTGGACACGGCGGACTGGCAATGCGTTGATCTGGTCGGGGCTGTGACTGCAAAGAAATGGGCGTGGTCATTGGATTCCCTTTCGCCCCGCTTTCCGCAGTCCCCCGCCAAAAATTGCCTCTGCATTTTGACATCCGTGCGTGCCCAGAAGCAGGCTCAACCTGTTGTCTGTCGTGACGGCTACTCGGTCATCAGCGTCAAGGTCTCGCAGGATTGCGTCCCGACGCCTGCTAATCAGCGTCAGTTTTGCCTCGAACCTGCGTGCCTCTCGTCGATGGTGATGCAGAGGGGCGATGGTGGCGAACCACTCTGACTGCAACGCCAGTAAGCCGTCTTTTGCCTCCTCGGCTCGGACATCATATCGCTGTGAATCGTTTGTTTTCATTGGTCACGCTCCTTGCTGGTGGTTTGGTGTTCAACGCATCGCATCATCATTCTCCGAGGTTTTCCCCATCTCCTAGGCACCGAGAAATAAAGATTCAAGGGAAGTAGGGATTTTGCGATGTGTCGGAGAATAGGTATGTGTGGGCTGGATTGGATTCAACCAGAGACGATGAGGATGTTTATGACGATGAAAACAAAGTCCGAAAAGTCGAAGTCACTGTATGTGTCACTCGATCCGTCCGAACACGGCGTCCTCCGCATCGAGGCGGCGGTCACGGGCTGGACAATTGGCGACATTGTGCGGAACCGACTAATCGTCCCCCTGCGGAAAAAGCACGAAATGCTCCTCCGCAGGTCTGGCGGCGACAAATAGTTGCAGAGTGTTTCAAGATCGAGTTCGTGGTCACTGCTGGCAAAATAATATCGCTCGCCAGCAGGCAGAGGAGCGGGGTTAGACGCTGTGAAACCAGCAAAGCGGACACAGCGACCCAACGGGCGGCTGGACGGTAATGACCGAAGGCTGACCCGCCGAACTGAAAACGCCGTGTGATGGGGCGTTTGCTGACGGGGCGGAAAACACCAAAACGGACTCATATCAGCCACGAGGCGTCAGCAGACGGTATGAGCGGACGCAGTTTTTTACTGTGTGCGGTTTGCGACCTTGACACCGGGTTGCAAAACAGTTGGCAGGCTTTGCCTGGGGGATTGCACTGATGGCGTGACCTCTAACCCCACGCCCCCGACCTCAACGGGTATGTGCAAAAGGGCTTTTCTCGTTCCCGATCACGACGATGGGGAGGGGCGGATTGGCTTCACGGACATTTCCAAAGGCTATGAAACAATGGCTGGGCACAATGGGGGCATACCTCTTCCGCCTTCGCTTACGCTACGGCGGGAAAACCCTGACCTCGCCAACGAATACATTGCCGAGGGCACGATTGAAAAGGGATTAACGGTTTTCCTTTGTATGCGTCTAGGGATTGCGGTTGCAGCCGTGGTTCGTGTTTTTGCAACCGCAAGCCCTTGAGGTATTCTCGCCACCGCAGGCTTGCCGAGGTGGCGAATCCGTTGGCAAGCAGTTGACCTGTTGGGGTTCCGCTGGGGTTAATCACCCTTGCTTGGCAACCCTTTGAAGGAAATTGGATCTCGCTGGCAGGTCTTACGCTTCCAAGTCAATAGGTCGGACTCTGGGTTCGTCCAGCGATCAGATCGGCGATTTCAGACAAGCGGAACCCAGCCGATTTCGTGTGGCTCGGAAACCTGATTCGCCGTAGCACGCCAGCCGAAGCCAGCCGATCAATGGATTTGACCGACCGCCCAAGCATCTGTGCCGCCTGGGATCGCCGCAACAGTCTGTCCCCTGCTCCCGAGAGCGAAGAATCGGACTCTGGCTGACCACATAGCCGTCGCATTAGGCGTTCACGGTCGCTTGGGCTGACCGTTCTGTCTGTCCGCAGGTAGTTCTCAACCATCTCAACCGTTGAATCAAGCATATGCCCTCCTTTCGCCTCAAAACGAGACGCACGCCCGATTATTCGCCAATGGGTCAGCCAAAACCTGCTATCGCAGGGGCGGATTGACCATTGGATGGCGGCTTTGCGGCTGGAACCCCTAAAGTGCGAGAGAACGGTCAGCAGGACGGGTCTGGTTGGTCAGGACGCAGACTGGGGCGGCTGGACGCAGAAAAACAGACGGCAAGAGCACCTAGATGCCGCCGTAGTCGTTATAGCGTGCATAGCACAAGGCAGAAGGGGTCAATCTGGGTGCCGTGAGCCGAGTCGCCGCATCTGGCTCGTCCAACCGTCCCCTTGTGAAAAACACTCCGATTCGCTATCGTTGACCAAATCGGGAAAAGTCCAATGGCACGACCGAAAAAGACCGCCTACACCACCGCCGCCGACAAGAGCAACGGCAAGAACGGCAACGGCACTGCCAATCTCGGCTTCGAGCAGAAACTCTGGCTCGCCGCCGACAAACTTCGTGGCACGATGGATTCCGCCGAGTACAAGCACACCGTCCTCGGGCTGATCTTCCTGAAATATATCAGCGATTCTTTCCAGTCCCGCCGCACCTGGCTTGTCCGTGAATCCGCCGACCCCAAGAGCGAGTATTTCGTCAAAAACGAAACCCAGCGTGCCAAGGTCGCCGAGGATCGTGACGAATACCTTTCCGAGAATGTGTTCTGGGTTCCGCCAAAAGCACGCTGGTTGGAACTCCAGAAGAACGCCAAGCAACCCGTCATCGGCAAACTGATTGACGATGCGATGGACTTAATCGAGCGAGAGAACCCGCCGCTCAAGGGTATTCTGCCAAAAACCTACGCCAGACCTGACCTCGACAAAACTCGACTGGGCGAACTGATTGACCTCATTGGCACAATCACGGTTGGCGATGACCGAAGCCGTTCGCAAGATGTTCTGGGTCGGGTTTATGAGTATTTCCTCGGCAGGTTCGCATCCGCTGAAGGCAAGGCTGGCGGCGAGTTTTACACGCCATCCTGTGTGGTGCGGGTGCTGGTTGAGATGATCGAGCCTTACAAGGGGCGTGTTTACGATCCTTGCTGTGGCTCGGGCGGAATGTTCGTACAGTCGGAAAAATTCGCCGAGGCACACGGGGGACGGCGTAACGATATTTCCGTCTACGGGCAGGAATCCAACCCCACGACCTGGCGGCTTGCTTTGATGAACCTCGCCATCCGTGGCATTGAGTCGCATCTGGGCGACCAATGGGCTGATACCTTCCTGAACGACAAGCATCCCGATCTGAAGGCTGATTTCATTCTCGCCAATCCGCCGTTTAACATCAGCGACTGGGGCGGACAGCGGTTGCAGGAGGATAAGCGTTGGGTTTACGGCGTGCCGCCCGTGGGCAACGCCAATTTCGGCTGGGTTCAACATTTTGTCCACCATCTCGCCCCCAACGGCATCGCAGGCTTTGTGCTCGCCAACGGCTCGATGTCCTCGAACTCGGGCGGCGAGGGCGAGATCAGGAAGGCAATTATCGAAGCCGACCTCGTGGATTGTATGGTCGCTATGCCTGGGCAGTTGTTCTATTCGACCCAGATTCCCGTGTGCCTTTGGTTCCTGACCCGCAACAAGGCTGGCAAGGGAATGCGGGAACGCCGTGGCGAGACGCTATTCATTGACGCTCGCAAGATGGGCACACTGGTTGACCGTGTTCATAGGGAACTGACCGACGGGGACATCCAGAAGATCGCAAGCACCTATCACGCCTGGCGGGGCGAGAAAGACGCTGGAAAGTACGAGGATGTGGCTGGATTCTGCAACTCGGCTACCACGGCGACAATCGAGAAACACGGTTTCGTGCTGACTCCTGGTCGGTATGTCGGTGCGGCTGATGTCGAGGATGACGGCGAACCGTTCCCCGAGAAGATGGCACGGCTGACGAAGACATTGGGCGAGCAGTTCGCAGAGTCAGCACGGCTGGAAAAACGGATACGGGGCAACCTGAAAGGGTTGGGCTATGGCGGCTGAGTGGAAAACACAACCGCTCGAAGAAGTCGCCGAACTTACAGGCGGCTTTGCCTTCAAAAGTGAAGACTATTCTTCACAGGGACGATTCATACTCCGAACACTCAACATACAGGCGGATGGCTCGATCAAATTAGACGATGCCGTCTTTCTACCCGAAGAAAAATGCGACCTTTACAGACGCTTTGAACTCTATGAACACGACACCCTCTTTGTAATGGTCGGGGCAACGCTCGGAAAAGTTGGCTATATACGCCGTGACATTCTTCCTGCTTTGTTGAATCAGAATATGTGGAGAATTCGGGCACGGAAGGGGCTTTGCGATGCACGGTATCTCCAATATGCTTTTCGTTTCTCGGTTACAAAGACCCTTGGATGGGCTTCGGGCAGTGCTAGAGATTTTGTTCGCAGAGACGATTATCGAACAATGGGAATCCCTGTCCCCCCTCTTCCCGAACAAGAAGCCATCGCCGACATCCTCGGTTCGCTGGACGACAAAATCGAGTTGAACCGCCGCACGAACGAGACGCTGGAGGCGATGGCGAGGGCGTTGTTCAAGTCGTGGTTCGTGGACTTTGATCCCGTGGTCGCCAAGTCCAAGGGACGCCAGCCAGTCGGGATGGATGCCGAGACCGCCAAATTGTTCCCCAGTTCGTTCGTGGATTCGGAGATTGGGCGGGTTCCGAAGGGGTGGAAAGTCGCAAGCCTTGGTGAGTCGACCGAGTCGGTAAAAGGATTGAGTTACAAGGGAAGCGGTCTTTCAGACAGTGGAATGCCTTTGCACAACCTGAACTCGATTTACGAGGGCGGCGGCTACAAGCACAAGGGGTTGAAGCATTACACGGGCGAATATCGTAACCGCCACATCTGCCAACCTGGGGATGTTATTGTGGCAAATACCGAACAGGGGTTCGATTATCTCCTGATCGGCTATCCAGCGATTGTGCCCAAACGGTATGGCGAGTACGGGTTGTTCACGCACCATATTTTCCGAGTCCGCCCTCGCAACGGATCTCCGCTTACCAACCATTTCGTCTACCTGTTGCTGATGGAGCCGTCTTTCCGAGACAGAGTTATCGGCTATACGAATGGAACAACGGTCAATGCTTTGTCACCCGATGGACTTAACTACCCCGTATTCGCCCTTCCGCCGAAGGATGTCATTCAATGCTTCGAGCACCAAGTTGCCCCTCTTTTTGAACGGCAAAACGCTCTTCACGACGAGAGTAGCACGCTGGGTGAAGCACGGGACTGCCTGTTGCCCCGTCTGCTCTCTGGCGAACTCGCCGTCCCCACATCGAAGGTTGCTTGATGATTACCCAACGCATAGATCAACTGACTTACGCCGACATCGAGAGGCTCGTGGAGCAGAAGGTTCCAGAAAGTCGTGTGCTCGACTATAAGCGGCAGTTGCCTGGCGGGACATTAGATGAAGTGAAAGAATTGTTGGCGGATGTGACCTCGTTCGCCAACGCAAGTGGCGGTCACCTCGTGTTCGGCGTCACGACCGCCAAGGCGAACGGCAAGAACACCGCCATTCCTGAATCCATCGTTGGCGTCGGCGAAATCATCGGCGAAGAAGTTGAAAATCGTCTGGATGCCCAGTTGCGGTCGTGCATCCAACCAAGGATTGTCGGACTTCGGGTGAAAGCCATTATCGAGCCAGACAAGCCGACAGTTGTTGTCATTCACATTCCCCGTAGTTGGAATGCCCCGCATATGGTCGCCAAGGGGTCATCGAAGTTCTATTCTCGCACGAGTGCTGGGAAGCAACCTTTGGATGTGACCGAAATTCGCCACGCATTTGCTATGTCCGAGTCTGTAGGTGAAAAGATCAGGGCGTTTAGGGACGAACGAATTGGGCGGATACTGTCAGGAGATATGCCCGTGCCGATCAACCCAAGTGCTCTTGTTGTTGTTCACAGCATTCCTCTGGATGCTTTTGCGAACAACGCTACAATTGACTTGGCGGTGCTTGATCCCGCTTCAAGAAATATCAGCCATTTCGGCACCAGATTCTGGAGCGACAGACGATACAATTTGGACGGCTTGTTGAATTACAGCCAGACGATGAAAACATACGCAAACGGGTGTTTGCAGGTTTTCCGCAACGGCGTTACCGAAATTGTTGATGCTTTAATTCTTCGTCCTCTCGTGGCGAGCGAATCCTCCAGTTTTGATATTGCAGAACTGGAAAACCATTTGATGATTCACGGGGATCAGGTGCGAGCAACATTCAAGCAACTTGAAATAGGATGCCCAACGCTCGTTTTCATCAGCCTTCTCAATGTCCGAGGATTTGTCGCACTTCCAAGTAACTGTTTCTCACCTAGACTCTGTCCGATAGACAGGGATCATTTATTGTTGCCCGACTTACTTGTCGAGGACACAAGTATCCCTGCCCAGACTTTTCTTCGCCCCGCATTCGACCTCATCTGGCAAGCCTGTGGCGGAACAGGATGTCCGTACTATGACGCTGACGGTAAAAGGCGTTAATGGCATCGCGGGAGCTGATTGTTGCACCGGCCAAGCTGGCCAATCCGAAGGTCAAAGTCATCATTAAATTCCCCAACTGGTATGAGCACTTTCAGGGCAACGGCTACGACCTGGCGAAGGAGCCGCGTATCTTCGACGGCGTCTGGGCGGGCAATGAGACGCGCGAGGCGGACGGGACCTCGCAGCACTTGCAGCCCTATCAGAGCTACGAGATTACGCGCTACCTGGAGAACATTGCGCCGGGACGCAACGGGGGTGGATGGGTGGATACCGGCGGCTTGCGCACGGTGGACCGATACGCGGAGCAGTTGTGGGACACGATGCTTGCCAAGGCGCCCACCATGATGTTGTTCAAGTGGACAGAGCTTCTGAATAACGCGTCGCCGGGACAGCGACAGGCATGGAGCGACCTTCATACCAGCTTCGATTACCAGCAGCTTGTGAGTAGTTACAGTCAGTCACGCCCAGGAAAGACGACTACCTATGCTGGTGCGGCGGGATACGCACTGAACGAAATTGACCCGGTAATCGGGAAAATAGGAAATCCAATCGGAATTGCGAGTTATAAGCCGTATAACTCATCGGGCGAAGATTTCCTGCAGAACTACTTTGGCATGATGGGCATTCCTATCGAGATGGTGCCCACATTTCCTACCAAGGCGAAACTGGTGTTGCTGACCGAGGAGGCTGCCGCCGATCCACTGCTGATTGCGAAGATCAAGACGCAACTTAGAGCCGGCAAGAACGTGATGCTGACCTCGGGACTGGTGCGCGCGCTGCAGGATAAGGGACTGAAAGACCTGGTGACTGTGCGAGCCACACCGCGCACAGTGAGCGTAGCCCAATTTCCCGGTGGATACGGGGCTGCGCCAGGAGCGGGGAATGTGCCGGGGGGCGTGCTGATTCCGGAGATCGACTACATCACCAACGATTGCACTCCTATGATCAGCGCAACCGCCAATGGGAACAGCTTTCCCATCCTGCTTGCGGACCATTATTCCAAGGGAACGATTTACATTCTCACCATTCCGGACAACTTCAACGATCTGTATTCGTACCCGGCCAGCGTGGTGTCGGCGCTGAAGGAGGCGGTGATGGGAGATTTTCCGGTGCGCATGGAGGGGCCAAACAGGGTGAGCCTTTTTGCCTACGACAACCATACGTTCGTGGTGGAGTCGTACCTGGACCATGCGGCGACAGTGACTGCATCCATCACGGATGGCATTACGAAGATCGTGAATATGGAGACTGGCGAAAGCGTTGCGGGAGAGGCAGCAGCGGCGCGACGGGGGCAGGGAGGACGGCAGAGCACGAGCCCGGCGCGCATGACCTTTACAATCACAATCCAGCCGCATAGTTATGCAGCGTTCAGCGAGACGAAGTGACAATCTTGTGAGGAACGCCAGCATCTGAAAAACTTCTTGACTGCCTAGAGTGTATGGTGTATTCATACAGCAGACAGAGGAAGTGCGATGTTCCTTACCCTTCAAGACAACGACAAACGACCCATCTACCAGCAGATCACGGACGGGATCAAGGACCTGATCGCGCGCGGCGAACTGCGCGAGGGGATGACGCTGCCTTCAGTCCGGCAGGTGGCCGGCGATCTGGGCGTGAACCTGAACACCGTCGCGGTCGCCTATCGGCAGCTTCAGGACGAGGGTTTCGTCACCGTGCGCCATGGGGCCGGCGCGGTGATCTCGTCGCGCAGCGCGCGACCGGTGGATCAGGCCGCACTATACAAACCACTTCATACGGCGCTGACCCAGTTAGTCCTGAGTGGTCTGACAGGCCGCGAGATTGTAGAGACCGTTCGGGAGCAGCTTGCACAGTTACAACAGAAAGGGGGCACTCGATGAGTGCACCAAATGTGGTTGGAGTCTATATTTTCATCATTTGCGTGATTGTGCCAGTGCTTGTGTACGCGCTGGTGAAGCAGCTATGGAATCTGCCGCTACAGAACGGGCCGGGCTACTTTTTTGGGGTCGAGGTTCCGGCGGAATTTTATGAAGGGCCGGGACGAAGCTGGATGGCGGGCTTCCATGCGATGGTGGTGGCGCTCTACGGTG
Source organism: uncultured Granulicella sp. (assembly GCA_903932155.1). Classification (GTDB taxonomy): domain Bacteria; phylum Acidobacteriota; class Terriglobia; order Terriglobales; family Acidobacteriaceae; genus Edaphobacter. The sequence continues at coordinate 29,332 of CAIZFH010000156.1, read as the reverse complement.
TGTGTGGGGTGGGGCTGACGGCGATCATTGCGACGCGGCGGTGGGAGATGACGCCGACGTGGGCAGGCGGGTTTGCGCTGCTGTTTGTGCCGTCGATGTTTATCTTCCAGGCATGGACGCGGCACAAGCTGGGGGTGAATCCGCCGGTGCGTCCGGTAGCTTTGGCGCTGGAATCGCGACGATTCGGAGACTATATCTCGTGGCCGGCGGAGGCGCTGGTGGTGGCATTGGTTGTGCTGAGCTGGTGGCTGTTGCTGCATGGCGGAAGGCATTTCGATTGGCGCAGCACGATGCTTCAGAGCTGGGTGGTGCTGGGAATGATTCCCGGCAAGATGGCGATGGTGCGGATGAGTTGGCCGCTGCCGGCGGAGCTGGCCGAGGAGCACTTCCGCTTGCAGGAGGTTTCGAGGCGTTTCTGGATGCGGCTGTCGGGGATAATCTTTGAGTGGTACATGCTGGTCATTCTGCTGGGAGTAGCGGTGTTGCATGGACTATTGCCGGTTCATCCGGCTGCGGTGTGGCGCTGGCTGGTGGTGGGTTCAGGTTTCGCGGTGTGGGGATACGGGATGATCGTGATGTTCGGCGGGATGCGGCAGATGAAAGCGATGGGCGGCGACCTGCGCCCGGCGGGAAGCTGGAAGACGCCGTTCGGGCGCGCGTCGTGTTTCGGGACGGGCCGGGTGTTTCTGGTGTGGTTTGCGATCTGGTTCGGCGGCATACTGGCTTTCAACTTGTATCCGTTGTGCAAGGCCTGGTTATAAATGTAGAACTTATATATTGATAAGACGTATAGCAAGAATAGGATGGGGAGTTTCATGGACAGAGCAGAAGCAGGCAAACTAAATATCAGCGTATTGCTGATCGCGACGGCATGGATGGCCGTTGCCGCACCCATCGCGATGGGCCAGGTGGTTGTGACCATACCCACGCCAACGGCATCCGCAGCCACGACTGCGCCCACGGCTGCATCGAGCGCGGCGAGCGATCTGACGTTTGATGTGGCATCGGTACGGCCTTCGGCACCGCTGGACATGGCGAAGCTGATGGCGGATATGCAGGCGGGCAAGATGCCGAACGTGGGCATGCATATCAACGGACTTCGGGCGGAGTACAACTATCTGTCACTGAAAGATCTGATCATGGTGGCGTACAAGGTGAAGACATACCAGATCACCGGGCCGGACTGGCTTGGCACCCAGCACTTCGACATCGTGGCCAGGATGCCGGAGGGGTCCAGCAAGGACGACGCGCCAAAGATGTTGCAGGCGCTGCTGGAAGACCGGTTCAAGTTGAAGGTGCATCGCGTGACGCAGGAGCATCCGGTGCAGGCGCTGGTGGTGGGCAAGGGCGGGCCGAAGATGAAGGAATCTCCGGGGGACGCGCCGCCACTGGACCTGGACGCGCCGCTGAAGCCGGGTGAGATGCAGATGGACACTCCAGACGGGCCGGCGCGCATGACCATGGACATGAAGAACGGCGGCGGGACCATGAACATGGGAACCAAGGGAATCATTACTTACAGCATGAATACCACGACCATGACGCTGCATATGACCTCGTCCAAGACGACCATGGCGGCTCTTGCGGACATGCTGACGCAGATGATGACGTCGATGGGCGGCGGGGCCGGTGGAAGCGGGCGGCAGGTGATGGACATGACCAGCCTTAAGGGAAACTACGAGGTGACACTGGATTTCTCGATGGCGGATATGATCGCGCAGGCCCGCGCGCAGGCAGGCATGGGCGGCGGAGGTGGGGCGACGAGCGGCTCTGCCGCACCGGAAGCGTCCGATCCAGGCGGGGGCGGAGCGACGGTGTCCGATGCAGTGGAGAAGCTGGGGCTGAAGCTGGAATCGCGCAAGGCCTCTGTGGAGCAGTTGGTGGTGGACAGCGCTGAGAAGATGCCGACAGAGAACTAGTTGGTCCGGTAACGGACCATGAAAATAAAGTTGCACCATCAAGTGTACTAGCTGTTATAGTACAGATGTGATCCCGTTCCGAGTCCCATTCCGCAGTGGTATTTCGCTCTTCGAGCAGATCGTTTATGCCGCGAAGAAGGCGATGGTCTCTGGTCAGATGCGTCCGGGCGAACCGTTTCCATCAGTACGCGCGTTAAGCAAAGACCTGAAGATCAATCCCAATACAGCGCATAAGATTGTGGCCCACCTGGTGAGCGAGGGGCTGCTGGAGACTCGTCCGGGAATTGGGACAGTTGTTGCTGCGCTTCCCGATTCGACGCGGAAAGAGCGCACGCAACTGCTGGGGCACGAGATTGAAGAGCTGGTGGTGGAGGCCAAGCGGCTAGGCATTGGTCGCGAAGAGATGCTGTCTTCGATTGACGCGCATTGGCGGCGATTGAGCGCGGGCGACGCAGAGATGGGCAAAGGGAACGACGGAGGAAGCAGAGAGCGATGAATCCAACGATCACGTCGGGCGATCCAGCGATCGATATACACGATCTTACGAAGAGATTTGGCCAGACCGAGGTACTGCATGAGATTGGGCTCGCGGTGCCAAAGGGAGCGATCTATGCGCTGGTGGGGCCGAACGGCGCGGGCAAAACCACGATGATTAAGTTGCTGATGAATATTTTGCAGCCGACGGCGGGAGAGGCCCGAGTGCTGGGTGTGGAGTGCGAAGGGCTGGCGGGCAAGGCGTTTGAGCGCATTGCTTATGTGTCGGAGAACCAGGAGCTGCCGGACACGATGACAGTGACGCAGATGCTGGAATATTTGCGGGGGTTTTATCCGAGGTGGGACGTGGGGCTGGAGCAGGCGCTGGTGCGGCAGTTCGATCTGCCGATGGATCGCAAGATGAAGCACCTGTCGCGGGGGATGAAGATGAAGGCGGCGTTTGCGGGATCGCTGTGCTACAGGCCGGAGTTGATTGTGTTGGATGAGCCGTTCACGGGGCTGGATCCGCTGGTGCGCGATGAGCTGATCGAGAGCCTTCTGGAGCGCTCGCCGGAGGCTACGATTTTTCTTTCGTCGCACGATCTGGCGGAGATAGAGAGCTTTGCTAGCCACGTGGGGTATCTGGAAGAGGGAAGGATGCTTTTTTCGGAGGAGATGGCGGTACTCAGCGAGCGGTTTCGCGAAGTGACGGTGACGCTGGAGACACCGATGAAGCTGCCGCATAATCTTCCGGGCGCATGGCTACAGGCGGAGACGGCGGATTGCGTGGTGCGGTTTGTGGACAGCGAATTTCGGGGCGAGGCGAGTGAGCGCGAGGTGGCGGAGAGGTTTGCTGGTGTGCGTGATGTGACGTGCGAAGCGATGCCGCTGCGGGCAATCTTCCTGGCAATTGCGAAGACGGGACGAACACAAAGCCAAGCGGCGCAGATCGCGGCACGTGACAGAAGGGTGGGGGCATGACGCAGATACTGAATATCTTTCGCAAGGACACGCGGCGGTTTTGGCCGGAGATAGTGCTGTCTGTGATCGTGGTCTTCGCGTTCGTGCTGATATACCCCAATCAATGGCGGGTGTTTCACGATCGAAATGTCCAGCAGCACATGACCTTTATCCTTTTCGCGCTGGGCCTACTGATGGTGACTGGGTGGGGGCTGCTGATTTCGCGCGCCGTCCACGCGGAGAGCCTGGTGGGCGACCGGCAGTTCTGGATAACGCGACCGTATGAGTGGAAGAAGCTGCTGGCGGCAAAGGTGCTGTTCCTGGCAGCGTGGATTGGAGTGCCGTACCTGCTGTCGCAATTGCTTCTGCTGGCGGAGGCTGGATTCCACCCGCTGGCGTACATGCCGGGACTGCTCTTTAACCTATTGTTGCTCAGCGTGGGCTATCTACTGCCGATGGTTGCACTGGCCGCAGTCACGTCAAACTTTGCGCGTCTTACGATGACGGTGCTGGGCGTGCTGATCGTCTTCACCGGATACTCATATCTGTTGAACGGCATTCCGCATGGCTATACGTCCGCCAACCCCTATACGAATGCCGTCCTGGCTCCGTTGCTGTTTGTGGGATGCGCGGTGGCGATTGGGATGCAATACGCGACGCGCAGAGTGTGGGTGTCGCGTGCGCTGCTGATCGCGCTGCCGATCCTGATGGCGGTGAGCGTGGCCGCGTATCGCAGGCAATCGCTGGTGGACCGGGCGTATCCGGCACCGAGCGCGGCGGCTGCGGCACCGCTGAACATCGTGTCCATGCCGAACGCAGCCAATCCCGTAGAGGCGCGCTCGTGGGAGGGCGAAGACTACATCGACCTGCCCGTGCAGTACAGCGGGGTTGCGGAGGGGACGGCGGTCTTCGTCGACAACTTCAAGTTCAGTATCACGACGGCGGACGGCAGCCAGTGGAGTTCGCCGTGGCAGGCCATTCAGGAGCGCAATCTTCCCGGCGTGCATCACGCAGGTCTGCATATGATGATCGGCCCCGAGTTGTACGAGCGGTTCATGACAGCGCCGGTGACGCTGCGCATCACATTCGCGGTGAGCCGGTACCAATCGGACACGGTGACGAAGATGGCGTTCCCGGCGGGCGACGTGGCGATTCCTGAGATCGGCTTCTGCACGACAGATTTGAGTAACACCCTGCTCTGCAGGGACGCTCAGCAGCCCCGGCTCACTCACTATACCGTGCTGTGGTCGCACGGTTCTTGCTCCGATGCGCAGACGTCACCGGCCAGCACAGCTGCGAGCGATGCATGGATCGAGCCTGCCAGCCGCACCAATTCCGTGATGGGCCCAGTGTGGGTATGGCGCTCCTTCTTTTACAGGGACTTTGAGGGCTCCGACTACGCTCACTGGCACGTGTGCCCAGGGAGCCCGCTGACAATGACGCAGTACCACCTGTTGGAGCGAACACAGACCAGCATGACGCTGACGAACTTCCTGTTGCCGGCGAATGTGGTTCCGACGAGCTAGGTAAGAGGTACGAGGTACTGGGTACTAGGTTCTGGGTTCTAGGGATGAGGACTGAAATGCGTGGAATGGTATTAGTAAATTCGGCGATGTGGTTGGTGCTTGCGGTGGTCGGGGCCCTGTCGACGAGCATCTCGACCGCACAGCAGCCGCAACCGGCAAAGTCCTGGCGATTTGAAGTGGCTGCCATCAAGCCGAGCAACCCGAAACTGGAAGCTAATTCGGGGACTTCGACCCGGGGTGGGCTGTTTCAGATGACGAATACGCCTTTGAAGCAGTGGGTAGAGATGGGGCTGTCGGTGAAGGATTATGCCCTGAAGGCGCCCTCGTGGCTGGATACTTCGAGGTTCGACCTGAATGCGAAACTGCCTGCCATCGGGCCGGGCGACCAAAAAGCAGCTGCCAACCAGAATCTTCTTAAAGCCGAAATGATGAAAGCGCTCCTGGTCGAGCGATTTGGGTTGAAATGGCACGAGGAGATGCAGAGCGTGTCCGGCTTTGAGCTTGTGCCCGACAAGAAGGTCTTGCTGAAACCTGCGAGCCTACAGGAACGACTGGAAGGAACACATGGGTCGAGCTCTGGACCTACGTTAGTTGGCGGCACAAATATGCCGATGTCAGAGTTTGCAGGGTTGCTGGGACAGGTACTCGGAAGACCAGTGGTAGACGCAACGCACATCTCTGGTGGATACGATATTAAATTGATGTGGCTTCCCGATAACGAGGCTACGGTGGCCGAGTGGAAGCGAAATGAGAAGCAATATGGAATGGATGTCGATAACCTTCCTTCTTCAGTAACTACCGCGCTGCACGAACAGTTGGGTCTGCGGCTTCAGAGCACCAAGGTCCCATCGAAGGTCATCGTCGTGGACCAGATTAATCGCCAACCTACCGAGAATTGATGTTCTCGTTGTTGAACCCATTGAGCGGCCTACGGTGAATTAAGCGCGGCGCTGGTGCGAAGAAGAGTGAGAAGGGACGGGATGACGAACGAGCATCGGACCACGGGGTTGATGAGCAGTTGGAAGCTGAAGTTATTGCTGATTGCGATTGCGTGGATGGCGCTGGCCTCGTCTGGTGCGCTTACGCAGACGAGTACTACGACGGTTGCAAGTGCAGCCGTTACAACTCAAGACTTCAAGCCGATCCTGTTTGAGGTGGTGTCGATCCGGCCCTTCAAGGGCGGTGGCATACGTCCAAAAGGCTTCACCGATGACGGGTTTTCCGATGAGGGACAAAGGCCACTCGTGCTCATCATGGGGATCTGCGCGACGTGCAAGCATATAGAGGGACTGCCAGACTGGGCCAGGAACGAGGAATACACCATTGAGGCGAAGGTCGCCGATGCAGATGTGGCGCGATGGAAGACACTGAGCGTCAATCAGCGGGAGTTCGCCATGCAAGCCATGATGGAAGACCGTTTCAAGATGAAGTCGCATCACGAGACAAGAGTGATGGCTGGGTTTGCTCTGGTGGTTGCGAAGAACGGCCCCAAGTTCAAGGAGGCAAAACCCGGCGACCTTTATCCAGGTGGCCTTAAGGGTGTCAACGGCGAACCATGGTTGGGAATCGTGGAGACCGCGCCCGGTGTGGAGACCGGACAGCACGTCTCCATGGAGGAGTTGGCAGATTTCTTGTCGGGCCCGGCGGGTCGGCCGGTTATGGACCAGACCGGTCTCAAAGGATTTTACGATTTCAAGTTCACAATCGAGATGCCCGATCCATCGACAACAGCGGACTCGACACTACCCGACTGGCCGTCCATCGTCAACACGATTCTGGAGCAACTTGGACTGAAGCTGGAAACGGGGGTCAAGGTTCCAGTCGAATCCCTTGTGGTCGATCATATTGAGAGGCCGACGGAGAATTGAGGGATGCTGGTGCAAAGAAGAGAGAGAATGGATGGATGACGAGCAAGCAAGGGGCCATGATGTTGATGCGCAGTAGAACGATATTGATGATTGCGGTTACGTTGGGGACACTCACAATGCCGATTGCCCTTGCGCAGAAGACAGTTTTACCGACCGTAAAGTCGGCGTCCACGAAGGAGATGCTGTTTGATGTGGTATCGATTCGGCCGAGCGCGCCGGGGAGTCCGTGGGGCGGGGTGCAGATACTGCCGGATGGCTATCGGGCGTGGGGGATTGGACTTTGGGTGTCCGTGCAGAATGCGTATATTCCGACGGAACTTTATACCCCGGAGCGGATACAAGGGATGCAGCCGTGGATGACGAGCGATAAGTACGACATCGTGGCGAAGGTGACTCCGGGGGATGTGACGGAGTGGCAGAAGCAGAGTCGTACGCGGCAGATGGGGATGATGCAGGCGATGTTGCAGGCGATGCTGGCGGAACGATGCAAGCTGGTGGTGCATCGCATTCCTGCGGAAATCACAGGCTACGCGCTGGTGGTGGGCAAAGGCGGCCCGAAGATGAAGGAGACGAAGCCGGGTGAGACGATGCCCAGCGGCATGCCACTTCCAGACGGAGGGGTACTGGTTGGCACTCCCCGTGGAGGGAAGATAGTCAATACCTTTTATGGCGCTTCGATGGCAGAGCTTGCGCAACACCTGAACGGAGGGTCGCCGGGGCACCCTATTGAGGACAAGACCGGACTGACCCCCAGATACGACTTTGAACTGAAGCGGATCGATATGAGTGAGGAGCAGAATGGAGCGGTGTCGCTGAACGCGATACCTGCCCCAAACGACCTCTGGGATCTGGGGGCTCTCGGACTGAAGGTGGAGCCGATCAAGATTACGACGGAGACTGTGGTGATCGACCACATTGAGAGGCCGTCGGAGAATTAAGTGAAATACTGGGTACGGATTTTCGTTGAGTGTGTCCAACAAGAAGCCGAAAGAAGGCAATTTCAGATGATGGAACGCGCAGCACACCTGGGCCAAAGGATGTTTATGCTAGGAGTGGTATGTGTATTCCTGTGCGGATTCCATGCGTTGACACAAACCGCAACTCCACACACACCAACCGCGACGGCCAGTGCAAAGGCCGATCCGACGACGGGGATCGCGTTCGATGTGGTGACCATCAAGCCGAGCGGTCCCGATTCCTCTTACTATGGCGTGCGGACGCTGCCTGAGGGCGATACACTTTCCGCCGATAACTTTACCGTGGATGACATGGTGCGCTGGGCCTACCATCTGGGCCACCGATGGGGAGAGCCGGAGCATCCGGACGTTCCGAAGTGGTATGGGACCGACCGCTACGACATTCGGGCGAAGGTTGCTGCCTCTGACGTAGAGGCATGGCACATGCTGGACGAAGAAGGTCGCCGGTTGGTGTTGCGCAAGGCACTGGCCGAGCGCTTCAAACTTACCTGCCACTTTGCGGATGTAGAACAGCCGGTATATAACCTGGTGATCGCGAAGGGTGGATTGAAGATGACGGAGGCGAAGCCAGACGAGATGAGCCCCTACCACTTCCATTCACCGGGCGACCCAAGCATGGCGTACACGGGACCCGGTATGTCGATGCGCGACACGCCTAACGGGCCACTCACGGTATTTCAGCGGATGGACATGGCGGAGTTCGAAAAATCAGATGTTTTCGCCTACACGCTCGATCGCCCAGTGATCGACAAGACAGGGTTGACCGGGGTGTACAACTTTTCGTTGGACTTCTCTTACCAGTCGGTCACCGCTGCTCCCACGCAGGATGGCGTTGCAGCTGAACCCACCAGTCCTGACATTTTTACAGCATTGCAGAAACAGCTTGGACTGAAGCTGGAACCCACAAGAGGGCCAGTTCAGCAACTGATTGTGGACCATGTTGAGAAGCCTAGTGAGGATTAAGTAAAGACGGAAGCAGGCGAAAAGATCGAAGATCAAGACTAACTATGTATCATTGCAAACGAACATCAATTGGCAAACGTCTCAGAATGGAACTCTAACTTTCACCGCGGTTTTCTTTCCCAGAGAACACCGATGGAACCCACTGGACGATTTTTGCGTAGTGACGGATAACGAGCTCAAGAAAAGACGGTGCAAGTGAAGATCCAACGGAATGTGCGCAAGTGTGGATTTAGGAAGAAGCGTCTGCTGGTGTGGGCGCTTGCGTGGCTAAGCATTGCGGGGCTGGCGATGGCGTCGGAGTATCACGGCCAGGTTACATTTGGCGGGCTGCCGGTGCCGGGCACAACGGTGAAGGTGACGGCGACGCAGGGAAACAAAACCGCGGCGGCGATTACCGATACACAAGGACTGTATACGTTTCCCGATCTGGCGGACGGGAAATGGACGATTGAGATCGAGATGACGGGTTTTGCGCCGGTGAAGCAAGAGGTGACGGTTGCACCGAATGCTCCCGCTGGAACATTTGAGATGGAGCTGTTGACGCTGGACCAGATGCGTGCAGCGGCCAAGCCTGTGACTGTAGAGGCTGCGACGGCTGCAAGCACAAGTGTGGCGACGACTGAGAGTACAAGCGTGGCAGCAGGCGCGGCACCCGCTGCCGATGCGGCGACTGCGAAGAAGGGAGCTGCGGCAAAGACCCCAGCAACCAGCGCGGCTGCATCGGCAGCGCCGGCAGCGCCGCCCCCGCAGGACGAGACGGCACAACAGGCCAATGATGGGTTCCTGATTAATGGGAGCGTAAACAATGCGGCGACTTCGCAGTACTCAATGTCGCAGGCGTTCGGCAACAATCGCAATGGGGGAAGGTCGCTCTACAGCACGGGACTGAGCCTGGTTCTGAGGAACTCGGCTTTCGACGCCAAGTCGTATTCCCTGGGGGGGGCGGACACTGCCAAGCCGGCCTACAACGACATGACGGGGGGAGTGACGTTTGGCGGGCCGCTGAAGATCCCCCATCTACTGCCGCCAGCGCGCGCCCCGTATTTTTACGTTGCTTATTCACGGACACAGAACAAGAACGATTCGACCGCGTCGGCCCTGCTGCCGACCGCGGCGGAGTGGGGCGGAGACTTGTCGCAAGCGCCGAACGTGAAGGCGATCTATGTTCCCTCGGACATGGCGACGCTATCACCGAACTGCGACAGCACCCTGGTTGGCATGGGACTGACGCAGAGCGCGATCAATGCGGGCACGGCACAGTTTGCAGGGAACGTGATTCCATCGGCGTGCATCAGCACGGTGGCTACCAAACTGTACAATCTGAATTTTTATAAGGTGCCGAATCTTACGGGCAATGCGCTGTACAACTATCAGGTCCCACTGGTGAACAGCAACCATGCGGACATGTTCCAGACGCAGCTATACAAGCAGATCGGCAGCAAGGACAACGTGAATGTCAGCGCATTCATGCAGAGTTCGCGATCGGGCAGCGAGAACCTGTTCGGTTTTCACGATGCGAACAACTCAAAGAACATAAACGCCAATGCGGGTTGGTACCATCGGCTTACGACGCGGTTGTCGTTGAATACGAGCTATTCGTTCAGCCGATCGCGGAACCAGTCGCTGCCATATTTTGTTGCGAGACAGGAAAACGTGTCGCAGGAGATGGGGATTAGCGGTAATGACCAGGACGCGACCGTTTATGGGCCGCCTGGCCTGGGCTTTAGCAGCGGCCTCCAAGGGTTATCGGATGCGAACAGCTCCAACAACCGCAGTGAGACCAACAACGTTTCCGCTTCCTTGCAGTGGTATCGCTTCAACCACGATGTGCAGGTGGGCGGAGATTTTCGGCGGCAGGAGAGCAATATTTCTTCACAATCGAACCCTCGGGGGAGCCTGAGTTTCAACGGGACGGCGACGCAGGGCACCGGGGGCAGCACAGGGGCAGGTTCGGATTTTGCGGATTTTCTGCTGGGACTGCCGGACACGAGTGCGATTGCATTCGGCAACGCGGACAAATATCTTCGCCAATCGGTTTACGATTTTTACGCCAACGACAACTTCCGGGTGAACCCAGAGTTGAGCATCAACGCGGGGGTCCGCTGGGAGTATGGCGCGCCGGTGACAGAGACCCAGGGGCGGCTGGTGAACCTGGACATTGCGCAGGGATTCACCAACGCGCAGCCAGTGCTGGGGAGCAATCCAACAGGCCCGCTGACGGGACAACACTATCCGGCGGCGTTGCTGAGGCCGGACAAGAGCGGAATTTCGCCGAGGCTTGGAATTGCGTGGCGTCCGATCTCGGGGTCGTCGCTGCTGGTGCGAGCGGGATACGGCATCTACAACGACACATCGGTGTATCAAGCGACGGCGTCTGCCATGGCGCAGCAGCATGGAACCGCGCAGACGCCGCTTTCGACCAGCTTGAACGTATCCAACAGCACCGCTTGCCGGTTCACGATAGGGAATCCGTTCTCGGTTCCATGTTCGACGACCACGCCGGACGGATTTGCGGTGGACCCGAACTTCCGGGTCGGCTATGCGCAGTTGTGGAACCTATCGGTACAGCGCGACCTGCCTGGATCGCTACAGATGGTTGTGAGCTATCTGGGCATCAAGGGGACGCGGGGCGTGCAGGAGTATCTGCCCAACACCGTCCCTCTAGGTGCAACGAACCCCTTCGCCGCGTATCCCGTGGGCTACCTGTATCGCACGTCTAATGGGAACTCTACACGCGAACAGGGAGTGCTGACGTTGCGACGAAGATTGCGCAGCGGTCTGGCTGCGGGCCTTACCTATACGTATTCGAAGTCGATGGACGACGACTACGTGCTGGGAGGCCAGGGACCGGTGACGTCGGGGGGCTCGGGCTCCCAGATTGCGCAGGACTGGCAGAACCCGAACGGAGAGCGCGGACTGTCGAACTTCGACCAGCGGCATGTGCTGAGTGCTAACGCACAGTACACGACAGGCATGGGACTCGCCGGCAAGACGCTTATGAGCGGCTGGAGGGGATTGGCCTACAAAGAATGGACGGTGCAGACCACGATCACTTTGGCCAGCGGAAAGCCGCAGACCCCGATTTACGGAGGCGCGTCGACGCCGGGAACGGCAGTGAGCGGGACTATACGGCCCAATCTCACCGGCGTGTCGCCTTACTCGGGACTGACAGCGGGCCACCATTTGAACCTGAATGCGTACTCTGTACCATCCGGACAATGGGGAGATGCGCGGAGATACTCGATCACTGGGCCGAACCAGTTCAGCCTGAATATGTCACTGGACCGCAGCTTCCGGGTACGCACTCGATACAATCTGGAGACCAGGCTGGATGCTACGAATATTCTCAACCACGTTACCTATTCCGGATGGAACACAAATTACATTCCTAACAGCACGCAGTTTGGCGCTGCAGTCGGGCCCAATGGAATGCGCAGCATGTCGATTACGATGCGCCTGAGGTTCTGAAGAATGCGAATGACTCTTTCGATGCGATTGCGAACTACTCTGGCGGTTGGCGCGGTTGTTGTAGCCGCAAGCGCTGGTTGCTTGTGTGCCGGTGCGCAGTTAACAGGGCAGAACAAGCCGGTTGGCGCAGCAGATCAGGCAGCCACTATTAAGGTAACCTCGCGCCTGATCATCGAGAACGTGGGGGTGAAGGACAAGAAGGGCGATCCTATTGGCGGGTTGACGGCGAAGGACTTCACAATCACCGAAGATGGCGTGCCGCAGACGATCAGCTTCTGCGAGCACCAGGTATTGCCCGAGGATGCCACTCCTCTGGGACCAGCGCCTGCCGGCTCAGAGGAAATCAAAATATACAACCGGCTTGCGACTACGCAGATATCGGGGGAGTCTGCTGGGGAGATCAAGTATAAAGACCATCGCCTGATGGCGTTGTACTTCGATATGACTACGATGCCTCCGGTGGACCAGTTGCGCGCACTGGAAGCCGCACAGAAGTTCATTCGGACACAGATGACCACCTCGGATCTGGTAGCTATCCTGCGCTATGCGGGAAGCTCGGTGGATGTGCTGCAGGATTTCAGCGCCGACCGCAACCGCTTGCTGAGCATTCTGGAAACGATGGTGGTGGGTGAAGGACAGCAAGGAGCCGAGGCATCGGACGATGCGAGCGCCGCCGATACGGGGGCGGCCTTCGGGCAGGATGATAGCGAGTTCAACCTTTTTACCACGGACCGCCAACTGGCCGCGTTGCAGACGGCTGCGGAGGCGCTGGGACGGCTGAATGAGAAGAAATCGCTGATCTATTTTGCCAGCGGTCTGAACCTGAATGGGTTGGACAATCAGTCGCAGCTACTGGCGACCGAGCAGGCGGCGATCCGCGCAGGGGTTTCTTTCTGGCCGATCGACGCACGTGGGCTGGTGGCGCAGGGGCCTCTGGGCGATGCGACCCAGGGTTCGCCGGGCGGCTCGTCGGTATACACCGGGGGTTCTGCGATGGCGTTGACCAACCGCTTTGCGAAGTCACAGGACACGCTGTATACCCTGGCTGGCGATACCGGAGGAAAGGCGTTGCTTGACAATAACGACCTGGACCGGGGGATTGTGAACGCGCAACATGCGCAATCGGACTACTACATCCTTGGTTACTACACGAAGAATGCGGCGGTGGACGGAAAATTTCGCAAGGTAAAGGTGACGCTGAATTCAGAGGTCGCGGCGAACCTGGACTTTCGCCAGGGCTACTTTGGGGAGAAGGAGTGGGGCAAATATACGACCGCCGACAAAGAGCGCCAGCTTGAGGATGCTCTGATGCAGGGCGATCCGTGGACCGACCTGACGGTTGCGATCGAGGTTAATTATTTCCAGTTGAACAAGGCGGAGTATTTTGTTCCCTTGATGGTGAAGATCCCTGGACGGGAGATTGCCTTCGCGAAACAAAGGGGCGCCGACCATACGCATCTCGACCTTGTGGGTGAAATCAAGGACGATTACGGCGGAACAACGGTGGAAAATATACGCGACCATTTTGACGCGAAACTGAGCGACGCTACGGCGGCGGAATGGACCAAGCGTCCGATTGAGTTCTCCATGGGTTACACGTTGCTGCCGGGCAAATACACGATTAAAGTACTTGGGCGGGATGATGAGACGGGCCGTATCGGGACGTTCCAGTCGACGTTTGTGATACCGAACCTGAACAAGGAGACGAAGCAGGTACCGATCAGCTCGGTAGTGCTATCGAGCGAGCGTAAATCGTATGCGGAGGCCATCTACAACGTCGCCAAGGAGAAGGACCAAGTCAAGCAGGCGGCCGCGAACCCTTTAATTCAGAATGGTCAGCAGCTAATTCCCAGTGTGACGCGAGTGTTCAGTAAATCGCGCAGCCTGACTGTGTTCCTGCAGGCGTATGAGGGAGCAACAGCCGCTGCAACGGCGGGACAGGTTGCTGTAGCGCCTACTGTAAAGCCGCTGATGGGGTATGTGAGCTTCTACCAGGGGCAGAACAAGGTGTATGAGACGCAGCCTGAGGAGGTATCGCCGAGTCCGAACACGCGGCTACAGATCGCACCGCTCAACTTCACGGTCGATCTAAGCAAGCTGACGCCTGGCAAGTACGACTGCCAGGTGACGGTACTGGATCCGACAGGAGCGAAGGGGGCATTCTGGCAGGCGCCAATCCTGCTGGTGCCATAAGAGGGAGCTGATTTAGAAGGTGAGATGGTGCGCCCGGAGAGATTCGAACTCCCGACCCTTTGGTTCGTAGCCAAATACTCTATCCAACTGAGCTACGGGCGCACATTGCCGCGAAGATCTACTCTTGCTGCAACTGTTCAAGGATAGAGGATTGCAGGTCAGAGAGCAACTTTGCTGGAGCGCGGGCGGAGGCCGACTGACGTTGCCGAGTGTGACGGTCGAGGCCGGAGGCTAGCTCTTGTCGGCTTCCTTGACCAGGTGGGTGGTGAGCTGGCTGAACTCCTCGTGCCGGGGGGCGGGAGGAGCTTTGGGTTTGGGCGCCTTCTTCTTCTCTTTCCTGCCTTTATCTTTATTTCCCATGGCTTTAGTCTAACTCCGTCGTGCCTTAAAGCAAAACAAGACAAATGGAGGTTATACCAAGCAACGAATCGTAGGAGTAACTGACGGAGGAAGATAGAAACGTGTAGGATGGAGCGTCGTTTGGGCATGTGTTGTTACGGTGAGCAAAGGAGGAGAGACACGATGGATGGGATGAATGAGGATGTAATGAACAGGAGGAATTTTGCAGGGATGCTGGCGGGGCTGTTGGCTACAATAGGAGCCCTAGCCGGGGAGGCCGAAGGGCAGGCAGCGGCGAGTCCGGCTGCTGCAACGGCAGCGGCAGGGGCGCGTCCGGCCGGCATGAAGGAGCTGACGTCAGGGGTCTACAAGCCCATTGCAGGGCGCGGTATGCAGGGCGGGCACGAGTCGCACCAATTTCTGACCGGGATGCTGAAGGCGGGGAACATTCGCTTGGAGATGCATGAGTCGGTGCAGCAGGCGGGAGCTCCTCACGAGGCCGTTGGAACGCATTTGCACAGTGAGATATGGCTGATGCAGCGCGGAACGGCGACGCTCTTTTTGAACGGCGTAGAACACAAGATGGAGGCCGGGGACGTAGGTATATGCTGCGCTGGCGACCAGCACTGGATTGCCAACACGGGAGATTCGGAGCTGGCGTATTTTGTGGTGACGGTAGGACCGCCGGAGTAGAGCGGGCTACATCATGGACTGGACGCCTTTGACTGCTCCGGAGACGGCTTCAGACGCCATCTCGACGACATCGGCGACCTGACCCTTGGAGCGCTTGAAGGCCTTGCGGGCCTCGTTGCTGAGGGATTCGGCCTGCTGTTTGAGGTTGGATGCGGCGTCCTCGAGGTAATCCACGCCGTCGTCGAAGCTCCTGCGCAACTGGCGGCGTGTCTTGACGCCGGGCTGTGGCGCGTAGAGAAGCGCGACGGCCGTACCCGCGGCTACACCTACTCCAAAAGCGATCCAGATCCCTTTTGCACTCATACTATCTCCTTGTCGTGACAATTTCTTTCGTCTATGCATAAGATTCGCATCAAGACGGATTGGTTGCGCCGGGGATTATGCGTGCCCGTGCAGTTGGGCGATATTTCGTGGTGGGAATGAGCGGACAAAGGGAGATAAACTGAAGAGGCTGCAGGGTGGATAGAAACCATCCAAGTAGAAGGACGGGGCGAGCAATTTGGAAGACCCACGGATGAGCAAGATATATCTGGCGATGGCGCAGCGGTGGTTGGCATCGTTATTCCTTAGGGTGTGGCGCAGAGGTGTGATGCGGTCTGGGATGGTTACAGGCCTTTTACTGGTTGTGCTGGCTGGGGGGCTGAGCTTAGCCTATCGCGAACGGGGACGAGGAAAGATATACAGGTTGAAGGCGAAGATCTCGACCGACCGGGTGGATGCTCCCGTGCCGCGTCTGGGTGGCCAGGAGGCGATGGTACTGACTCGCATCCGTTTGACAGGGGGCTCGATGCCGGAGTTTCTGTCTGCGACGCTATTGCCAGGCCGAGGGATGAATGTGCTGCAGATCGGGGCCTACATCCCGGGCAAGGGCGAGGTGAATCTGATTGCATCGCCAACTCTCGACAGTGCTGCGAATGTGATGAGCGGCAATGGTGACGATGCGAATGGGATGCAGAGCATGGCGATGGGGGGAGCCTTTGAGATTCCGTGGTCTGGTCCGCTTTGGGGAGCGCCGTCGCATGAGGTTGGGAAGATGAGCCTTGACTGGCGAGGGCATGTGATGACTGTGCCGGGTGGCGCTGGCGGATTGGCAGTTGGTGGATTGCTGCTGGAAGAGGGAGCGGACTCCGCGGAGATGACTGCGTTGCCGGATGGCGGACAGGCTAAGGCTGTCTTCCATTCTAAGGATTTTGGGGTCCATTGGCCTTCGAAGACGGACGTGACCATGACCGTGCTGCTGGGCAGCCAGTGGATCGAAATCACTGTGATGGCGCGCAATATGGGCGATGTAGCGGAACCGGTGGGCATCGGATGGCATCCGCGGTTTGCCATCTTCGATGGAAACCGGGAACAGTTGCGATTGCATCTTGCTGCCGAGAAGCGGGAGGATGTGCGCGACCGAGCGAGCGGGATGCCATCGGGAGTTCTGCTGCCGATTGCTGGCACAGCGTACGACTTTACTGGGCGTGGCGGCGTAGCGCTGGGCAAGATGGACCTGGATGACAATTTCACAGCCTTGCGCCGTGAGCTTCTGGGCAACTTCGCGATTGCAGAGTTGAGCGATCCGACGAACGATTACGGGTTGCGAATAACCGCTATGAGTCCGACGATCAAGGCATTTCGAGTGGATGCACCGGCGGATGCAGATTATGTGTCGATTGGACCTCAGTTCAACCTGGACGATCCGTTGGGCCGGGAGTGGGGGAAGGGCACCGATACCGGAATGGTGATACTGCAGCCGGGACAGACGACGCAATGGAAGGTGCGGTTGGAGCTGTACTCGCTGGCGGGCAACCCGATACCGGATTAGGGGAAGGTGCGAGCGGGCAATGGCCCGGTCGTTTGACCCTTCGCAAACAAGACCCGTAGAGTGGAAGAGGGGCGTTTGCGAGCGCGCGTTAACGGGCGTGGCTAAACCGTCCGAATGGAAGGGACTGACTTGAATTCGACTGATAGCAAGGAAACAAACGAGACTGTGACGGAGACGTCCGGTGAGGGACAGTTGGTGACCGGAGTTGTTGAAGATCATGAGCACGATCACGAACACGGCCACAATCACAGCCATGAAGACGGGCACGATCACAGCCATGAACACGATCACGAGCACGACCATAGCCAGGAGCAAGGGCCGTCGCTGAATCCCCTGTTGACACGGGAGGTTGCAGTGGAAGCGCCGGTGGAGGATGTAGCGAAGGCGTTCAAGACAGTGATCAAGCGTTACCAGAAGCTGGCGCGCATTCCTGGTTTCCGCGCGGGCAAGGTGCCGGAGTCGCTGGTGCGGACGAGGTTTGCCAGGGAAGTGCGCGAGGAGGTACTGCAGGCTCTGGTGTCTGAGCGCTTTCGCAAGGCGATTGTGGAGCAGAAGCTGCAGCCAGTGTCGGAGCCTCAGTTGCTTGACTTGCAGTTGACGGATGGGCAACCGCTGCGCTTCAAGGCTGCGTTCGAGGTGCTTCCGGAATTCGATGTGGCGGGCTATGAGACCGTGCGGGTGGAGAAGCCGCAGACAGATCTGACAGAAGAGGAGTTTGAGGCGGAGCTTGGCTATGTTCTGGAGAGCCAGGCGGTGGTTGAGACGGTGGAAGAAGAGCGCGCACTTGCGGAGGGCGACTGGGCTGAGATCCAGTTTCGCGGCGAGATCAAGCCGCTGGCGCAGACGGTGACGGAGGAGGGCGTGACTTCGACTACTCCGGCGGAGGAGCCGATCAGCGGAGACGATGTTCTGATCGAGATTGGCGGGAAGAACACGCTGGCGGCGTTCAACGATGCATTGCGAGGGTCGAAGGTTGGTCAGGAGCTGAAGTTCGAGGTGGAGTATCCGGCGGATTTCGGCGAGAAGAAGCTGGCAGGTCAGATGGTAGGCTATGACGTTACGGTGAAGGCGATCAAGAAGAAGACCTTTCCGGAGCGCGACGCAGAGTTGGCTAAGCAGCTTGGCAACAGCGAGAGTTGGGAGGATTTCGAGAAGCTGCTGCGGGAGCGCGTGGGCACTCGCAAGCGTGAGGCGATGGAGGCGAACGCGAGGAACAAGATGCTGGACGATGTGATGGGGCGCTTTGAATTTCCGGTGCCAGAAACATTGGTGCAGCAGCGGGTGGATGCGCGACTGGACCGCGGACTGCGCGCATTGGCACAGCAGGGAATGAAGGCGGAGGATATGCGCAAGCTGGACTTCGTACGCCTGCGCGCGGCACAGCGGGATCAGGCTGAGCGCGAGGTGAGAGCCACGCTGATCGTGGACCGTATTGCAGTGATCGAGGGAGTTACGGTAAGTGACGAGGAGCTGAACCAGGAGGTAATGCTGCTGTCGATGCAGACGCGCGAACCGTACGAGGCATTGCGCGAACGGCTGGTGAAGGACGGCGGGATCGAGCGTCTGCGCGAAGAGATGCGGCGGGACAAGACGAGTCGAGTGCTCTACGAGAAGCTGGCGAGTTAAGAAGCGCGATGAGGGGTGGAGGAAGCGCGGGATGAGGCTGGTGACGTTTGCTGAAGATGGCAAGGAACCGAGGCCCGGGCTGCAGGTGGAGCAGGGAATCGTCGATCTAGGTGCGCAGGGATTCAAAGACGCGATTGCATTCATGAGTGCTCCTCATAGTGTGCAGACGGATTTGGCTCGCTCCAGCGCAACGGTTGCGCTGGACACGGTGCGGTTGCTGGCTCCGGTGCCGAATCCACCTCGCATCTTCGGCATTGGGGTGAACTACGCCGATCACGCGATCGAGTCCGGCACCAAGATGCGGGATGTGCCAACTGTGTTTATCGTGTTGTCGTCGGCGGTGGTGGGACCGGGCGCGGATGTCGTGTTGCCGCCGAACAGCTCGATGGTGGACTACGAAGCTGAGCTGGCGGTGGTGATTGGCAAGGCAGGGCACCGGATTACGGCAAGCAAGTGGGAAGAACACATCTTCGGGTATACGATGATGAACGATGTGAGCGCTCGCGACGTGCAGCGGGCGACAACGCAGTGGTCGCTGGGCAAAAGCTTTCCGACATTTGCGCCTATGGGGCCGTGGGTAGTGAGCAAAGACGAGATTGCCGACCCGCACAGGCTGGGAATCTCGATGACAATTGGCGGGGAGCGGTTGCAGGACGCGAACACGAGCCAGATGATGTACAAGATTCCCGCGCTGATTGAATATCTCTCCAGCATTGTGCCGTTGCAGGTTGGCGATGTGATCAGCACAGGAACGCCGGCGGGGGTGGGGATGGGACGGACTCCGCAGCGATGGCTGAAGGCTGGGGATGAGATGGTGGTTGCGATTGATGGGATTGGGGAGTTGCGGAACCGGGTGGTGGCTGAGTAGGGGGCGGGCTGGTGACAGCGGGGCGGTAGGGGGTTGTAAGTCGTACGTTGCAAGCTGTAAGCATGAACCCCACCAATGACGATGAAGCTGCGATGCATGGGGCAACGGTCGCTGGAATCGGTTCAGTCATCGTGGGTACCCCCCCCAGGGTACTTTTCGCAAAGGTAAATATCCCTTCGACTCAGGTACAATGAAATGACCGTGACAGGGCAGCGACCGATTACCAAAATTTTGGCCCAGAGAGCACATGTTGGGGTATGCTTATTGAGCTATGGCTACCAACAAGCAAAAACTCCAGAAGTTCGATATAAATTTGAACGCTATGTCACTGGCGAATCCAGCCGGAGTGGTTCCGGTCTATTCGAACAATGCTACCGTGATGCAATCCCCCCACGACTTTCGGGTGATCTTTTCGGAAGTGCTGTCCGATGGCCCAGCGAATCCCCCAAGAATGGAACTTCGGGCCAGTATAGCTCTCGCTCCTACCATGCTGAAGGCTCTTTCGATTGCTTTGGCGAAAACGGTCGAGGGCTACGAATTGCAGAATGGCGAGATCAAATGGCCACCAAAGCCGCCGAAGATAAACTAAGAAAGCCGCTTATTTTTACAACAAGCGAACCTCGCGGGAACCAGGTTATCTGTGCCCAGAGTACGTGGGAGTCTCATGTACTAAAGGGGCATCCTGAGATGCACGGCAGGTTGGGGGACGTTCAAAAAGCAATATCCGATCCCGACAAAATTCGAGAGAGTGCCACTCGAAACGACGCTCAGATTTTCGAATATGTTTGTTCTGATTCCGTTCAAATTAGAGTTGTCGCAACTTTTGACGATATAAGCCTTATGGAAGTGGGGCAGACTACCGCCAAGATGAACTCTGCGTTCCCTGTAATGCCAGAGGAATTCGACAAGCCGCACGTTGGCAATACGGTTTATGTCCGTCCTGTGGCATCTAAATCTACAGGAGGTGGAAAATGACCTTCTCTTATGATGAAGACGATGATGTTCTGTATGTCACCTTTGCACAGCCTAAGAGCGGCGTCCGTTATGTAGAGACGGATCGCGGAGACGTGCTCCGCTTCTGTGAATCCACAAATCAGATAGTGGGAGTGACCATAATGTTCTTCGCAGATCGAGCCCGACGCGGCGAAGTGATTGATGTACCGGAAGTCGGCATTGTGGCATTCTCTACTGTTATGGTCAAACTTCTGGCGGGTGGGCAAACATATCGAAGGGCCGCTGATTAGTCTGTAGTGGTATCATCTTGTCATGCGGAAACCGTGGCAGCTAACGGACGAAGAGAAGCAAAACGGCAAACGTGCTGTGTTGATCCCATCGGCTGAGATTCAAGCCATGATGCAGCCCACCACGCTGCAATCATTCTCAGACCTTGTAAAGAAGGCTATTCCGCCTTCGCCACGGCATCAACAAGCAGCGAAGTAAACATCGGCTGATCGTCGAATCGGCGGTTGTATCGGTAGCTGTATTCGTCGCAGTACGACTGCAAATACTTCGCGCTGACCGAGTGATAAACTCCCCCGATCCCACGCTTCAATAGGCTCCAGAAGCCTTCGATGGATTGGGTGTGAATGTCTCCCATGACGTAGACCTTCGCGCCGTGGTTGATGCGCTGATGATTGTATCCTTGCGGCATCTTGTGCAGGTTGTCGTATGGTGTGTAGCAGTCTGTGAAGATGGTGGACGCTGGCAGTACGCGCTCCGCGATGATCGGCAGCAGGGTTGTTTCTTTGGCGTTCGGAACCACTCGCGTCACAACCCGACCGCCGCGCTCGACCATGCCGAAGATGGGTTGCTTATCCTTATGCGTACCCTGCTTCAGTTTGCTACGATGTTTATTTTTGAGGGCTGCGCCGTAGTAGGTTTCGTCGCATTCCACTGACGATCCCTCCAGTCTGATGTCCTCCGACATCAGGGTACGAATCTGCTTGAACATGCGCCATGCCGTCTTGTAAGTCACGCCGGTTTCGCGCTGAATCTGTTTGGCCGAGATGCCGCATCGGGTTTGACCCATGAGGTACATCGCATAGAACCAGAGGCGCAAAGGCGTAGGCGACTTGGCAAAGATCGAACCCGCTGTAGGCGAGATCATCTTGCCGCAGTAGTCGCAAGACCATGCTCTACGCGCTGCGATGCGGTGATGTTTGCGCTCGGTGAGGCACTTATCGCAGAATGCGATACCATCGGGATAACGCTGCCCCATGAGCCAAACAAGGCAAGCGTCATCAGTCGGGAATAGAGCGTTGAACTGCTGTATTGTGAACCGTTTAGCGACCGGAATGGATTGTTTGACCTTCATAATGAATCAAGTATGCCATAACGCGTACCTGATGTCAAGGGATAATTACCTTCGCAAAGTATTCAAAGTAAAGATTAAAGTATATGTACCGGTGGTATACGACCCCGGCGGCGGCTTGGAGAGATTAAAAGCAAAGATCCGGATCCCACTCATGCGATAAGACCGCATGAATGGGGCACCCGCGTCGGTTAAATACAAAGGCCCGTCCTAGGAGACGGGCTTCTTGTTTAACTCACTACCTTAATTGTACGCCGTGGATAGAAACTAGTATGCCAACTATTTTCAACTTTTATGTGATTTGGATGGAGTGGGTTACGGGGAATTTGGAGGTTCGAGGGTATTGACAAGAAAAACAGTGGTTAGTGGGTAGTGGTTAGTTAAGAATCGGCAACGGCAAGTGTCACTACGGGGAGTCTTCGCGGCGCTCAGAATGACAAGCAGGAACAAGCAAGGGCAGCGACGGAGATTCTTGCTGCTCCAGAATGACGAGTGTTTGTGAGTGGTCGAAAGAAGGGTCGTTTGCTGCCGCAAACGATAACCCACCCATCGCGATAGAACCGCGATGAATGGGGCACCCGAAATCCCACGCTAGCCGCGATAAGGCTGCGGCAAGGATGGGGCACCCGACTTCTTGGATGGGGAGAGGAGGCGGAGGGTGAGGAGCATGGCGGGGATGAGGAAGGCGAAGGAGCCGAGGACCCACATGAGGACGGCACCGAGGACCTGATCGTCGAGCACGGGGATGAGGAAGGGGTTGGGGTGGTCGATGTAGAAGCTGTAGACGGGACGGTCGCAGAAGGCGAGAAAGGCTGAGAGCAGTGTCATGACGACATCGGAGAGGGCGAGGTAGACGATGGCTCCCCAATCGTTGGGGCGAGGGGTGGCGGGCCAAGGGCGAAGGATGGTCCACCAAAAGAGGAGCGCGGTGAAGAGGAAACAGAGATGCTCAATGCCGTGGACGGTTTCGTTCTGCAGCGCGAAGTTGTAGGCGGCGGGGACGTGCCAGCAGAGATAGGCGAGGTTCATGGCAAGCCATGCAATGGCAGGCGAGACGAGCCAGTGCGCGATGCGGCGGAGGATGGAAACACGCAGTAGCGGGCCGACTAGCAAGTGGATGATGAATGTGGGAAGGCCGCGCAGGAGCGGGACGACCGGCTGGGCGTAGAGAAGAAGCATGGGGATGGCGGACATGAGGAGAAGATGCTCGACCATGTGGGCGGTGAGGAGTGCGTCTGCGAATCCATCGAGTGGGGATGCGGAGGCGATCCAGAAGAGGGCGAGGCCGGAGAGGAAGGAGGCGAAACGGAAGGAGTCGAACTGCGCGGGGCGGGTGCGGCGGATGGCGAGCCAGCCGCGGAGGTATAGGGCGGCGAGGAGTGCGACGGAGAGAGTGAGCCCGAGGGGGAGGGTCCAATCGGCGAAGATATCGTGGACGGCGGGGGACATGGGGCTATGGCTTCGGCGGGGATGAGGTGGGGTGGGTGAGGTGAGTGGAGGCGTCGATGGCGGGGGCGAGGTTGTTGCCGCGCAGGGTCATGAGGAAACGCATGAGGGCCTTGGTCTCGGAGGGGTTGAGGGCGTTGCCGTAAGCGGGCATGTTGCCGCCGCCCTGCAGGACCTGGCGAATGATCTGATCTTCTGTCATGCGGGATGCAATAGCGTCGAGCGCGGGGCCACGCTGACCGCCGGCGCCGGCGATGGAGTGGCAGTTGCGGCACTGCTTGTCCTGGAGGACGAGGGCGCCCTGTCGTTCGAGCGGAGTGCGGTTGAGGAGGAGACTGGGCGGAATGGGGGCGCTGGTCCACGCGTCCATGATGGGGCTCCACGGCGTGTAGGTGCCGAGGTGAGTGAAGATTCCGAGCGTAACCGCGATGACGGAGATAAGCAGCACGGCGACGGGACGGCGCGACCAGTGACGCTCGCCTTCGCCGGCGAAGATGGGTAGAAGGAGTAGCGCGGCGATGATGAGGACTGGCGCGATCATCATGACTGGAGTTTCCAGCGAGGTGGGCAGGAAGGCGAGCACTGCGTAGATCCAGAGGAATGCGAAGTCGGGCTTGGGCGCGGTCTGGATGATGGTGGGATCGGGTACTCCGCTGGGACCGATGGGGCCGAAGAAGAAGGCGCAGGCCATGACGGCGAGAATGATTGCGGCGGCGAATACGGCGTCTTTCCATGCGGCGTCGGGGACGAAGGGGATGCCGGTGGAGGCGGTGAGCTCGTGGTACTGCTGCTGATATGTTGTACGGCGCACGATGCGGCCGGGCATGGGCCAGTCGCTGACGCCGTGGAGGAGAACCATCCAGATGTGGACGGCGACAGCGGCCAGGAGAAGGCCTGGGATAACGAAGACATGCAGGGTGAAGAAACGGGAGAGGGTTGCTCCGCCGAGGATGGGCCCGCCGAGCAGAAGATGAACAAGAGGCGCGCCGATGAACGGGACTCGGCTGATGATGGATGCGCCGATGCCGAGACCCCAGTAGGAGTCCTGATCGAAGCGCATGACCTGGCCGGTGAAGGCCATGGCGAGAGTGAGAAGAAGAAGGCCGACGCCGACGATCCACGTCAACTCGCGGGGGAATTTGTAGGCGCCGAAGAGAAAGACCTGGACCATGTGCAGGAGCACGATGGCGATCATGAAGTCTGATCCCCAGCCGTGCAGGGCGCGGAGATACCAACCGAGCGGGATGGTGTGGTTGAGCAGGCCGAGACTGGCCCAGGCCTCGTTGGCCGATGGGCTGTAGACGAGAGCGAGAAGGATTCCGGTGACGACTTGCAGGATAAGAAGGACTGTTGCCGCGGAGCCGAAGACGTAGAGCCAGCTTGCACTGTTGACGGGTGTGGGATGCGTGGCGGCATCGGTGAGTGGGCGGATGAGGCCGAGGCGCAGGTCTAACCAATCAAGAACGCGCTGTTTCAAGCTGGCCATTGGCTGGACCTCGGAGAGGTGGATTCGGCGGATTGGGGTGTGGCGGGGTGAATCTGGATTAATGGCTTGGGTTTGCAGGAGGCCTGAGTGGCGAGTGTGGGCATGTCGCCTGCATGGATGAGGAGGGCGTTGTTGGCGATCTGGTAGCGGTACTCAAAGAGGCCGCGCTCAGGCGGGCCGGAGGCTCTGGAGCCGTCCTCGTAGTAGGCGCCGCCGTGACAGGGGCAGAGGAAGAGTTTGGATTGAGCGAACCAGCGGACAGGGCATCCAAGATGCGCACAGTTGATGGCGAAGACCTGAAATTCTTGATCAGCGATGCGGCGCACCCAGCAGGCGGTGTTAGCGGTGTCGCCGTCGTTGAAGCTGGCGACGGGACTGCGGAAGCTGGCGAGACGGGTTTCGCCGATGGGGAAGTCGGTGAGTGGGCCGAGGGGGATCCATGCGCCTATGGAGGAGGATTTTTTCAGAGCAGGGCCGAGTAGGTAACTGACCAGAGGCACAGCGAGGACTGCTCCGACAGCGGCATTGAGCGCGAGGGAGAGCTTGAAGAGGAAGACGCGGCGGGAGTGGGCGGCTGGATCGCTATGGACTGGCGGGGCGGGATTGATTTGATCTTCGCTCATGGGTCTCTCCGCTTGCTACGGATGCGATGGATAAGGTTGGCCGGGGGTTGCGATGCGATGCGAGGCGAGCCAGGCTACGAGGTCGGTGATCTCCTGGTCGGTGATGGCGCGGGCTGGGTTGGTGAGGTGATGACGCCAGTCGGGCATTCCCTGCTCGGGCTGACCGGCGATGAGGAAGCTGCGCAGGCCTTGGTCACTGATGAGGGCGAGGTAGGCGGGATCTATCAGGGACCCGGGCGCGAGCTTGTCGGGCATTTGCGGTAGCAGAATGGAGACTGCCCCGGTTGGGAGGCCGTTGGGGTACGAGGCATCGAGGTGACATTGGCCGCAGAATTTCATAAAGGCCTGCAGGCCGCGTGCTGGATCGCCGAGTGTGGAACTGGCGTAGGCAGGTGGAGTGATGCCGCCGATGGTGGAGGGATTGCCCCAGAGCGCGACCATCTGCTGAGAGAGAACGGCGATTTGCTGGTCGGTCAACATGCCGCCGGCGGAGCGCGCGAAGGGAGGCATGGCGGTGCCGGGAACGCCGAGGGATGTGACGCGTTGGATATTGCCGACGCCGGCGACGGCAAGATAGACGGGGTTGGCGAGCGAGATGGCCGCGCCGTTGTGGCCGTTGACGCCGTGGCAGGAGGCGCAGTTCTGGGCGTAGAGAGTGGAGAAGTCGAGGAGCTGTTCGGGGCGAGCGACTTCAGGATTGGGGCCGGGCCTGCCGGGCGCAGAGTTGCAGCCTGCGGAGGAAAGCACCGCGGCGCAGGCGAGAAGAGACGGGATGAGGGAACGCAGGTTCATGGGCGGCCGTCTTCCTTGTCTGTATAGTTGGCGGGAGATTGCGAAACGGCGGACTTATCAAGATCGGATTCAGGCTGATCGCTGTGCAGGCCTGCGCGGAGGGCGAATGGAAGGGCCTGGAATTGGGGCGTGCGCACTTTGGTTTGCAGGTTGACGACGAAGCCGCAGACCAGACCGAAGGCGAACTGGGAGAGGATGAACCAGAACCAATCGATGCGTTGGTTGAGAATGGGGCTGACAAAGTTGAGGGCCGAGTACACAATTCCAGTAAACAGCAGCGGCACCATGAAGCCCGCCGTGAAGATGGGATATCTGGGAAACATAGGCAGCATAGCCCCGTAGAGAAGGCCAACCAGTAGCGAGACAAAGCCCTGTATGAGGAATCCTGCGATCACTCCCTGCAGATGGAACTGGCTGAGGAATGCGTTGCTGGCCCCCGACCAACTGACGAAGCCGCCCGCCGCTAAAAGGTTCACCGAGTACCAAAGGCTGTGGTATTTGAGCAGGCTGAAGATTGTCGCCGGGACAACCATCGCCGTCCCACCGGCGATGCCGCCCTTGATACCGTTGCTGATGAGGAAGGTTTCGACGGGGAGGATCTTGCGCGGTGACTCGCTGGCGGCGTGGGGAGGATGCTGGATGAGAGTACGAAGGCTGGCGATCTCAACCTGTTCGTCGTGGACGGGGACGGAGACATGCGCCTCGTGCGGTAACACCTGACGAAACCAGCCGACGATGCCTGCGATGGTGAGCAGAAGACCGAGGATGCCGACCGCAAGACTGGTGACCATTCCCGCAAAGATGAGCGAGAGGCCGAGGGCAAGAACCATGGGCCATGCGGTGGGGCGGGGAAGCTGGATGGTGGCGGGATCGTCGGACATCGGGGCTCCTTTCTGTGGGATGAATTATCTGCCGAGGACGTATACGACGGTGAAGACGACGACCCATACGGCGTCGACGAAGTGCCAGTAGAGAGAGAGGACTTCGAGGCGGCCGGTGTGTTTGGCGGTCATGGAGCCATTGAGGGAAAAGATCAATGCAAGTGAGAGCATGACGAGGCCGACCAGGACGTGCGTGGCGTGCAGGCCGACCAGCGAGTAGAAGGTGGTGCCGAAGAGATTGGTTTGCAGGGTGAGGCCATCGTGGACGATCAGTTTGTACCACTCGAGCGCAGTGCCGCCAAGGAAGATGCTGCCGAGGAGGACGGTGACAGCGAGCCAGAGAGAGCAGAGGCCGCGCTTGGCGTTGTGCAGTGCGGAGACGGCGAGGTGAACGGAGATGCTGCTGGAGAGCAGGCAGATGGAGGTGAAGATGGGAAGGTCGAGGACCTGTCGCGGGGTGGGGCCGGTGCGATCCTTGCCGAGGTAGTAGAGATAGGCGACGACGAAGATGGTGAAGATGGCGGATTCGGCGATGATGAGGCAGGCCATGCCAACGACTCCGCGGGAGGGCAGGACCCAGGGGGTGGTTTGCGGGATGATGGCGGTCTGGCTCAAGGTGCGTGATCCTCTCTATTCGTAACGGCTGTCGGGATCGTCGGGATGCTTGATGTCCCAGAGGGGACGGCGGCTGTCGACAGTGGGAATTACGGCGAAGTTATATTCAGGTGGAGGTGAGGGAGTGGACCACTCGAGGGTCCAGGCATCCCAGGGATCGGGGCCGGCGATGGGGCCTTTGAAGTACGACCAGACCATGTTGTAGACGAAGAGCAGGGTTCCGGCGGCCTGGAAGATGGCTCCGCTAGAGATGATCATGTTCCAGATCATCCAGCCGCGGTCTGCCTCGTAGGTGTAGATACGGCGGGGCATGCCGAGAAGGCCGGGGACGTGCATGAAGTCGAAGGTGAGATGGAAGCCGATGAGGAAGATCCAGAAGTGCCATTTGCCGAGGCGCTCGCTCAACATGCGGCCTGACATTTTGGGATACCAGTAATAGAAGGCGGAGAAGATCATGAAGAGGATGGCGCCGACCAGGACGTAGTGGAAGTGAGCGACGACGAAGTAGCTGCTGCCAAGCTGCCAGTCGAAGGGCGCGACAGAGAGCATGATTCCAGTGAGTCCGGCGATGAGGAACTGGAAGAGGAAACCGATGGCGAACATCATGGAAGCGGTGAAGTGAATTTTGCCGCCCCAGATGGTGGCCAGCCAGTTGAAGAGCTTGATGCCAGTGGGCACGGAGATGACCATGGTGGCGAGGGTGAAGAAGGTGTTGGCTCCGGGGCCGAGGCCGACGGTGAACATGTGGTGGGCCCAGACGCTGAGGCTGATGAATCCGATGCCGACGGATGCGGCGACCAT
Organism: uncultured Granulicella sp.; assembly: GCA_903932155.1. Taxonomy (GTDB): domain Bacteria; phylum Acidobacteriota; class Terriglobia; order Terriglobales; family Acidobacteriaceae; genus Edaphobacter. The sequence continues at coordinate 693 of CAIZFH010000156.1, read as the reverse complement.
AGCGGGGTAGCCGAAGATGGCCTTGCGCGAGAAGACGGGGATGATCTCGTTGGCAAAGGCGAAGGCTGGGAGGATGAGGATGTAGACCTCAGGATGGCCGAAGATCCAGAAGAAGTGCATCCAGAGGACAGCGGAGCCGCCGGCCTGAGTGTCGAAGAAGTGGGAGCCGGCGTAGCGGTCGAGCATCAACATGATCTGCGCGGCGGTGAGCGGGCTGATGGTGACGAAGACGAGCGAGGACGTGACCAGATAGAGCCAGACGAGCAGAGGCATGCGGCTGAGCTTCATGCCGGGGCAACGCATGCAGAGCGTGGTGGCGACGATGTTGAGCGCGGTGCCGATGCTGCCGATTCCGCTGAGCAGGATGGCGAGAGTCCAGTAGTCTGTGCTGTGGCCGGGGGAGAAGACGTGGGCGGTGAGCGGCGCGTAGGCGAACCATCCAACATCTGGCGCACCGCCGGCACCGGAGAGGCCGCTGGCGCCGAAGTAACTGAAGTAGAGTAGAAAGCCGCCGAAGGCGGAGATCCAGAAGCTGAAGGCGTTGAGGCGGGGGAAGGCCATGTCGCGAGCGCCGATCATGAGCGGGACAAGGTAGTTGCCGAATCCGAAGAGGATGGGCATTCCCACGAAGAAGACCATGGTGGTGCCATGCATGGTGAAGAGGCTGTTGAAGGTCTGCGGGGAGACGAAGGT